>DBMH01000140.1 GCA_002297645.1 Rhodanobacteraceae bacterium UBA703 | reverse complement strand
GGCACCCGCCACGGCGGCGTCTGTCGTGGCCGGCACGCCCGATGCGAACTCCACACCGGCCGCCGACAAGCCGGCGACGACGGCTTCCGCACCCCAGGCGCCTGCCGCCAAGCCGGCGCCCGCTCCGCAGAAGCCGGCCGCGAAGCCGAAGCCCCGCCCGGTGCCGGTGGCCGCACCGTGGTACGAAGAGCCGTGGGTGCTGCCGGCGGCGGGAGGCGGCGCACTGGTCATCGGGTTGCTCGCATTCCTCGGCCTGCGCAAGCGCAAGCCCGCCGCGAAGCCCGAGCGCAATTCCATCGCCGACGCATTCGGCAGTTCCCCGCTTTCGGGCGCGGCCGCTGCCGGCATCGCGGACGATCCGGCGTTCGACACGGGAGAGGCCGGCCTCCGCGAGCAGATCGCGAAAGATCCGTCCAATCTCGGCCTGCGCCTCGAGTTGCTGAGCATCCACTACGCCGAGCGCGCGACGGACAAGTTCGAGGCAGCCGCGGCCGAGATGCGCGACCACGTGGGCGATCCATCCGTGCTGGAATGGCAGGAGGCGATTGCGATGGGGCAGGAGATCGCTCCGCACAATCCGATGTTCTCGACCTCGCCTGCCGCCCACGACGACCCGTTCGCTGCGGCGCCCGCGACGACGCACGAGTCGTTCGATCCGTTCGACTCGATCGACTCCTTCGACGAGCCCGCTGCCCACCACGCCGTGGCGCCTCCGCAGCACGACGAAATGCGGGAGCCGTCCGCCGTCGTGGCGTCGGCCTCCCACGGGAACGATGATTTCGGCTTCAACCTCGACGAGATGTTCGACTCGAGCTCGCCGGCGAAGGCGGATGCCAAGCCGGAAGAAGGCTTCGGTTTCGACGACCTGCCGCCGCTCGAGTTCGGCGCTCCGGTGCATGTGCATGCGCCCGTGCCGGAACCGGTTCCGGAGCCTGAACCTGTGGCGGTCGCCGTCGACGACGATTTCCTGCTTGGCGACGATGCGGTCGGTACCAAGCTCGATCTCGCCAAGGCCTACATGGACATGGGCGATCCGGACGGTGCGCGCTCCATGCTCGACGAGGTGGTGGCCGAAGGCAACGACGCGCAGAAGGCCGAAGCGCGCCGGTTGCTGGCCGAGGTGCGCTGAAAAAGCCGGAATCGAAAGCAAACGAAGGGGGAATCGGACGGCGGGCGCCGTCGTCCGGTTCCCCTTTTTGCTTTCCGCCGACCGAGGGGCGATGCTTGCCCGCTTCGCAATCGTTCTACCATTCCTTTTTCCTTCTCCCCCATTTCCCACTCCTGCTCCATGCGACTCGCGCTCGGCATCGAATACGACGGAACGGATTTCTCCGGCTGGCAGCGGCTGTCGCACGGTCGCAGCGTGCAGGGAGAGGTCGAAGCCGCGCTGTCCTTCGTCGCCGACCATCCCGTCGAGGTCACCTGCGCGGGCCGCACGGATGCCGGCGTGCACGCCCGTTGCCAGGTCGTGCATTTCGACACGCTCGCCGCACGCAGCGAGCGCGCGTGGACGCTGGGCGCGAATTCGCGCCTCTCGCGCGACGTCGCCGTGATCTGGGCTTTGCCTGTCGCCGGGGACTTCCATGCGCGCTTCGGTGCGCGGGCACGACGCTATCGCTACACGATCCTCAACCGTCCGGTACGCGCCGCGCTGGCCGCGCGATTCGTCACCTGGGAGCGCGTGCCGCTCGACGCCGAGCGCATGCAGCGAGCGGCGCAGGCGCTGATCGGCGAGAACGACTTCAGCGCGTTCCGCACCGTGCAATGCCAGGCCAATTCGCCGATGCGCAACGTGCGCGAGATCGTCGTCACCCGCGACGGCGACGAAGTCGCGGTCGAGATCGAGGCGAACGCCTTCCTGCACCACATGGTGCGCAACATCGTCGGCTCGCTGCTGCCGATCGGTCGTGGCGAGCGGCCGGAGGAATGGATGGCCGAGCTGCTGCGCGGACGCGACCGCAGCGTGGCCGGCCCGACCGCGCCGGCCTCGGGCCTGGCCTTCCTCGCACCGCGCTATCCCGCTCAGTGGGGCCTTCCGGCCGGGGTGACGCAGTGACGCGTACGAGAATCAAGTTCTGCGGACTCACGCGCGCCGAGGATGTGCAGTGCGCGGTCGCGCTGGGCGTCGATGCCGTCGGCTTCGTGCTGACGCGGCGGAGCCGCCGTTTCGTCGAGCCGGCGCGGGCCCGCGCATTGCGCGACGCGTTGCCGCCGTTCGTCAGCGCGGTCGCGCTGTTCATGGACGACGCGGCGGACTGGGTGGACGAGGCCGTCGCCACGATGCGGCCGGACCTGCTGCAGTTCCACGGCGAGGAGTCCGGCGGATTCGCCGGGCGGTTCGACCGGCCGTACCTGAAGGCGATCCCGATGGGCTCCGTCGCCGACGTGGCCGCCTATGCGGATCGTCATCCGCGGGCCTGCGGCTTCCTGCTCGACAGCCACACGGCGGGCGCCGTCGGCGGCAGTGGGGAGGCGTTCGACTGGACGCGTTTCCCGCGCGACCTGCATCGCCCCCTGGTGCTCGCCGGCGGACTCGATGCCGGCAACGTCGCGCAGGCGATCGCCTCGGTACGACCGTATGCCGTGGACGTGTCCAGCGGCATCGAGTCGGCGCCCGGCATCAAGGATGCGGAGCGCATGCGGGCATTCGCCGCCGCCGTGCGCCTCGCCTGACATGACGATGATCGATTGGAAGCGGGCGCTGATCGAGCGGCTGAGGCCGCTGGCGAGGCATCTGCCCGAGTCGCTCAAGCGGCCGCTGCGGGCGTACGCGGATGCGTCCGGGCCGAAGCGAGCGATGTCCTCCTTCGCGATGGGCGAAGCCGAATACGCCGACAAGATCGCCGCCGAGAATGCGATCTTCGCCGACCAGGTCGAGGTGCACGACCTGCCGGCGATCTTCCACTACTGGTCGAACGCGTGGCTGCGGCCGGAAATGGAATCGTTCGGCTTTTCCAATCCGGACCAGTTCTTCGCGCACTACCTCGAGCGCACGCACCTAGAGCTCGCGCGTCCCCTGCGCATCGCCAGCCTCGGCTGCGGCAACTGCGACACCGAAGTCCGCGTCGCCGGGCTGCTGGTGGAGCGCGGCGTGCGCGACTTCGTGATCGAATGCGTCGACATCAACGACGCGATGCTCGAGCGCGGACGGCAGCTCGCCGCCGCGGCGGGCCTCGGCGCGCACATCGCGCCGGCGCGGGGCGACTTCAACCGGTGGCAGCCGGCGCGCCCGTACGAGGCGATACTCGCCAACCAGAGCCTGCACCACGTGGTGAATCTCGAAGGCCTGTTCGCCGCGATCGAGACGGCGCTCGTGCCGGAGGGGCGCTTCATCACGTCCGACATGATCGGCCGCAACGGCCACATGCGGTGGCCGGAGGCGATGGAACTCATCCACGAATACTGGCGCGAACTGCCGCAGGGGCATCGCTGGAACGTGCAGCTGAAACGCCACGAGGAGCTGCTCGAGTACTGGGACTGTTCCAACGAGGGCTTCGAGGGCATCCGCGCGCAGGACATCCTGCCGCTGCTGATCGATCGATTCGGATTCGAGCTGTTCTTCGCGTTCGGAAATCTCGTCGATCCGTTCATCGACCGCTCGTTCGGCCCGCACTTCGACGCGAACGGAGCCTGGGACCGCGACTTCATCGACCGGATACACCGGCGCGACGAGGCGGAGATGCGCGCCGGCGTGATAACGCCGACGCATATGCTGGCCGTCCTGCGCAGGCGACCGTACCATGGCGAGTCCCGATGCCGCGCCGGACTCGAACCGGACCATTGCGTGCGTCGAGTTCCTTCCTGATTCCGGATCGACGATGAGCAAGATCGAAGACTATTCCGCGTTCCCCGACGCGCGCGGGCGTTTCGGCGACTACGGCGGTTCGTACGTCGCGGAAACGCTGATCGCGCCGCTGGCCGAACTGACCGCCGCGTACGAGACGCTGCGCGTCGATCCGGCCTTCATCGCCGAGTTCGAGCGCGACCTCAAGTACTACGTCGGCCGTCCGTCGCCGATCTACCACGCGGAGCGCCTCTCGAACGAGGTCGGCGGCGCGCGGATCCTGCTCAAGCGCGAGGACCTCAACCATACCGGCGCGCACAAGATCAACAACACGATCGGCCAGGCGCTGGTCGCGCGCGCCATGGGCAAGCGCCGCATCATCGCCGAGACCGGCGCCGGCCAGCACGGCGTCGCGACGGCGACCGTCTGCGCGCGCTTCGGTCTCGACTGCGTCGTCTACATGGGCGAGACCGACATCGAGCGGCAGAAGATCAACGTCTATCGCATGAAGCTGCTCGGCGCCGAGGTCGTGCCGGTCACGTCGGGTTCGAAGACGCTGAAGGACGCCCTGAACGAGGCGATGCGCGACTGGGTCACCAATGTCGCCGACACGTTCTACATCATCGGCACGGTGGCCGGGCCGCATCCGTACCCGCAGATGGTGCGCGACTTCAACGCCGTGGTCGGCCGCGAGGCCCGTGCACAGATGCTCGAGCAATACGGCCGCCTCCCTGATGTGATCACCGCGTGCGTCGGTGGCGGCTCGAATGCGATCGGCCTGTTCCACGCGTTCCTCAACGACCGCGACGTGCGCATCGTCGGCGCCGAAGCCGCCGGCGACGGCATCGCCACCGGCCGCCACGCCGCCTCGCTCGCGGCGGGGCGCCCCGGTGTCCTGCACGGCAACCGCACCTATGTGCTGTGCGACGACGACGGCCAGATCACCGAGACGCATTCGGTTTCCGCCGGTCTCGACTATCCGGGCGTCGGACCCGAGCACGCGTTCCTCAAGGACACCGGACGCGCGGAGTACGTCGGCATCACCGACGAGGAAGCACTCGCCGCATTCCACCGCCTCGCACGCACCGAAGGCATCCTGGCCGCGCTCGAATCGAGCCATGCCGTGGCGCAGGCGATCAAGCTCGCGCGCCAGTTGCCGAAGGACCAGCTCGTGCTCTGCAACCTGTCCGGCCGCGGCGACAAGGACGTGCACACGATCGCGGCGCGCGAGGGCATCGTGCTGTGAATTCATCGACCGGAAGCCGCACGGCGCTTGCGAACCACGCCGCGCTCGATCGACGTCCTTCCCGCGAAAGCGGGAATCCATCCGGCGTTCTTCGAGTCCTGCATTTCACGCACGCTTCCACGGAAGCCCGCCGCGGCGGACGCACCGCCAAGACAGGTGCCGCATGAGCCGCATCGACCGACGCTTTGCCGAACTCCATGCCCATGGCCGCACCGGCCTGATCCCGTTCGTCACCGCCGGCGATCCTCTGCCGGGAGCGCAGGTGGCGTTGATGCACGCGCTGGTCGAGGCCGGTGCGGACCTGATCGAGCTCGGCGTGCCGTTCTCCGATCCGATGGCCGACGGCCCCGTGATCCAGCACGCCAGCGAGCGTGCGATCGCGAAGGGAGTCGGCCTGAGGCAGGTGCTCGCCTGGGTGCGCGATTTCCGCGTCCGCGACGCCACGACGCCGATCGTGCTGATGGGCTACCTGAATCCGGTCGAGATCCATGGTGCCTCGCGCTTCGCGAGCGAGGCGGTCGAGGCCGGTGTCGACGGCGTGCTGCTGGTCGATTGTCCGGTCGAGGAGTCCGACACCGCCGCGCCGCTGCGCGACGCCGGCCTGCAGCGGATCCTGCTCGCCGCGCCGACCACGACCGACGAGCGCCTCGGCCGGGTCTGCGAGGCCGCCGAGGGTTTCCTGTACTATGTCTCGTTCGCCGGCATCACCGGCGCCGACCGGATCAGCCACGACGACGTGCGCGAACGCGTCGCGGCGATCAAGCGCCGTGCGAAGACGCCGGTCGCGGTCGGCTTCGGCGTGCGGGATGCGGCGTCCGCCGCGGCGATCGGCGCGTTCGCCGACGCGGTCGTGATCGGCAGTGCGCTGGTCGACCGGCTCGCGGAAGCGACGGATGCGAACGACGCCTGCGCGCGTGCGCGGGACTTCCTCGCACCGATCCGTGCGGCGCTGGATGCACGCGGTCGGTGAAGGCTCTCTCGCCATCGTGCCCGCAGGGCGCATGGCTGGCGGTCGAGGGGGGGGCAGCGGGCGTCCGCGCCGGAGCAGCGGCTGATGTGGAATCCCCGCTTGCGCGGGAATGACGTCTTCCGGAAGCTCGCGGAATTCAGCGTGACGAATACGGTTTCCTAGAGGCTTTTCTATGAACTGGTTGCAAAGACTCGTCGGCCCGCGCACGCGCGCCACGGGTGCGGGCAAGGGCAAGGTCCCCGAGGGACTCTGGGAAAAATGCGACGGCTGCGGCGCGGTGCTGTACAAGCCGGAGCTCGAGGCCGCGCTGATGGTCTGCCCGAAATGCGGCCATCACCACGCGATCCGCGCGCGCAAGCGCCTGACGGCCTTCCTCGACGAGGGCAGCGCACAGGAGTTGTTCGCGAACCTCGAGCCGACCGATCCGCTGAAGTTCCGCGACTCGAAGAAGTACAGGGATCGCATCACGGCCGCGCAGAAGCAGACCGGCGAGAAGGACGCGTTCGTCGCGATGCGCGGCGCGCTGAAGGGCCAGCCGGTCGTCGCGACGGCGTTCGAGTTCGCCTTCATCGGCGGTTCGATGGGATCGGTCGGTGGCGAGAAGTTCGCGCGTTCCGCCGAGCTCGCCCTGGCCGAGCGCATGCCGCTGGTGTGCTTCTCCGCCAGTGGTGGCATGCGCATGCAGGAAGGCCTGTTCTCCCTGATGCAGATGGCCAAGACCTCGGCCACGATCGCACGCCTGCGCGAGGCCGGCGTGCCGTTCGTCAGCGTGCTGACGCATCCGACCACCGGCGGCGTGTCCGCCAGCCTCGGCATGCTCGGCGACCTCAACGTGGCCGAGCCGAAGGCGCTGATCGGCTTCGCCGGTCCACGCGTGATCGAGCAGACCGTGCGCGAGACGCTGCCGGAAGGCTTCCAGCGATCGGAGTTTCTGCTCGACCACGGCGCGATCGACCTCATCGTCGACCGCCGCGAGATGCGTGACAAGCTGGCGGCGACGCTGGCGCTGCTGACGAAGCGGCCGCTGGCGGCTTGATGCGGTATTGCTCGCCGAGAAGCGGGAAGTAAGACGCCACTTCGACGTCATGCCCGCGAATGCGGGCATCCGCATTCGTTGCTTTTCGAAAAAGCAGAGCTTTTCGAAGAAGCAGAACCCAATGGATTCCCGCTTTCCGGGAATGACGTCAGGGGCGGCTTGCAGGCGGCCTCGTTGGCCTTGGTCCGCGCTTACGACACCTCCCACAACCTCCGAGCCTCCTCCGCAATCACATCCGGAAACTCTTCCGGGAAGAACAGCTTCCCTTCGGGCACGCGGCGGATGCCCTGCGAATGCGGGAATACGCGGTCGAGGTACTCGGCGTCCGCCGGCAGGAAGATGTCGTCGGCCATGCCCCAGACGATGCGCACCGGCACCCGGCTGCGCTTCAGCGACACTTCGACGCCAGCGAGCGGATTCGGTTTCAGCGCTAGGTGGAACGCGTGGTACTGCGCGCGCCGCAGTGGCGAACTGACGAGCGGAGCGGCGTAGGTCGCGATCGTCTCGTCGCTCAGGCGCTCGGGAAAGGCGTAGACGGCCTTGCCGAACGTCGCGCGTGCGTTCGCGGGATCGACCAGCCAGTTCGCCGTGGCGTCGGCCAGCGTGCCGGACCGCGCCATCTCGATCACGGGCTCGACCTTCGACGGCGGGCTGTCCGGCTCGACGTCGCCATTGGCGAGCAGCAGGCTGCGCACGCGTCGCGGATGATGCGCGGCGAGCAGCTGCGCGACCGCGACGCCGCTGTCGCTGGCGACGAGATCGACCTTGCCGATCGCGAGCGTATCGAGCAGGGCGAGCAGCATCGCCGTCTGGTCGGGAGCGGCCAGCGGCTGGCCCTCGGGAACCTCCGAATAGCCGAGCCCCATGAAGTCCGGCGCGACGCAGCGCCGGTATGGCGCCAGCCGCTCGATCGCGCCGCGCCACTGGAAGCCGTTCAGCGGCGCGCCGTGCAGGAACAGCGCGGTCTCGCCACGGCCGCGCTCGACGTAGGCGATGCGGCCGAACGGCGTCCTGGCGAAGCGGCGCATCGCGTGGAACGCGGCGGCGTCGATCGGTGGCGTCGTGACGGCGTGGACGGATGAGGTCGCCGCGCGCAGGGCATGGGGGGCGATGGCGCCGGCGGCCAGCGTGGCGCCGGCCAGTTGCAGGAATCGTCTTCTGCGCATCCGGATTCTCCGTGGTGGGGATGGAGCGGATGCTGGCGCGTGCGCGCCGGCGCCGCGCGCACGAAAGGACGTCGGACAGCACGAACGGACGAATCGCCACTTGCGCGCGCCCGCAGGGCGTAGAACGATGACGGCATGAGCGACCGCCCCGCGTGCTATCCGGAGCCTTCCGATGCGTTGCCGCGCGCCGGGCCGGCGCGCCTGCCGCAGCTCGACGTGCTGACCTCGCCGGTACCTCAGGGCCGATTCGATTCGCCGCTCGACCACCGCCACGTGCTGTGTCTGCATCTCGGCGGTCCGGTGCCCGTGTCGTACCGCGCCGGCCGGCAGGAGCGCGACGGGGTGCGCCTGCACGGGCAGTTCTGCGTCGTACCTGCCGGCTCGTCGACGCGCTGGACGCTGTCGCGCCCGGCGACGTCGCTGCTGCTGCGGCTGGCGCCGTCGTCGTTCGGCGAAAGCGCCGAAGCCATCGGCTTGCGCACCGGGAACGTCGAGCTCGCACCGGCGATCCACATCCGCGATCCGCAGATCGAGCGCATCGGGTGGATGATGCAGGCCGAGGACCATGATGCGTATCCGGGGGGCCGCCTGTTCGCCGACAGCCTCGCCACGGCCCTCGCGGCGCGCCTGCTCGCCCTGCAGGTCCGCCCCGCGGTGAAACCGGGGCGGGCCTTGCCGGCCTGGCGGCTGCGCCACGTGATCGAATACGTCGAAGCGCATCTCGATGCGGACCTGACGCTGGGCGAACTCGCCGAAATCGCGGGCTTCAGCCCGTCGCATTTCAAGGCGATGTTCAAGCAGGCCACCGGCACGCCAGTGCATCGCTTCGTGCTGGAGCGACGCGTCGAGCGGGCGCGGGCACGCCTGCTCGAAGGCGGCGCCAGCGTCACCCAGGTCGCGCTGGACACCGGCTTCGCGCACGCCAGCCACCTCTCGCGTTGCATGCGGCGCCTGCTCGGGGTGCATCCGTCGCAGATCGCGGCCGCCGCGCCGGCGCGGGCGTCGCGGCGTTGACCGGAATCCGCGTCGGGAAAGATCGCTCCCTTCCAGGCGCGGCGTCATGCCCGCGAATTCGGGTATTCGAAGGAAGCGCTCCGAGGAGACCACGATCGACGATCGCGACGGATCGGCCTCCGCGATGGTCGCGCGTCGTCAACGGATGCCCGCGTTCGCGGGCATGACGGCAGGATGGCGTATCGCCGGACGGTCGCCACGCGTTCTTCAGCGCGCGGCGATGTCCTGGCTGCAGACGAAGCGGATCGAGTCGAGGCGCGGCGCGGCCGTGGCGAGAGCCGCGCGCAACGCGTCGAGTTCGTCCGCGAGCGCGGCGATCTCGTCCTCGCGCACCGACGGATTGACCTTCGCCAGCGCGGTCAGGCGCGCCTGCGCCGCGCCGAGCTCGTGCTCCGCGGCGGTGAGCGCGTTGCCGATCTCGCTCGCCGCCTGGCGTCGCGCCTCGGTCTCGCAGGCGGCCAGCATCGGCGGCACCAGCTTGGCGAGCAGCGGCCGGTAGCGTCCGGCGTCGAGCGGCTGTTCCTTCGCGCGAGCGAGACTGGTCTTGTCCGGCGCGTACTCGGTGCGCATCGTCAGGCGCGTGTCGACGACGATGCGCAGAGGCAGCGGCGGCAGGAAACGGCCGACGTGGAGCGTGCGGTCGGCGACGCAGTCGAGCACGAACACGCATTCGAGCAGGGCGGAGCGCAGCGGCAGCGCGGCGTCGACGAGCAGGGCGGCGTTGCCCTGCTCGCTTTCCAGCAGCAGGTCGAGCGCGCCGAGCACGAGCGGGTGGTCGAGCCGCAGCAGCGGCAGTTCCTCTCGCGCGAGCGCGGTGGCGCGGTCGAACGTCACCTGCTGCGGGCCGTCCTTGAGGCCGGGGAAACCGTCGGTGCTGAGGTATTCCGGATCGAGCACGCAGGTACGCGGGCCGGTTTCCTCGCTGTCGATGCCGAATTGCTCGAACAGCGCGAGCACGAAGTCGTCGCCGCCGACGTCTTCGTCCTGCGCGCGCAAGGCGCTGGCGAGGTGCTGCTCGCGCGCCTGCCGTTCGCTCGCGAGTTCGAGCAGGCGGTCGCGGCCGGCATTGACGAGTTCGGACAGCTCGCGATGCGACGCCGCGGTCTCGGCGATCAGTGAGTCGAGTTCGGCGTTGCCGTCCTCGCCGCCGAGCGCATGGCGCTCGGCCTCGGCGAGCAGTCGCTGGCCGTAGCGGCGCAGGATCTCGCGTCCGTCGGACGGACTCGACTGCAGCGCGTCCAGGCCTTCGTGGTACCAGCGCAGCAACGCGTGCTGGGCGCTGCCGGAGAACGCGCCGGCGTGGATCGCGATGTCGTGACGCTGGCCGATGCGGTCCAGGCGGCCGATGCGCTGCTCGAGCAGGTCCGGATCCAGCGGCAGGTCCCACAGGACCAGGTGGTGCGCGAACTGGAAGTTGCGGCCCTCCGAACCGATCTCCGAGCACAGCAGCACGCGCGCGCCATCGGGTTCGGCGAAGAACGCCGCGTTGCGGTCGCGCTGAAGGATCGTCATGCCTTCGTGGAAGCGCGCGACCTTGGCGCCGCTCTTCGTGCGCAACGCGTCTTCGAGCGCGAGCACCTTGGCCTGCGTGCGGCAGATCAGCAGCAGCTTCTCGCCGGCGAGCTTCTCGATCAGCGCGACCAGCCACGGCAGGCGCGGATCGTTGGAATAGTCGAGCTCGCGGGCGGGGACCTGCGTCTGCGCGTCGGCATGGAACTCGGCCAGCAGCGCCTGGCGCTGCGCGTCGTCGAGCTCGGCGCCGTCGAGCAGGTGGATCTGGCCGATGCGGCGCGGAAAGCCGCCGATCTGCGCACGGCGGTTGCGGAACATCACGCGGCCGGTGCCATGGCGGTCGATCAGCGCGTCGAGCAGGGCCGGCGCGTTCGCGGTGCGGTCGGCGTCGTAGTTCGCGAGCAGGTCGAGCAGCTCGGCATCGCCGGTGAAACGGTTCTCGAGTTCGCCCCGTTCGGCCGGCGACAGCGCCTGCGCATCGAGCAACTGCGCGGCGACGGCGGACAGCCGGACGTAGCCGTCGGCCTCGGCGGTGAACGCGTCGAGGTCGACGTAGCGCGCGGGATCGAGCAGGCGCAGGCGGGCGAAGTGGCCGCTGCGGCCGAGCTGCTGCGGCGTCGCCGTCAGCAGGATCAGGCCGGGTGCCGCGGCGGCGAGACGTTCGACCAGCGCGTAGGCGGGACTCGCCGCTTCCGGCGTCCATTCCAGATGGTGCGCCTCGTCGACGACGACGAGATCCCAGCCCGCGGCCGTGACCTGATCGGCGCGCTTCGGCGCGCCGGCGAGCCAGCCGATGTCGGCCAGCACGCACTGCTCGTCCTCGAACGGGTTGGCCGCCGGGGTGGATACCTCGATCGATTCGCAGCGTTCCTCGTCGAACAGCGCGAACGTCAGGTTGAAGCGGCGCAGCAGTTCGACCAGCCACTGGCTGGTCAGGCTGCCCGGCGCGAGCACCAGCACGCGCGCGACGCGCCCGGTGGCAAGGAGGCGCGCGAGGATCATGCCGGCCTCGATCGTCTTGCCGAGGCCGACCTCGTCGGCGAGCAGGGCGCGCGGCGGCTGGCGCTGCGCGATGATCTCGGCGACGCGCAGCTGGTGCGGGATCAGGTCCACGCGCGCGCCGGCGAGGCCGAACGCGGGCGAGCGCATCGCGTCCGCGCGACGCGTGAGCGCCTGCAGGCGGAAATCGAAGCGGTCCGGTGCGTCGACGCGCGTGGAGAGCAGGCGCTCGTCCGCGCGCGAGATCGGCTGCGCGTCGTCGAGTTCGGCTTCGGACAGCGTGCAGTCGGGACCGTGGTAGCTCAGCAGGCCGTCGACCGTGCTGACGCGCTCGACCACGAAATTGCGCTTCTGCCCACTGATCTTCTGTCCGACGCGGAATTCCGCGCGGGCGAGCGGGGCGGCGTGCATCGCGTAGTGGCGCAACACGCCGGCGGTCGCGAACAGGACCTGTACGTTGCGGCCGTCGAGGCGTACGACGGTACCGAGACCCAGTTCGGGTTCGGCATTGGAGATCCAGCGTTGACCGGGAACGAAAGGCATGAATCACGAAAACGGTGAGCGGGCGCGGATTATCCGGCGGTGCGGGCGCCGTTGCCAGCCGAACGCGCTTCCGCGGCGGCACCGGCCGGTACCGCCGCGGTCGAAGTCCCGTCGTCAGCGGCGATTCGCCGCAGTGTCGAATCCGTCCTCGAAGATCGTGTCGTCGCTGACCGGACGGTCGGCGTAGACGACGAACACGCCGGAACCCCACTCCTCCTGGTTGTTGCCTTCGGGGTGCAGCCCGGCGACGAAGGCGACGTCGCCGTAGCCGTTGACCGCCGGGGCGCCGCTGAAGACCGGGCTCGTGTCGTGCTGGCCCAACTGGCCCGGGCCGAGGTCGGTGGAGACGGCGTCGCCCTTGCCGATCACGCGCACGAGCGTCTTGCCGTCGCCGGCGAAGACCGCCTGGCCGTTGGCGTCCTCGCCGCGGAACACGACGAGCCCGTCGTCGTTGATCGCCGGCGCGAAGGCGTCGATGACGCGGACGTCGCCGGCGGGATCGACGCGGGCGATCTCGGTCGCGTCGATTCCGCTTTCGCCCGGCGTGAAACGGTACACCGCACGCACGTTGCCGTCGGCGAGCTTCACCACCACCGCGATCGCGCCGTGTGCATTGACGGCGAGCCCATTGTCGAAGCCGCCGAACGGCGAGGCGCCGTCGGTCGCCTTGTCGGCGACCAGCAGCGTGCTGTCGCCGGGGCCGCCGAACAGCCGGATCTCGTTGTGGCTGTAGTCGCTGGTGCTGACCTTCACCGCGATCTTGCCGGTGGCGCTCGTCGCGGGCGAATAGATGTACGCGTAGCCGGTGGGATCGACGTTCGAGTCGAAGGCGTACAGCGTCGCCGGGCCGGGCCCGACCGCGGCGATGCCGGATCCGCCGCCGAAACGCCCCTTGAAGCCGATCGTGCCGCCGTCGCTGATGCCGGGGTTGTCGATCGAGGTCGGCGTGAGCGGCAGCAGGCTGACGGGATTGCTGGTGTCGGTGGCCGCATCGTACTTGCGCAGCACGTACGCGCTGAGGTCGACGCTGGTGCGGTAAACCACCTGCCCGAGGTTGTTGATGCCGGGGCGGTCGGAAATCAGCATCAGCGGCGGGTCTTTCGGGTCGCCCGGCGGCGGCTCGTGGACGGCGACGAAATGCCCCTTGCCGTGGCCGCCGAACCAGAGGCCGGCACCGCTGCGCGACAGGTCGCCGCCGATTGGCACTACGCCGGCCGTGAAGGTGACCTGGCCTTCGTCGTTGAGGTTGGCCGAGATGCTGTTGAACGACGTGCCGGGCGGGACGTTGAAGCCCTTGTCGTTGACGATGAGATTGCTGCGCGCCTGCAGCTCGACGTCGACATACGTCGGCACGGTGGCGCTTGCGGGAAGCGAGATGAGGGCTGCGGTCAGGAGGCCGCAGAACAGCGAGGTTCTCTTCATGGGATCGCTCTTGCCTTGGGGCGCGGCGGCTCCTGCGAGCGGAGCGGTGCGCCGGGGTTGCGGAACCGGAGCGCCGAAGCGCTCCGTCCGCGAAGGTAACCCGTGCTGGCGTGGAGGCAATCTTGCGGCGCCGCAAATGCGGCGTTTTCGGGGGCGCACGGTCGCATTCCGTGACCGTGCGCACATCCGCTGGTCGGTTCGCCGCGTCACCGCGGCGGCCGCATCACCAGATCTTCACCTGCCTGTCGCCGTCCCGCACCATCGCGTCGCCGGCCTTGCAGCCGAACGCCTCGGCGAACGCGGGCATGTTCGACGGCGCGCCGATCGCGCGGAATTTCGCCGGTGCGTGCGGGTCGGTGTTCAGCAGCACGAGTTGCGCCTTGTCGCGGATGTTGCCGCGCCAGACGCGTGCCCAGTTCAGGAAGAAGCGCTGCTCGCGCGTCAGGCCGTCGATCTTCGGGTCGGGCTTGCCGGCGCTGGCTTTCTGGAGCGCGTCGTAGGCGAAGGCGAGGCCGCCGAGGTCGCCGATGTTCTCGCCGAGCGTCAGCTTGCCGTTGACGTGCTGGTCCGGATGGTCGGCCAGCGGCACGTAGGCGTCGAACTGCGCGACGAGCCGGGCGGTGCGTTCGTCGAAACGGTCGCGATCCTCCTTCGTCCACCAGTTCTCGTTGTTGCCGGCGCCGTCGAACTGGCTGCCCTTGTCGTCGAAGCCGTGGCCGGATTCGTGGCCGATCACCGCGCCGATGCCGCCGTAGTTGATCGCGTCGTCGCCGTCCGCGTAGAAGAACGGCGGCTGCAGGATCGCGGCCGGGAAGTTGATCGTGTTGGTGGCGGCGCTGTAGTAGGCATTGACGGTCTGCGGCGTCATGCCCCATTCGTAGCGGTCGGTCGGCTTGCCGATCTTGTCGAGCTGGTAGCGGTAGTTGAACGCGGAGGCCGCGCGCAGGTTCGCGTAGTAGTCGCCCGGCACGATCTTCAGGCCGTCCCACTCGCGCCACTTGTCGGGATAGCCGATCTTCGGCAGGAAGGTCGACCATTTCTCCAGCGCCTTCTTGCGCGTCGCGTCGCTCATCCAGTCGAGCTTCTCGAGGCGGGCCTTCATCGCGCCGTTGACGTTGTTCACCAGGTCGAGCGCGCGCGCCTTCGCGGCCGGCGGGAAGTATTCCTTCACGTACAGCTCGCCGAGCGCCATGCCCATGCCGTCGTTCACCGCGTCGAGCACGCGCTTCCAGCGCGCGCGCTGCTCCGGCTGGCCGTTCAGCGCCTTGTCGTGGAACTCGAAGCTCGCTTCCTGGAACGGCTTGGACAGGTACGGCGCGGCGTCGTCGATCGTGTGCGCGGCGAGGTAGTCGCGCCATTGCGCGACCGGGACGTCGGCAAGCATGCGGTCGAACTCGCCGAAGAACCTCGGCTGCGACAGCGAGAAACCGTCGCCCGGCGCGATGCCGAGGCGCTTGAAGAACGCGCCCCAGTCGAAATGCGGCGTCGTCTTGTTCGCCTCGGCGAGGTCGACGAAGTGGAACTGGTTCTTCGGGTCGCGCAGCTCGACGCGGGACAGCGAGGCCTTCGCGAGGCGCGTTTCGAACGCCAGCACGCCGTCGGCCTTCTTCTTCGCTTCGGCCGGCTTGGTGCCGGTCAGTTCGAACAGCTTGGCGACGTGCGCGACGTAGGCGTCGCGGACCGCCTTGTGCTCGTCCTTTGTGTAGTAGTCCGGAGTCGGCAGGCCGAGGCCGCCCTGGCCGGCGAACGCGATCTGGCGGCTGGCGTTCTTGTAGTCCGCGCCGGGACCGAAGCGGAAGCCGACGCCGTTGCCTTCGGCGAAGGCGTTCCCGAGCCAGGTGACGACGTCGGCGCTGCTGCGCAGTTTCGCGATCGCGGCGAGGTCGGGCTTGATGGGCGCGTAGCCGGCCTTCTCGATCGCCGCGTCGTCCATGCCGGAGCGGTAGATCCAGCCGATCTTCTGCTCGATCGAGCCCGCCTTCGCTTCGTCGGCCTTCTGTTCCGCCGCTTCGACCAGCTTGTGCTGCGCGGCGAGGCTCTGCTCGCGCAACGCGTCGAAGGCGCCCCAGCGCGTCTTGTCGGAAGGAATCGGGTTGGCGGCGATCCACTTGCCGTTGGCGTAGGCGTTGAAGTCGCTGCAGGCGGCGACGCCGGGATCGAGCTCGGTGACGTCGAACACCGGCGCGGCGCCCGCCTGCGAGGCGAGCGCGAAGGGAACGAGGACGGCCAGCAGGCGCGGGGTGAGTTTTCGCATCGGATTCCTCCGGCAGGGGAAAGACGGGCGCGGTCCGCACGGGGGCGGCGCTGGCCCGCGCCGCCGGAGCGGGCGGGCCGGGAATGCAGGGATCAGGTCACCAGATCTTCACCTGCTTGTCGCCGCCGCGGACCATCGGGTCGCCGGCCTTGCAGCTGAACGCCTCGGCGAAGGCGGGCATGTTCGACGGCGCGCCGATCGCGCGGTACTGCGCCGGCGAATGCGGGTCGGTGTTGAGCATGACCTGCTGGCGCTCGGGGCGCATGCTGCCGCGCCAGATGCGGCCGAAGTTCAGGAAGAAGCGCTGGTCCGGCGTGTAGCCGTCGATCTTCTTCTCGTTCTCGCCCGGATTCTTCGCCAGCGCGATCTGCAGCGCGTCGAATGCGACGTTGGCGCCACCGAGGTCGGCGATGTTCTCGCCGAGCGTGAGCTCGCCGTTGACGTGCTTGCCCGGCAGCGGCGAATACTCGTTGAACTGCGCGACGAGCTTGGCGGTGCGCGAATCGAACTTCTCGCGATCCTCCTTCGTCCACCAGTTCGCGTTGTTGCCCTGCGCGTCGAACTGGCTGCCCTCGTCGTCGAAACCGTGCGTGGCTTCGTGGCCGATCACCGCGCCGATGCCGCCGTAGTTCAGCGCGTCGTCGGCCTTGGCGTCGAAGAACGGCGGCTGGAGGATCGCGGCCGGGAAGTTGATCGTGTTGTCGGTCGGGTTGTAGTACGCGTTGACCGTCTGCGGCGTCATGCCCCATTCGAGGCGGTCGGTCGGCTTGCCGATCTTGGCGATGTCGTACTCGTAGTCGTACTTTCGGGCCGCCTCGACGTTGGCGAAGTAGTCGTCCGGCGAGATCGCCAGACCGGACCAGTCGCGCCACTTGTCCGGATAGCCGATCTTCGGCAGGAAGGTCGACCACTTCTCGAGCGCCTTCTTCTTGGTCTCGTCGCTCATCCAGTCCAGGTGCTCGATGCGCGTCTTCAGCGCCGCGTTCACGTTGTTGACGAGTTCGAGCGCGCGCGTCTTCGATTCCGGAGGGAACGTCTGCGCGACGTAGAGCTCGCCGAGCGCCATGCCCATGCCGTCGTTCAGCGCGGCGAGCACGCGCTTCCAGCGCGGTTCCTGCTGCTTCTGGCCGTTCAGCGTCTTGCCGTAGAACGCGAAGTTCTCCTCGGAGAACGGCTTGGACAGGTACGGCGACGCGGCGTCGGCGACGTGGAAGCGCAGGTACGCCTGCCACTGCTCGAGCGGGACGTCGGCCAGCATCTTGTCGATCTCGCCGAAGAACTTCGGCTGCGACAGCGAGAAACCGCCCTGGATGTCGATCTTCTGGGCGGCGAAGAACTTCGTCCACGAGAAATGCGGCGTGAGCTTGTCGGCGTCCGCGAGCGTCACGAAGTGGTACTGGTTCTCCGGCTTGCGCAGTTCGACCGGCGGCACCGACGCGGCGGCGAGGCGTGTCTCGAAGGCGAGCACCTGCTCGGCCTGCTTCTTCGCGTCGGCGGCCTTGGCGCCGGTCAGCTCGAGCACCTTGGCGACGTGCGCGCGGTAGGCGTCGCGGATCTTCGCGTAGTCGGCGGCGGAGTAGTACTCCGGCGACGGCAGGCCGAGGCCGTCCTGGAACGTGTAGGCGATCTGGATCTTCGAGTTCTTGTAGTCCGGCGCCGCACCCATCGCGAACAGCGTCCCCTGGCCCTGCGCGAAGCGGTCGGTGACGTAGGCGGCGATGTCGGCCGTCGACTTCAGCGCGTCGATCGTCGCCAGCTTGCCCTTGATCGGCGTGAATCCGGCCTTCTCGATCGCGGCTTCGGCCATGCCGGCGCGATAGAAACGGCCGATTTTCTGCTCGACCGATCCGGCCGCGGCCTTGTCCGCATCGCGTGCGGCGCGCTCGACGATGTCGTGCTGCGTCTGCAGGCTCTGCTCGCGCAGTGCGTCGAACGCGCCCCAGCGCGTCTTGTCGGCCGGGATCGGGTTCGCGGCGACCCACTTCGCGTTCACGAAGCCGTTGAAGTCCGCGCAGGGGCTGATCTTCGGGTCGAGATCCTTGACGTCGAACGACGGCGCCTGCGTGGCGGCGATCGCAGTGGTGGACAGGGCGGCGCAGATCGCCAGCGCGAGGTTGAGAGGGGTCCGCATGGGGGAAGCTCCGATTCGTTCGGTTTTCGAGAGGAACCGCATAGTCTATGGCCATGCGGTCAGCTGGCGGGGCGGGGCCGGAAGCGGGCGCAGCCTAGCCGCCGGTCGGCTGCGCCCCCAGTGTCGAAGGTCACTGGCGGCCGTCGGCGTTCAGCGCGCCGACCTGGCATTCCCGAGCGCTGCGGCATCCAGTCGCACGACCGGATAGGCGCCGACGCCCTGCGCCGCGTGCCACGGAGAACGGTCGTAGAAGAACGCGAGCCGTGCCGCCGGCGACGCCGCGAACGCCGCGTCGGCGGCGAGCCGCGCCTCGAATTCGGCCTTCAGCGACGGGTCTTTCGCCAGCATGTCGCGCGCGAGGCGTTCGGCGACGCGCGCGTCGGCATATTCCTTCTGTTCGAAGACCGTATCGAAGAAACCCCAGCGCAGCAGGGAGTCGGCGGCGAGCGGTTCGAGCAGGTTCGCCGCGAGGTTCGCATTCGGCTGGTCGAGCGGGACGAGGAACGCACCCGTCGCGAAATCCATGTCGTCGGTCTCGGGAGCCGCCGTAACGTCGCGCAGCAGGTGGCGCCCCTCGAACGGCTTCTCGTCCCAGCGCGGCGAGCCGAGCCGGTAGTGTTCGGCGCGCAGGCGCAGCGGACGCTCGACGCGCTCGACGCGCAGGCCGTGCTGGCGCAGCTTGTCGGCGATCTGAGGCCACGACGCCGGCACCAGATACGCGGCCGGCAGGCGCACGCTCTCGGTCGCGACGAGGTCGCGGAAGTTCGGCACCGTGTAGGTCTTCGGCTTGCGCGGATCGTAGGTGGTCCAGGTGTCGCCGGAAATCGCGCTGGCCTCCTGCGTGAAGGCGTAGCCTTTCAGAACGAACGGTTCGGACTGCCCGCCGACGCGGAATGCGATCGGCAGCGTCGCCTGCGCATCGCGCACGCGCGCGACCGTGTCGGCATCGGCCCGCTTCGCGGCCTCGCGCAGTTCGCCCGGGTGCCGGCGGATCCGCGCGAGCGTGGCGGCGACGAGATCGTACGTGGCGCGCACGCGGGCTTCGTAAGGCTTCAGCATGTGCGTCTCCACGAGCACCGCGGCGCGGTTGCGCAGGGCGACGTAGCCGGTCGAGAAGCGCGGGCCGGAGCCGAAGTTCGCGATGCCGCGGGTGATGTCGCGATGGTCGACGAGGTCGAGGTACGTTGCGGCGAGATGGCCGCGCTTTTCGAAGTCCGGCAGGATCGCGCGCTTGAACGCCTCGTCCTGCCAGCGCTTCACGGCCGGGTGCAGCGCGCCCCATTCCTCCAGGTACCAGGTCAGGTCGTAGGAGTAGTCGGCGCCGTCGGTGGTGTGGATGTCGAAGAAGAGGTCGGGATTCCACGCGTCGAACAGCGCCAGCCAGTCGCGCATCTCCGGCGCGTCGGCCTTCATGTAGTCGCGGTTGAGATTGAGGTTCTGCGCGGTGCCGCGCGTGCCCATCTCGCGCGGGCCGTTCTGGTTGATGCGGTTGTAGGGGCTGGCGCGCTCGTGCCCGTCGACGTTGAAGATCGGCAGCCAGACGAGGATCGCGCGATCGAGCAGGTCGGCGTGCCTGCCGCCGGCGCGCAGGTCGCGGAGCAGCATCAGGGCGGCGTCCTTGCCCTCGATCTCGCCGGAATGGATGCCGGACTGCACCATCACGATGTCCTTGCCGGAGGCGCGCGCGGCTTCGGGCGTGAATTCGCCGCCCTTCGCGGCGACGACGAGCATCAGGTCGCGGCCTTCCGGAGAGACGCCGAACCGAGTCAAGCGGAGGCGATCCGGGGCACTCGCGGCGAGGCGCTCGAGCCAGGCCTTCGTTTCCGCATACGACGGCGTCGTCGCGAATTTCGACCGTTCGGCCGGGGTCGTCCAGTCCGCCGCGAAGGCGACGTGGCAGAGGAGCGAGACAACGAGGCACGGCAGCCAGCGCCGTGCGACGGAGAAATTCTTCATGGATCGTCCCGGAGGCCGTAGGAGGTGCGGATGGTACGAGGGGGCTGCCGTCGGCGCAGCGGCCGGATGTCCCTCGGCGCCGGAGTCAGCTGCCGGGCGGTGCGGCGGTGGGCGGCAGTTCGCGCACGAGCCGGAAACCCACGTATGGATAGCCGACGTCGCCTTCGCTGCGCGCGTTGCGCACGAGGTTCGATTCGCCGCCGTCGTCGCGCCAGGACAGGCCGCGGAACAGGTGCTCCCTGCAACGGCCGGGTTCGCCGTCGGCACAACCGTCGATCCATTCGCTGACGTTGCCGACGATGTCGTACAGGCCGGGCGGTGTCGGCGCGAAGCGGCCGACGGGCGACGTCTGCGCGTAGCCGTCGTCGCATCCCCTGCGTTTCCCGAGATTGGCGTCGCCGCACGTGGCGCCGCCCTCGGCGGGTTGCGCGACGAGCAGCCATTCGCGCGGCGTCGGCAGGCGGTAATGCGCGCCGGTCTTCCGGCTGAGCCAGTTCGCGTAGGCGGTGGCATCGTCCCAGCTGACGCAGACGACCGGATGATCGTCGGTCTGTTCGAAGCCGGGATCGCGCCAGGAAAGACCGCCGGAGCGCGCGAACAGCCGTTGCGACTCGCGGCAGGTCGCGGGTGCGCGTCCGGTGCCGGCGACGAAACGCGCCCAGGCGCCGCGCGTGATGTCGCCGCTCGATATCGCGAAGGCCCGCTCGACGTGACCGCTGGCGGCGAGCAAGGTCGGCACGACGACCAGCGGGGGGCCGTCGGCGTCGCGCAGGCTGCCGCCTTCACTGACGAGGCGTTGCGGCCGCTCCAGGCGATCCTGCAATTCCCGTGCGAGCGCGGGGTCGAGCCGTGCCAGCGACTCGTTCAGCGGCAGCAGGGCGCGGGCCTGTGACAGGTCGAACGGATCGCGGGCCAGCGCGAGGCGCGCCTCGACCGCGCGACGGATCGGTTCCGCGAACGCCGCGAAGGCCGGATCCTTGTCGATCTGCGCGCGGGTCGCCAGCGTGATGCCGGCCTCGATCGGATCGCGGGCGGCCTGGGCGTCGGAATCGGAGATCGCCTTCGACGCACGGGCGGCGAGGAGGTCCAGCAGTCGTGCCACGCCCTTCAATGCGTCGCGCTGGCGCGGTTCCGAGGCGAGGATTTCCAGGTAGCGCTCGGCCGCGTTGTCGCCGCGCGGCAAGGTGAGCCGCCCGCGGGCGGCCAGCGCGGCGGCGTCCTGCAGGTTCCGTTCGCGCCGCGCATCCCTGGACGATGTCGTGCCGGTCCCGGCATCCGTCGCCCCTTGCGGATCCACGGCGGCGGCATCCGCGGTGGCGTCACCTTCCGGGAGCGGAGCCCCGGTCGCCGGTGCCGGAGCCGGCTCCCGTGCGGGACGCGGTGGCACCGCCGGCCCCGGCCGGTGCGGCAGCGATACCAGCAGCGCGCCCAGCACCAGCAGCGTCGCGATGCCCAGCGCGAGCGCGCGATGCGATCGCGGAATCGCGCTCAGCGATCCGACCGCGGAGAGCCACCAGCGCATCGGGCCGGAAGGTGGCGGGGCCTGCAGCTGTTTTTCGATCACCGCGAGCGCGGCGAGCATTTCCTCGGCGCTCTGGAAGCGCTCGTCGGGATGCTTCGCCAAGGTCCTGTCGATCAGCGGCTGCCACATGCGCCGCGTCAGCGGCAGGCGCGGAATCGGCTTCTCGACGTGCGCGAGCGCGATCGACAGCGAATCCGCGCCCTGGTAAGGCAGTTCGCCGGTCAGCAGTTCGTAGCAGATCACGCCCAGGCTGTAGAGGTCGGAGCGCCCGTCGATCGGCTGGCCGCGCGCCTGTTCCGGGCTCATGTAGCCGGACGAGCCGATGGCGATGCCTTCCCGCGTGACGCGCAGCGCGTGCGAGGCGTTCAGCGCGATGCCGAAGTCGGCCAGCATCGGGCGGTCGAGCGTGTCGAACAGCACGTTCTCGGGCTTGACGTCGCGATGCACGATGCCCTGGTCGTGCGCGAAGCCGAGCGCTTCGGCGAGCGCGCGGACGATCTCCAGCACGCGCTGCGGGTCGTCACGCAGGTTGCGTTCCAGCAGGTCGCCGTTCGGCAGGTACGGCATCGTGTAGTAGAGGCTGCCGTCGGAGGTGCGGCCGACGTCGAAGATGTCGACGATGTTCGGATGATCGAGCCGCGCGATCGTGCGTGCCTCGTGCTGGAAGCGGTGCGCGACCTGCGCGTCGGGCGCGTGCACGCCGGTCAGTATCTTGATCGCGACCTGGCGCCCGAGCGATTCCTGCACGGCGAGATAGACCGTGGACATGCCGCCGAGGCCGAGCCGGCGCACGATGCGGTAACCGGGAATCTCGAACGGCAGACGGGGAGGGGACATGGCGTTCGGGCGTGTGCTGAACGCAGTGTAGCAAGACGGGAGCGCGGCCCTCGGCCGCGCGGTGCCGCCGCGTGCGCGGCTCAGGCGGNNGGACGGCTTGAGGCGCGCGCCCTTGAAGTAGTGCACGCGCAGGTCGAGTCCGCGCGCGCTGCGGCCGATGTAGGTGAAGCGCGGGTTCCACCAGGTCGCCATGCGGCCCTTGTCGCGGAAGCGCGCGTTCTCCAGTTCGAGCAGGACGCCGATGCAGGGCCAGTCGTTCGCCGCGGCGTGCTCCTCCAGCAGCGCGCAGGAACGCTTGAGCAGCGACATCACCAGCGGCGTCGAACGCCAACGCGCGCCGACGAAGCAGCGCCAGAAGTACATCGGCTGGCCGAGCGGCTGCGGCGTCGACGCGATCGCCGTGCAGACGCCCGCGACGCTGCCGTCCGCGTCGAGCGCGTGCAGCACGACCTGCTTGACGCGCTCGGTCATCTGCGCCTCGTCGGACAGCGCGCCTTCGCTGCGCCAGAACGCACGGATCGCGTCGGCCTGATCCGCCGGGATCGAAGGCCAGTCGGTGACGTAGCGGAAGTCGGCGCTCATCGGTCGGTCCCGTCGGCATTCGCGCCATAGGCGGCGGCATCGGGCGCCGTGGCCGGCTGCGGCGTGAAGCCGACTTCGCGCAGCGCCTCGTCGGGCAGCGCGTAGGACGTCTTCAGGATGTCGCCTTCGTGGATGATTTCGGGGAACAGCACGCCGGGAATGGCCTGCACCGCGAAGATCTCCTGCACGCCGCCGGTGAACTTGAGCAGGGCGATGGTCTTGCCGGTGCCGATGTGCACGGCCCAGACGCCGCTCTGGCGGTCGGCGTTGTCGTCGGTGATCTCGATGTCGGTGAACGCGTTGGTCTCGCGCAGCTGCGACAGGCCGATGAAGGCGACCGGGCCGATGAAGTCGAGGCCGCGCGCGAAGCCGGGCACGCTGGCGACGTCGGTCTTGGCGCCGGTCTTCGGGTCGATCGTGACGAGCTTGCCGCGGCCCGATTCCAGCACCCACAGCCGGTTGTCGTACCAGCGCGGCGAATGCGGCATCGACAGGCCGCGCGCGATCACGCTGTCGGTCGCCATGTCCAGCAGGATGCCGCCGTCACGCTTGTTCTTGCGCCAGCCCTGCGGCTCGTTGGCCTCGCCGAGCGCGGTCAGGTAGCGCGGACGGCCGTCGCGCATGCCGAGGCCGTTGAGGTGGCAACGGTCCTCCGGCGCGTAGTGCGTGACGAATTTCGGCCGCCAGCGCGGCACGAAGCTCGATTTCGCGTCGAGCGTGCACAGGCACGAGAACAGCGTGTTCACGAACCACAGTTCGCCGTGCTTGTCCCACGCCATCTCGTGGATGTCGATCGCGCCGGTGATGTGGCCGCGGCGCGCGAGGTACACCGCGTCGTGGCGCGGAGGGGTCTGCAGGCGCTTCGCCACGGCCGGCATGTTGCGGAACTCGGCGATCTCGATCGCCGCGCCGAGCGCGAGGCGCTCGCCGTCGGCGGCCATGCCCATCGGCCGGTTGAACGAGCGGAAGTGCGTGTTGATGGAAGGGCCGTCCGGCCGCAGGATCACCAGCTTTCCGGCCTGGTAGGTGCTGACGAGCAGGCAGCCGCCGAGCTGGCGCAGCAGGTCGGGGAAGTTCAGCGTGTGCTGGCTGCCGAGCACCTCGGCGGCCTTCGCGTCGGCCTGCGCGCCGGTATCCGGCGCCTCCGGCGAGGCGGGTTCGTTGGTGTAGTCGTTCACGTGGAGCTTCCCCGGGATGAAGCCGCATTCTGCCGGCCCGGGCGCGGAACGCCAACCCGCCGCGGCGCCGGAGGCTCGGTCAGCGGAGCGGGCGGCAACGGATCGTCGGAGCAGGGGCCGTCGGAGCACGGATCGTCGACGCATGCGGGCTCGCGCGCGGGTCGCTCCGGCGCAGGACGTTTCCGGCGGAGGGCACGTCTACGGAGCGGCGCCGCCGACATGTCGGCGGC
>DBMH01000373.1 GCA_002297645.1 Rhodanobacteraceae bacterium UBA703 | reverse complement strand
GCACCACGTAGCTGAAGTATTGCTCCGCGTACCCGTCCCACTCCTTGAGGAACTGCTTCGACGACCCGGTCGTCACCGTGTGCACCAGGCTCAGGTTCGTCTGCGTCTCCGTCTCGCCCAGTTCGTAGTACGCCGCACCCTCCGATGGCTGCCACGACACCCCGTAGTTCGCCGGGAATATCGAACAGCGCCGCGGATTGGCCTGCCCCGCCTTCAGCTGCGTCGGGGCCGCCGGCCCTTCCGGCCTGCGCACCTCCACTTCCACGATCGCGCTGAAGTCGCCGCAGATCGCCGGACTCGGCGCGTTGTTGCACGCCTGGATCCGGTAGGCGTACCTGCCGTTGTCGTTGCGCACCATGTCCATGTGCCAGCCGCTCACACCCGTCACCGGCTTCCAGGAACCCGTGTTGTTGATCCGCTCTTCCAGCCGATGGCTGGCCGCGTCGGTCACCTGCGTCCAGTCCAGACGGAACGTCCCGTCCGTGCTCAACGTCCGGTTCGTCGTCAGCGTCGGCTTCCCCGGCGTGCGGTACACCCTCGTCTCCACGCTGCCCGTGTACGCGCTGCATTCGTGCAGGATGTTGCAGGCCCGCGCGCGATAGGCGTAGCGGCCCGAGGCCCGGTTCGTCCAGTCGCGCGACCGCTCCAGCTGCGTGTTCGTCACGCTCGCCGTGCCGCCGTCGATCCGCTCCTCCAGCTCGTAGTACGCCGTTCCGCTGGACGCCCCCCAGTTCACGCCGTAGTTGCCGTTGTAACTGGTCGCCGGATTGCTCGCGATCGAGGACGGCGTATCGGGTATTCCCGGCGGCGGATCCACCGTCACCGTCAGCGTGCCGCTGTAGTCGCCGCAATCGGACTCGTTCGTGCCGCTGCATGCGCGCACCTTGTATCCGTAGCTGCCCGGCGCCTTGCCGCTGATCAGGCGGCTCGTGCCGGCCTGGCTCTGGATCTCGCTCCAGCTTCCGTTGCGGGCCTCCTCCAGGCGATACCGGGTCGCGCCGGTCACGCCGCCCCAGCTCACCGTGTAGGTGTCGATCGAGTTCGGAGCCCACGTCACCGTCGGCGTCGGCGGTGACGGCAGCCGCACGACCACCACCAGGTCGGCGTAGAGGCCGCAGTACGCCGTATCCGTCGCATGGCGGCACGCGCGCACGCGGTACGCCCAGGCACCGAGCGGCTTGCCGCCGATCAGGCGGCTCGTGCCGCTCTGGTTCTGGATTTCGCTCCAGCTTCCGGCCGCACTCTTCTCCTCCAGACGGTACGTCGCCGCTCCGGTGACACTGCTCCACTTCACCGTGAACGCCGTGTTCACCGTCGCCGGATTCGGGGTAGCCGAGAAGGCCCCCGGAACCTCCGTCGCCACGGTCACCGTGACCGGAGCGGACAGCGCGCTGCAAGGGCCGTTGCAGGCCTGCACCTGGTAGCTGAAGGTGCCATCGGATTTGGCCGACAGCGGCGTCCAGCTCCGGCCCGGACCGCTGTAGGGCTCGGACACGCCGCCACCGGGCGCCGTTTCCTTGAGCACGTAGCGCGTGGCGCCGGTCACTTCGGTCCAGCTGGCCGTGTACAAGCCCGTGATTTGCTGATCCCGAGTGATCTCGAGCGCCGGTACGCCGCTCTGCACCGTCACGGTCAGCGGCGCGCTGAAGTCGCTGCATACGCCGCCGTTGCAGGCCCGCACGCGATAGACGTAGCTGCCGTTCGCTTTCGGGGACGGCGTCTCCCACTCGGTCAGGCCGTTGGAGTACACCGGCTGCTCGGAGCCGCCGTTCGCCTGCTCGGCGAGCACGTAGCCGGTGGCGCCCACGGACAGCCAGCGCACCTTGTAGCGGCCTGTCGCACTGGGGTTCGGGTCGGCCGTCGGGGCCGCCGGGATCGGCGGAACGGTCGGTGACTCGTCCGGCCGCCCCTCCCGGCGCGCCACCAGCGAGCCGTTCAGGTAGATGTAGTTCGTCGGCTTGTCGGTCGCCGTGTCCACGGCATGGAGCAACTGGCCGTCCAGGCTGTAGACCTGGTACAGCTTGCTGTTGTCGGCCGTGCGCTGCACGCGCACGCGATGGCCGTGCGCGTCATAGGTGTAGTTTTCCTTGCCCGATCCATATTCCCGGTCGGCTGCCACCAGCCGGTCGGCGCGATCGAACTCCAGGACCTGGCCACCCCGTTGCCTGACGTTGCCGCGCGCGTCGTAGAAGTAACCCTTCGAAGGGCAGTTCGCGCCGGCGATCGAGGCCAGCAGGTTCTTCGACTCGTCGTAGGCATGCGTGCAGGTGCGGATGTCGACTTCGCTGGAGCGCAGGTTGTCCAACGGGTCGTACTTGAACGTCGCAACTCCCCACATCCCCGGGGCTTCCACCTTCACCAGCCGGTTCAGGCCGTCGTATTCCATCCTGCGCGACTCGTCGATCGGCAGGACCTGCTTGTCGGTGATCGAGGAGACGTTCGCGTTCGCGTCGTAGCCGTACTCCAGCTCGGTGACCGTCCCGTCCTTGCTGCGCAGCGGCAACTGGCGCCCGTCCAGCGTCAGGCTGTGCACGATGGTGTTGCCGTACGTGAACCCGCTCATCGCGCCGTTAGGGTGGTACGCCACGCCCGTGGCGTAGTCGCCCGCCCGGGTCGGCTGGCCCAGCGCGTTCGGCGCATAGGGGACGATCGTGTCGTCCGGATACATCAACTGCTCGAGCGAACCGTTTTTGTCATAGGTACGCTCCAGGAGAAAGGTCTGGCCGTCGTATTGCAGGGACTCCGAGGTCAGAAGGCCGCGGCGGTTGTACCCGTAGGTCCACTTCGCGCCATTGCTCGTCGCCGTCCGCAATGCGCCGTCGCCCCAGTATTCCTTCGCGATCGACGCGGCCCCGCCCGGGTAGGTCACACTCGTCACGCGATTGCGCGGGTCGTAACCGAACTTCGTCTTGTCCCCCTCGGCCACATTGTTCCGAAGGCAGCCGGACACCGCCGTCCCCTTGGCGATCCAGCTCACGTTGCCGGCGCCATCGTAGTCCTGCACCGTCGTGCCCGACTCCGGCTCCGTCGTCGCGCACAGGCGCAGGTTGGCGTCGTAGGCATAGCGGCGCGTCGCCGCCAGCGGCCGGCCCTCGTACGTGCCGCTGCGCGTGACCGTCATCGGATGGCCGAACCGGTCCCGCACGATCTTCACCGTCACGCTTTCCGGCAGTTCGATGTCGGTAGGGAAGTCCTCGGTCGGCGTGTCGAAGGCCTGGTAGCGGGTCGTGGTCACCTTCAGCGCCGGATCGGTGACGGTCTTGCTGAACGCATCAAGCGAATAGGCGGTCGTCGTCGTCCGTACGGCGCTGCCGTCGCTCTGCTCGACCGTCAGCACGCGGCCGAGGGTATCGTACTGGGTGCTCGTGCCATCCAGCCGCAGCTTGGAGTCCGAGTCGACGGGGTAGGAAACGAAGATCTCGCGGTTCGCGTAGTCGAAGGTGCGCGCGGTCCGACGAGTGGTGGCCGCTTTATTCGTTGCGTCGTACTCGGTGGTCGATACCGGACGCCAGCGGCCGTCATACACCACCAATCTCCTCGCGTCGCCGGTCTTCGTCGTCTGGCGCCAGTGCAGGCCCGACACGCCTGCCTCCGTCGCATCCACCCGTTCGTAGTCGATCGTCGTCGAATTCCAGATCGGGTTCGTGTCGTCGGGATACGTGATGTTCGTCACGCGCCCCATCTTGTCGTAGCCGTAGGACGTGGTGGCACCGACCTCGTTCGTCACCGAACGGATCGAGCCCGCATCGTCGATCACCGCACTCTGCGATGTGCCGTCCGCGTACGTGACGCTTTGCGGGATGCCGCGGTGGAACGTGCCCAGCGTCGTCGTGCGGCTCGGGGTCGCGCCGTCCTTGATCGTCTTCAGCGTGCCGTCCTCACTGTCGCCACCCAGGCCCACGCGGTAGGTCATCTCGCGCACCAGGCGCCCGTACTCCCTCACGCTCGTCAGATCCGCCCAGTCCGGGTCGTAGGTATTGCTGACGATCGTCCCCTCGAACGACGGCTCGCCGGCTACCCCATCCACGACCAGCGTTTCGTCCTTGATCTTGAGGATCTGGCCGAGGACCCACCTGCCCTCATGGTCCGCGTACTCCGTCGTCTCCTTGCGAAGCCCCTGCGGCCCCTGCCTGACGGTCTTGGTCGGCCGGCCGTAGGTATCGAACTTCGTGTGTTCGCGCACGAAGGTCGTGCCCTGCTGGGTGATCGTCACCTTCTTCAGGGGACGCAGGCTGCCGACGGCGGGATCCCCCATGAAGACATCACCGTACCGCGCCGGAAACTCGAAGCCAGTCAGCGGCACCCCATTCGTATCCACTCCGGTGACATAGGTATTCACCTCCGATCGAAGCGGAGGGTCGTTGTTCTTGACACTTCCGGCATCGGAATAGGTCGAGGTCGCCAACAGGCGACCTTCCGCCACGCCCGAAACGCTCATGGCGTTGTAACGCCGGGAAAACTCGTATTGCACCACGCCGCCGTCCGGCAACGTGACCAAGGACCTGGATACCTCGCAGTTCCGGCCGCATTCGAGGAAGTCGATCATTCCGGTTTCATACTTCCACAGATCGGACTTGTCCGCGGAGTAGTAGACCTGCTTCGTGTCCAGCTTCAGGTAGTCGGCATAGCCGGGCACCCCACCGGGGTTATCGCGCCGGCAGGCCTCGCTGTGCGAAACAGCGCTCGACTGTCCTCCATACTTGAAGCTGAACACGCCGATCGCTCCCGCGGGATGCTCCATCCGCACGCCGAACGTCTTGTTCGACGGCTGCGGCGCCGACTCTGGGCAGGGCAATGCCGGGTCATCGTTGAGTTCGAATCGAACGTACTGGTCGCCGATGTAGGAATACTTCCAGGACGATCGGTCCGGCTGCGATACCGTCCGCAGGCGGGAGGTCTCTCCGTCCGCAGGATCGTCGTATACGTAGTTCCATACGCGCTCCTCGGATGCCATTACGCCAGGTATCTGCGCCAATTGCACTGTCGCCGATTTCAGACGAATGTTCTTCATCTGGCCACCTCCCGGGATCAGTGCCTCCTCATACTGCAGCTCGATCTTCCTCGGGTTGCCGGACTCGCCCGAGCCACCGGACTCGATCGCCGTCGGATATCCTCCCTTGGCGGCGTCGTAGGTGTACTGGACCCAGTTTCCGTGACGGTCTTCGACTCGGGTCGCCAGCAGATGAATCGACAAGCGCGTGTTGTAGAACGTGGTATTTTCCGTGGAAAACCGAGCGTCCTTCTCCAGGGTCGACTCGAACCGCTCCAGATACCAGTCGAAGGTGTAGCTCACTCCATCGGTGGTGGTGAGCACGAAACCCTCGCCCCCGCCGTTCTGGGTTTGCGTGCAAGTGATCCGGTCGAAATCCTTTGTCCTCCAGACCTGATTGGACGGATACGGCAGCACCGGCGTGCTCGTCCCATCTCCAATGAGCAGGGACTTGTCTCCCGCTCCCGGAATATGGACGCTGATACCGCTCGCCACCTCCGAATATTTGAACTTGGATTCATTCTCGACTCCCGGAAGGAAATATTGCGAGCATCGAGGGATAACCGTGCCGGAAGGCACCCCATTCGGACGGTTCCATTTGTAGTTCCCATCGAATACGCCATGAATTTGCGGCACGTCGATCGCCCAGTTCCCCAGCCCCGTATAGGGATTCCCGGGGCTACCCAACGGATCCCACGACTTGCTCCCGGACAGCAGGGATACGTCCAGAGTGCGACGCAGCTGGACGGGCAACGCATTGTTGCCCGGCAAATCGATGTCGACGACGCTGAAACTCGTCTGCCCCGTGTAAAGGGAAACCTCGTCTCCGAACAGTTCCGACGTCAGCGGAGACAGCTGTTCCAGCTCCTTGAGCTTCTTGGAGTACTCGGCGTACATCGGAACATTGGCGCTTCCGGCCATTCCCTCGATCGGAGCCGGTCGCAGGGTCCCGGGTTCTACGTCATCGAGGCCCTGTGCACGCAGGGATGTCCCGAACGAAAAAGCCAGAACGGCCGTGGAGATCCACCGTGCGCAGCCTCGCCCGAACAGGACGCGAGGCACGTGTAGGGTGGTATGGTTTGAATTCATTCTGTCGAGCCCCCTGAAGAAAGAAGAAGTGCTACCGGCTGTATTCATCAGCCGGGTATCGAATGGCGAATCGTGGATGGCAGGCCACGCGCTGCCCGAACCGCTGGGCCAGGAAGAGGGGTATCGGGCTCGCGCCTTCCCTTACGGCGGGTTCCGGCGTCGCGCGATGACCCGACAACGCCAATGCGATGCGTCCATCGCCCCAGGAGCCCAGAGGCACCAGGAGCCCGACGGCCACGATGACCGATGCCCCATGCACGTAGCCGCAAGGAGCTGTGCACCGTCGACGCACGTCTATGCATCGGCCTGACCGACCGAGCGGTGATCGAGGATTGGCTGGATCGTGAAGCCCGCGGCGGGTTGCCGGTAGAGACGAGGTGACGGTCAGCCCTGAGCGCAACTCCTGCGCCGTCTTGCTTGTGCACGCTCCTCAATCTCCTGGAGCAGCACCATCACGGCATGCCCGATATCTGTTTGCCGATGTCTCGAGCCGTGACGAACACAGGCTCCCCCGAAGCGGAAGGCAGCTCCTGATGTAGGAGTACCTGCATCGCCAACACCCACCGTATCAGCAGAACCGCTTTCTCCACTATCAGAGAATGACGACATTTCTTGTAAGAAAATTCTTACATCCGTCTCCTGCTGCTCTCCCGAACATCCCCGGCTCGGTGCTTCGACTGGCGGTGCAAGCTCCTCCGTCAAACACCAGCCTGGTCGATGCGCCGGTCTTCATTCGCGATACCCCAGCGGAACTCGCCTGCCTCCTTGCACGTCACCCATGGCAGACAAGGGCTGATCGTTCCAGCCTGCCGCGGCCGAAGAGGTTCCCCTGACGATCGAAGGCATCGGGATCGTCCGTTCGTAGGAGTCGTGACGATGGAGCGGCACGCGCGATGGCGGGCAACGCCCGTGCGTGCCGCGTCCGAAGAAGAGAAGAAGAGAGGCAGTCGCGCCGCTCCGAGCGCGAACGGCTGCGGGCCGGATGGGATCAGGCTTTGCCACGCCGCGCACCCGCCGGCGCAGGCGCTTCGTCCCAGGGCGTGCGGCCTTCGAATGCGGAAACCAGCAGGTCGATGATCGCGCGCACGCCGCGGCTGACGTAGCGCGTCTTCGGATAGACCGCGTAGACCGTGTCGGCCGTCGGCGGCGTTCCCGCGAGGACCTCGACGAGACGTCCGTCGCGCAAGGCGGCGGCAGCGATGAAGCGCGGCAGCGCGGCCAGGCCGAGGCCGGCGATCGCGGCGTCGCGCATGCTTTCGCCGTTGTTCAAGTGGATCCTGCCACGCACGACGACGGTCTGCGGCTCGCCGGACTGTCCGGTCTCGAACTGCCAGTACGGCGCCACGCTGGCATTGCCGTAGCAGATGCAGTCGTGCACGCCGACGTCGGCGACGCTCGCGGGCAAGCCGTGGCGCGCGGCGTAGTCGGGACTGCAGCACAGCACCCGCCGGCTCGGCGCCAGCGCGCGTGCCATCAGCGAGGAATCGTGCAGGCGGCCGATGCGCACGCTGAGATCGAAGCCGCCGGCGAGCAGGTCGAGGTAGCGGTCGTCGAGATCGAGCGCGAGCTCCAGTCCCGGATTCCGGCGCATGAAGTCGAACAGCAAGGGCCCGAGGTACTGCGTACCGAAGGTCATCGGCGCGGTGATGCGCAGACTCGCGCGAAGGCTGCCGTCGTCGATACCGCTCACCTCGTCCACGGCCTGCTGGAGCCGCGACAGCACGTCGCGCGCGCGCTGGTAGAAGCGCTTGCCGGCATCGGTCGGCGTCACGCCCCGCGGCGAGCGGTGCAGCAGCTTGACGTGCAACTCGCCTTCGAGCTTCGCCAGGCGCTGGCTGAGTACCGACTTGGCGACGCCGAGGCGCTGCGCGGCCGGCGTGATGCCGCCGTTCTCCACGACCTGCACGAAGGCCCTGAGATTGCCGAAATCGTGTTCCATGCCGCGGATGATGACGGCGCGCGGCGACACCGTGCAATCGACGGCGTTCGGCAACGGCGAACACCGCGTTCTCGGCGGCACGGCTAGGCGCGCGACGGCGGTCTGCCTAGAGTCCGCGGCGAACGCATCCCCTCCCAGGAGACTCCCCATGACCACCGCCAAGGCCGCACCGGGCAAGACCCTTCTCGATGGTTCCGACCACACTCTCGTCCTGGTCGACTACCAGTCGCAGATGGCGTTCGCGACACGGTCCATCGACGTCGTCGACCTGCGCAACAACGCTGCGCTGGTGTCCAAGGCCGCGGCGGAATTCGGCGTCCCCACGATCCTCACGACGGTCGCGGAGAAGTCGTTCTCCGGACCGATGTTCGACGAGGTCACCGCGCCGTTCCCGGGCCAGGCGTCGATCGACCGCACGACCATGAACGCGTGGGAAGACGAGAACGTCGTCGCCGAGGTGAACCGCATCGGCAGGAACCGCATCGTCTTCGGCGGGCTGTGGACCAGCGTGTGCATCGTCGGCCCGGCGCTGTCCGCGCTCGACCAGGGCTTCGAGGTCTACGTGATCACCGACGCCTGCGGCGACGTCACGACGGAAGCGCACGAACGTGCCGTCCAGCGCATGGTCCAGGCCGGCGCGCGGCCGATGACGAGCCTGCAGTACCTGCTCGAACTGCAGCGCGACTGGGCCCGCGGCGCGACCTACGACCGCACGGTCGCCACCGCGATCCAGCACGGCGGCGGGTATGGCCTCGGCCTGGTCTACGCGAAGACGATGTTCGGCGGCGGCGAAGGCCATTGAATCCGCGTGCGAACCGGGGTGCGCCGGGCGCATCATCGACCGCGCGCCGTCCCTCGAAAGACCGAGCGGGAATCTACGAGGTGATCGAATGAAGCTCTATCTGGTGTCCCTCGCCGTCGGCGTGCTCGTCGGGGTCATCTACGGACTGCTCGACGTGCGCTCGCCGGCGCCGCCGGTGATCGCGCTGCTCGGCCTCGCCGGCATCCTGATCGGAGAACAGGCCGTGCCGCTGGCGAAGGAATTCCTCGCTGGCCGCCAGCCGGTCACGGCGAGCCTCGTCTCAGCGCACCTGCATTCGCACAGCCTCGCCGCCCTGCCGACCCAGGCGCCGGACTGCAGCCGATCCACGCTGCCTCGCGACGAATCCCCCCGCTGCTGACCGGAACCGGACCATGGCGCAGAAGGCCGACCTGATCGTACGCAACGCGACCATCGCCACCGTCGACGCGGCGAAGCCGCAGGCCCGGGCACTGGCGGTCGCCGGCAACCGCTTCGTCGCCGTCGGCGACGAAGCCGACGTCATGCGGCACGCCGGCGCCGGGACGCGGGTGATCGACGCGCGCGGCCGGCGCGTGATCCCCGGGCTGGTCGACTCGCACATCCACGTCATCCGCGGCGGCCTCTCCTACAACCTCGAACTGCGCTGGGACGGCGTGCCCTCGCTGGCGGACGGCCTGCGGATGCTCAAGGAACAGG
>DBMH01000271.1 GCA_002297645.1 Rhodanobacteraceae bacterium UBA703 | reverse complement strand
TCGTTGGCGACGGTCGTGTTTCCGCTGGCGCTCGTGCTGGTCGCAGCCCTGTACACGGTGCTTCGCTACGAGCTCGATGCAGCCGGCCTGCACGTCGTGCGCCCGCTCGGCCGCCGCTGCGTGGCGCGCTCGGTGTCGAGCCTGCGCGCCGACGCCGAGGCGCTGAAAGGGGCGCTGCGCGTGTTCGGCAACGGCGGCCTGTTCTCGATCACGGGCTGGTACGGCACGCGCAAGTACGGTCGCTGCCGGGTCTGGGCGACCGAGCGCGAGGACCTCGTCGTGCTGGACGGCGACCGAGGCACCGTCATCCTCTCGCCGCGCGACCGCGCTGAATTCATCGCCGTCGTGGCCGCACGTTTCGGAGTCCGGGCATGAGCACGACCCATCCGCTGCGGCCGGGCTTCGGTTTCGCGCGTCGCCACGGCGTCGCGCTGACCGGCTGGCAGGGGGGCGTCGCCGAGATCGCCTGCCGCGCCGATGCGCGCCCCGACGTGCTGGCCGAGCTGCGCCGCCATCTCGGCGCGCCCCTGCGTTTCACGACGCTGCCGACACCGGAATTCGAACGCCTGCTGCGCGATCTCTACGAGCAGGGCGACGACGCGCTCACGATGGTGTCCGACCTCGACGAGCGCATGGACCTCAAGGCCGTCGCGGACGAGTTGCCGGAGCCCGAGGACCTGCTCGAGAGCGAGGACGACGCGCCGATCATCCGCCTGATCAACGCGCTGCTGACCGAAGCGGTGAAGGAAGGCGCGTCCGATATCCACATCGAGCCCTACGAGAACCGCCTCGTCGTGCGCTTCCGCGTCGACGGCGTCCTGCGCGAGGTACTGGCGCCGCAGAAGGCGATCGCGGGTGCCGTCGTCAGCCGCATCAAGGTCATGGCGAAACTCGACATCGCCGAGCGCCGCCTGCCGCAGGACGGCCGCATCGGCCTGCGCATCGCTGGCCGTCCGGTCGACGTGCGCGTGTCGACGATCCCGGCGGGACGCGGCGAGCGCGTCGTGCTGCGCCTGCTCGACAAGCAGGCCGGCAAGCTCGACCTCGCCCAGCTCGGCATGGACGAGGCGATGCGCCTGCGCCTGGAGGACCTCATCGCGCGCCCGCACGGCATCCTGCTGGTGACCGGCCCGACCGGTTCCGGCAAGTCGACCACGCTGTACGGCTCGCTGCTCAGGCTCAACGACAGTTCGCGCAACATCATGACGGTCGAGGACCCGATCGAGTACTACCTCGACGGCGTCGGCCAGACGCAGGTGAACGCGCGCGTCGACATGACGTTCGCGCGTGGCCTGCGCGCCATCCTGCGCCAGGATCCGGACGTCGTCATGGTCGGCGAGATCCGCGACCTCGAAACCGCCGAGATCGCCGTGCAGGCGTCGCTGACCGGCCACCTGGTGCTGTCCACGCTGCACACGAATTCCGCCGTCGGCGCCGTCACGCGCCTGCGCGACATGGGCGTGGAGCCGTTCCTGCTGTCCTCGTCGCTGATCGGCGTGCTGGCGCAGCGCCTCGTGCGCGTGCTCGACCCCGCCACGCGCGAGGCGTACGCCGCGACGCCGGCCGAGCTGGCCGCGTTCGGCCAGCCGGCCGATGCGAACGTCACGCTGTACCGTCCGCGCTCCGATCTCGCCGCGACCGCGCGTCATGCCGGCTATCGCGGCCGTACCGGCCTCTACGAACTCGTGCCCGTGGACGACGCGATGCGCCGCCTGATCCACGAGGGCGCGGCCGAGGCGGAACTCGAAGGCCTCGCGCGCACGCGTTCCGCCTCGATCCTCGACGACGGCTGGCGCAAGTGCGTGGCCGGCATCACGTCGACCGAGGAAGTGTTGCGCGTGACGCGGGAAGAATGAGCGATCCGCCGCGGCGCTGGGTGCTGCTGCCCGGCCTCGACGGCCGCGGCCGCCTGTTCCGCGGATTCCTGGAGTGCCTGCGGGACGACGACGTGGCCGTCGTCGAGTATCCCGACGAGGCTGGCTGGAGTCTGGACGACTATGCGTCGCACGCTGCGCAAGCGATCGGTGACGCGCCGCGCTGCCTCGTCGTCGCCGAGTCGTTCTCCGGCCCCGTCGCGCTGCGCTTGCAGCGGCGCGATCCCCGCGTCGTCGGCGTCGTACTCGTCGCGAGCTTCGTGCGATGCCCGAATCTGTTGTTGCGCATGCTGCCGTTGGCGGCACTCGCTGCGGTGATCGGAAAGGGCGCGAACCGGATGTCGTTGCGTGCGTTCTGCCTGGGGTTGGACGCGAGTGCCGAGCAGATCGGCGAACTTGCCGAGGCCGTACGCAGGCTGCCGCCGGCCGTCATGCGGGCGCGCTTCGCCCTCCTGCGCACGCTCGACGAACGGAAAACCCTGCGCCGCATGGACGTGCCGGCGTTGCATCTGCGTGCGCGGCGGGACCGGCTCGTTTGCGCGACGCTGGCTGGGGACGGGGCGCGATCCGGCTCCTTCCGCGAAACGCCGATCGACGGTCCGCACTTCCTGTTGCAGGCGCGCCCGCGACCGTGTCGACAGGCCATCGACGACTGGCTGGGGCAGGTGTTCGCCGGCTCGGAGTAGGCTCGGGCGTCGTCCGCCACGAGCGATTCGCGGCCGGACCGGGGATCAGGTGCCCGCGATCGTCGGATCGACCGCGGCCTCGAAGCCGTCGACGAACAGGCCGTCGTCCTGCACCTCGATCGCTCCGATGTCGCAGGCGGCATGTCCGTCGGCGTCGCCGTCGCTCGGGCGCGGCAGTCCGCGCTGGTCGGTGTCCGTGCACGCATCCGCTTGCGCGTGATCGACGGCCGCCGGTCCCGGCAGGTGGGTGCGCGTGAAGCCGCCGTGGTCGGCGAGCGCGGACAGGTCCGGATCGACGCCGGTCCGATCGGTCGGTCCGGCCGAGAAGCGGCAGCGCGAATCCGCGCCGATGAGGTTGCCGCCGTCGAGCGATGTCGCGGCGTTGCAGTCGTCGGCGAGGAAACCGGGGCCGTTGCCGTACACGATGGTATTGGACAGGAAGGTACGGCCGAAGCCGCCGTGCACGTCGTGGATGCCGCCGACATTCGCGAAGCCGCTCGCCGGTCCGTTCCCGGTCACCGTGCAATGGACCAGGGTCAACCGGTTCATGCCGTCGTTGAGGATCGCGCCGGGGTCGCCGCGATTGCCGCTGATCGTGACGTTCTCGAGCAGCACGGACTCGGCCATCGACAACTCCATCGCGCCGGAGAAGCGCGCCGTGTTGTTCGCGACGAGGCTGCGCCGGATCGTGACGACGGAGCGATCGAAGGTGTACAGCGCTCCGGCGACGTCGCCGCGGTTGCCGCTGATCTCGCTGTCGGCCAGGTGCAGGCAGCTGCCGTCGCCGCGTACCGCGATTCCGCCGGACAGTGCGTGGGTCTTGGCGCCGGACAGGCCGTTGTCGAGCACGCGCACGTAGCGGCCGTCGATGCAGCCCCGGGTGTCGATGCCGGTGGCGCCGAAGCCGGGCGCCTGGTTCTCGCGGACGACGACGTCCAGCAGCCGGACGCGTACGTCCGCACCGACCCGCAGTCCCGCTCCTTCGTGCAGGTTCGAGAACCGGTCGAGCGCGCCGTGCTGCAGTGTCAGGTGCTCGAGGACGACCGGCATGCCCGGCGTACCGGTGTGGAGGTCGAGCACGCGGTCGATCCCGTCCGCGTCGATGCGGGTGAGACCGGCGCCGACGCCGGTGAGCGTGATCGCGTCGTGGACGTCGAGGTCGCCACTCGCACCGGTCTCCTCGTCGATACCGTCGATGGCGAGCCGGTATTCGCCTTCGCCCAGCAGGACGACGTCGGCGCCAGGCAACGCGTTCGCTTCCTGGATCGCGGCGCGCAGGCTGCACGTTCCGAAATCGGTCATGCAGGCGCCATCGCCCGGTGCGCTGTCGGTCGCGTCGATGAACGTGTCCACGACGAAGACCGCTGCCTCGCTGCGGCAGGGAACGGCAAGCACGAGCCACGCCGCGGCGACTGCCGCCAAGAGGGCCGAGCGCGGCAGGTGGAAGGCCGGAGGTGCACCCCACTTCGTTGCGGTCGGCGACCGCAGGCGGGTCGAAGCAGGAACGCCGGTGCGTGACATGGTCGATCTCCGTCGGATGAGGGCATCTCGCGTGGCCGCCGGCGCGCATCCGCGCGGCGACCCGTACGAATCCCTACGCAAGACGGGCTCGCGCGCTGACAGCGCATGCGAGCCGATCGGCGGGNNGGCGGGCTTCGTCGGACTCCGACGCCATTCGCGCGGCCGGAACATCGAGCGGAGCATCCGGCGACGTTCCGCGAAGCGGTGCAATCCGTGAAGTGGTCGGCTCCGCGCAAGGGTGCACCGGATAGGCGCGGGCTCGCCGTTGCCTTACATTCGCGAACCCACGCGGAGATGCCGCGAAACCGGTCGATCGACACGATGCCCGCCTTCGCCTACCAGGCCCTCGACAGCAGCGGCAAGACCCAACGTGGCGTCCTGCAGGGCGACACGGCGCGCGCCGTGCGCGGAACCTTGCGCGAACGCGGCCTCAATCCGCTTCTCGTCGAGGAGGTGCGCGAGGGCGCGCGGCGTACCGGTGGCCCGTTCGTGCGTCGCGGCCTCGGCACGGTGCAACTGGCGTTGTTGACCCGCCAGCTCTCGACCCTGATCGGCGCCGGCCTGCCGATCGACGAAGCGCTCGGAGCGCTCTCCGAGCAGGCGGAGAACGAGCGCCAGCGCGGCCTGACGATGAGCCTGCGCGCGCGCGTGATGGAAGGCGCGAGCCTGGCACAGGCACTTGCGGGTTTCCCGGAGAGCTTTCCCGAGATCTATCGCGCGACGGTCGCGGCGGGCGAGCAGTCCGGGCGGCTCGATTCCGTGCTCGACAAGCTGGCCGACTACGCCGAGGCACACGACGCGCTGAAGCAGAAGGTGCTGGCCGCATTGGCGTACCCGCTGCTGCTGACGATGGTCGCGATCGCCGTCGTCGCGGGCCTGCTCGCGTGGGTCGTGCCGCAGATCATCGGCGTGTTCCAGAACCTGCACCAGTCCCTGCCGCTGGCGACGCGGATGCTGATTGCCCTGTCGGATTTCCTGCGCGGCTGGGGCTGGCTGATCCTGTCCGTACTGATTGTCGCGGCCATCGGCTCGCGCGCGGCCCTGAGGAACGAGGCGATGCGCTTCCGCTGGCACGAGCTGCTCTTGCGCCTGCCCCTGGTCGGGCGCCTGACGCGCGCCGCGAACACCGCGCGCGCGACCCGCACGCTGGCGCTGCTCGCCGGCAGTGCCGTGCCTCTGCTGGACGCACTGGGCATCGCCGCGCAGGTGGTGCCGAACCTGCCGATGAGGGATGCGCTCCGGCGTGCCGCGTTCAAGGTGCGCGAGGGCACCGCGTTCTCGCGAGCGCTCGGCGAAAGCGGGCAGTTTCCCCCGGTCGCCCTGCGCCTGATCGCCAGCGGCGAGCGTTCCGGCGAGCTGCCGCGCATGCTCGAGGAGGCTTCGCAGCAACAGCAGCGCGAGCTCGACCGCTGGCTGACCGCATTGACGTCCGTGCTCGGCCCGGCCGTGATCCTCGCGGTCGGTGCGATGGTGCTGTTCATCGTGCTGGCGATCCTGCTGCCGATCTTCAATCTCAACCAGATGGTGAAATAGCGGGGTAGGCGATCCGGGGTCCGGAAAAGCAGGCGAGGCGGGTCGCCAAGCCATGCGCAGCCTCTACAATCCCGAATCCCGCATCGGGCCGCCCGCCCGAATCCGAATCTCACGTCCCGAATCCCGGTCCCGAATGATCCGCTTCGAAAACGTCGCAAAGCGCTACGCCTCGGGCCAGGACGCGCTGGCCGATCTCAGCTTCGAGGTCGACGCCGGCGAGGTGGTGTTCGTGACCGGTCATTCCGGTGCGGGCAAGAGCACCCTGCTGAAGCTGATCGGCCTCGTCGAGCGGCCGACGCGCGGGCGGGTCGTGGTCAACCATGCCGATCTCGCGCGCGTGCGCGGCAGCGGTATCGCGCATGCGCGACGACGCATCGGGATGGTGTTCCAGGACCATCGCCTGCTGATGGATCGCACAGTCTTCGACAACGTCGCGCTGCCGCTGTTGATCGCCGGTACCGCGCGCGAGGAGATCGGCAAGCGCGTGCGTGCGGCGCTCGACAAGGTCGGGTTGCTGGCGAAGGAAAAGGCCGCGCCGGTGACGCTGTCGTCCGGCGAGCAGCAGCGCGTCGGCATCGCGCGAGCGATCGTCGCCAAGCCGCCGGTCATCATCGCCGACGAGCCGACGGGCAATCTCGACCCGCAGCTGTCGGCCGAGATCATGGGCCTGTTCGCGGAATTCGGGCAGGTCGGCACGACCGTGCTGATCGCCAGCCACGATCTCATGCTGGTCCGCCGCCTCGGCAAGCGCGTGCTGGTGCTCGACCACGGCCGCCTGATCGACGATTTCCGTCCGGAGGTCCGCCCGTGAGCCGCCAGGCCGAACGCAACGTCCGGCGCGTGGCACCGAAGGCGCCGCCCTCCGAGCCGC
>DBMH01000255.1 GCA_002297645.1 Rhodanobacteraceae bacterium UBA703 | reverse complement strand
TCGCGGCGGCGGCCGGCGGGGACCTGGGGGCGGCTGCGGCATTGCACGAGCGCGCCAGCGGCCTCGCGACCGACCTGCGTCCGCGGCTGGAACGCCGCATGCAGGCGCTGCGTCCGCGCATCGAGGCGCTGTGCCCTTCGATCCGGCGCCTGCACGAACTGCAGCAGGGGATCCGCGGCGCGAACGGGCGTGCGCTCGACCTCGTCGAGATCGACGCGTCGCGCTGAGCTTTCCGCCTTGCGGACGGCGGCGTTTTTCGCCGCAGTGCAGCGTTGCCAACGCTCGTTTGACCGACCTAAGATGCCCCGACTTTTCGAGTCGCCATCCAGAGGGGCACCCCATGCAAGCTCGATTGATCACGACTGCCGTCGTTGCCGCATTGTCGTTCGCCGCGCTCGCGCCACGCGCCGCGCAGGCGTACGACTACACCGCGCCGGTGCAGTTCCACACCGTCGCCGCCTTCGATCCGAGCCAGGGCGTGATCCCGTTCCCGAACAACCTGCTGCTCAGCGGTACGAAGGATCTCACGCTGAACATCCCGGTCGCCGATCCGACCTCGCCGAGCGCCGGCCCGACCTTGGCGATGAACGCGCTCGACGGCTTCAGCACCACCGCGCCGTGGTCGACGAGCTTCTCGGCGCCGGTCGATCCGGCCTCGCTGGTCGGCGGCACCAGCGTGCGCGTGTTCGAGGTCAAGCTGAGCGGACCCGGCGGCGGCGTCGTCGGCGTCACGCGCGAGCTCGCGTCGCCGTCCGAGTTCGTCGTCGCACGCGCGCCGTCCGACGCCACCGGCCGCACCGTCGCGATCGTGCCGACGCAGCCGTTGAAGCAGCTGACCTCGTACATGGCCGTGCTCACCAACGGCATCAAGGACGCCGGCGGCCAGCCGGTGCGCGGCTCGCTGATCTACCAGCTCGCCAAGCGCAGCGCGCCGCTGTGCGTGAACAACGCGTCGACCATTTCGGCGCTGAGCGCCGACAAGGCCTGCGCGCTCGAACCGCTGCGCATGCTCGTCAACACGCAGGAAGCCGCCGCCAGCACCGCCGGCGTCGCGCCGGGCAGCATCGCGCTGTCGTGGGTCATGACGACGCAGAGCATCACCGTGCCGCTGCTCGCACGCCAGGCCGTGATCGAACAGTCCGCTCCGGCGAAGACGACGATCGCGCCGACCGGCAAGACGCTCGGCGACCTCGGCATGGGCCTGCCGCCCGTCGCCGACATCTACATCGGCACGATCGACCTGCCGTACTACCTCGACGCGCCGACTGCGGCGTCGCCGGCGGCGCCGCTCAAGGGCAGCTGGCAGGCCAAGGCCGGCGGGTACGTGCCGCCGTTCGACAAGGCCGGGCTCGATCCGACCTCGACCAACGTCACGTTCGCCAATCCGCTCGCGGTGGCGAAGTCGACGCAGACCGTGCCGCTGCTGCTGACCGTGCCGAACGACAAGTCCGGCAAGACCAAGCCGGCGTCGGGCTGGCCGCTGGTGATCTTCCAGCACGGCATCACGCGCGACCGTACCGACATGCTCGCGATCGCCGGCACGATGGCGGCGCAGGGTTTCGCGGTCGTCGCTATCGACCTGCCGCTGCACGGCATCACCGACAAGAGCAACCCGTTCTACGTCGGCAACACGCCGTTCGCCGCGCTCGGCGCGAAGGAGCGCACTTTCGATCTCGACCTCGTCAACAACGACACCGGTGCGCCCGGTCCGGACGGCGAGATCGACGACTCCGGCGCGCACTACATCAACCTGACGAGCCTGCTGACCTCGCGCGACAACCTGCGCGAAGGCGCGGTGGACCTGCTCGAGGTCTCGCACGCGGTACAGGCGATGCACTACTCGCCGGGCACCGACTTCGACACCGCGAAGGTCCGCTTCGCCGGCCAGTCGCTCGGCGCCATCGTCGGCACCGTGTTCATGGCGATCGACCCGCACGTGCAGACCGCGCTGCTGAGCGTGCCGGGCGGCGGTATCGCGCGCCTGCTCGACGGTTCGCCGACGTTCGGGCCGCGCATCCGCGCCGGGCTCGCCGCCGCCGGCATCACGCAGGGCACGCCGCTGTACGACACGTTCATGGCGGCGACGCAGACGGTGGTCGACTCCGGCGATCCGATCAACTTCGGCGGCAACGGCTCGCGCCTGCTGACCCGCTACAACCCCGACCAGACCGTGGCGGACTACGGCAAGAACCTGCTGCTGCACGAAGTCGTCGGTGGCGGTGACGTCCTGTCCGACCAGGTCGTGCCGAACCGCGTCGCCGGTGCGCCGCTGTCCGGCACCGAGCCGCTGATCGCCGCGCTCGGCCTGTCGACGATCACGGAATCGGTGCTGCTGACCAACAACGTCCTGCGCGGCGTCGTGCGCTTCATCCAGGGCGACCACGGCTCGCTGCTCAGCCCGGCGGCCTCCCCGGCCGCGACGGCCGAAATGCAGGGCGAGATGGCGAGCTTCCTCGCCTCGAACGGCCTGGCCGTCCTGGTGAAGAACCCGTCGGTCATCCGCGACAAGTAATACCGTCCGGCTCCGGGCGATGAACGCCGCCGCGCATCGAAGGATGCGCGGCGGTCTTGTTTTCGGGGATGGCCGATGGCGAGGCGGCGCGCGCGATCCGGCGCCGCACTCCGGCGATTGCCGGAACGGGACGCCGAAGACGCGACCTCGGCGGTCGGCCGCCGGCGTATCGCTCGACCGGTGCGGGCGTCAGTAGGCGAGTCCGACGCGTCGCATCAGCTTGCCCATCAGCCACGCCGGGCCGATCAGCAGGTACTGCAGGTCGGTGAAGAACGACGGCCGCCGTCCTTCGATCAGGTGGCCGATGAACTGGCCGACCCAGGCGACGGCGAAGACCGCGACCGCGACCCAGAACAGGTCGTTCGATCCCAGCCGGCGGAACAGGAATTCGGTCAGCAGCGCCAGCAGCACGAAGGCGGCGAACATGGCCGCGCCGAGCGGCCGCGAAAGCCGCCAGTAGAACGCGAGGGCGCCGACCATCACGAGTCCGCACCAGAGTCCCGGGCGCCCGATCGACGCCGGTACCGGGATCAGCCACAGGAACGCGATCACGGCCCACAGGATCGCCGGCACGCAGATCCAGTGGATCTGGCGATTGACCGGATTCTGGTGATCCGCGCTGTAGCTGCCGAACCAGTCGTTGACGCTGCGCATCGGGCGGTCCTCGGAGGGAAGGGCTTCGACTCTACGAAGATGCGCTCCGGCCAGAAAGGCGCGCCGCAGCAGGGCGGTCGCGAAGGCGGGGGCGCGGTACCCTGTGCGGCCTGCACAGACCGGTTCGCCTGCATGGAACGTCACGAAGCGACCCGCGGACCCCTCGCGGGAGGTTCGGGAAACCCGCCCCAACCGTCTTTCCGCGTGCCGCTGCGGGCGATACCCGCGCGGACAGTCCCGGAAAGGCCGGACGCCGTTCGGCTCGAGTGTCCGGCCCGCCCGCGTGCCGCGGGGACTCGACGCTACCCGCGTGCCGGCCTGACCCATGCGTGAGGACCGTTCCGAATGGGACCGGCTCGAAGGCCTGCTGGATGCCCTGCTGGACCTGCCCGAGCCGGACCGCCCGGCCTTCATCGCCGACGTGGAGCGGCGGGATCCGGCCGATGCGCGCGTCCTGCGCGACTGGCTGCGCGGCATCGAGCAATCCGCCGGCTACCTGTCGCCGCGGTCGTCGCCGCGCCCGGGCGCCAGCGCGGGTGAACTGATCGGCAACTGGCGCCTGCTTCGCCTGCTCGGTCGCGGCGGCATGGGCGAGGTGTGGCTGGGCGAACGCGCCGACGGCCTGTTCGCCAAGCAGGTGGCGGTCAAGGTCATCCGCGACGAACGTCCGCAACTGGCCCGCCACATCGAGTCGGAGCGGCGCTTGCTGGCTCCGCTGCAGCATCCGGGCATCGTCCGGTTGCTCGACGCCGGCACGACGGCCGACGGGCATCCGTTCCTGGTGACCGACTACATCGACGGCGTCACCCTCGATCTCTGGCGGCGGCAACGGCGGCCCTCGCTCGAGCGGCGCCTGGAAGTGTTCGGCCAGGTGGTGCGCGCGGTGGCGCATGCGCACGAGCATCTGGTGGTCCATCGCGACATCAAGCCCGGCAACGTGCTGGTCGGCCGCGACGGCCGCGCCCACCTGCTCGATTTCGGGATCGCCAGCGCGCTGGGCGGCGAGCAGATGGCGGGCGGGCTGGTGGCGCTGACGCCGGAATTCGCCGCGCCGGAATCGGTGACCGGTCGCGACGTCAGCGTGCGCACCGATGTCCACGCCCTGGGCGGTCTGCTGTATTTCCTGATCTGCGGCGAGCCGCCGCTGGCGCTGCGCGGACTGCCGATGGCGGACGTCGAACAGGCCCTGCGCGAGCGGACGCCGCTTCCTCCGAGCCGGCGGCTCTCCGCCGGCGACCGCAAAGCGGCACCACGGCGGCTGCTGGCCGATCTGGACGCCATCGCGCTCAAGGCGCTGGCCAAGGCGCCGCAGGAACGCCACGGCTCGGCGGAAGCGCTGCTGGCCGATGTCGAGGCCGCGCGCGAGAACCGGCCGGTCTCGGCGCGGCCCGCGGACACCTGGGATCGCCTCGGCCGCCTCTGGACACGCAACAGCACCCCGATCACGGTGGCCGCGCTGCTGCTGGTCTCGCTCGTCGTCGGCCTCGTCGGCACGTTGTGGCAGGGGNNCTGCAGCGCGACCGTGCCGAAGCCGAGGCGGTGCGTGCCAATGCGGAAGCCCAGGCGGCGATGCGGGTGCGCAATTTCCTGGTCGACGTCTATCGCTCGGCCGACCCCAGTCGCGGCGGCAGCAGCGCGCCGACCGCCCGCGATCTCGTCGATGCCGGCGTGCGGCGGATCGACCGCGAGCTGGCGGCGCATCCGGTGCTGCAGGCGCAGCTCCTGGACGCGATGGCGCAGACCTACAGCGGCCTGGGCGAGAACCGGCTCGCGGAAGACACCATGCGCCGCGCGCGCGGCCTCGCGGTGGCGGCGCTCGGCGAACCGTCGCTGCTCG
>DBMH01000176.1 GCA_002297645.1 Rhodanobacteraceae bacterium UBA703 | reverse complement strand
CGCGGCGCAGCTGGCAGGCGCCGTCCTCGTCGAGGTCCTCGGATGCCAGCCAGTCGCGCAGGTCGGCGCGGGCGTCGAGGTCGAACTCGGCCGACAGCTCCGCGCGCTCGCAGCCGTGGCGCACCATGGCGGCCTCGGCGCGGCCGCCGGCGAGCAGCAGCAGGGCGTCGACCAGCAGCGACTTGCCGGCGCCGGTCTCGCCGGTGACGACCGTCATGCCCGGCCCGAACGCGATCTCGGCTTCGCCGACGATCGCGAAATCCTTGACGTACAACGAACTGAGCATGTGCGGTTCCGTGTGAGCCCGCGCGAAGTTTCCGGAGCCGCGTGGGGGATCGCAAGTCCGGTCGAGCGGATTTCGCACAGGGTGGCACGGCCTTGCGACGAAGTGCCTGCACTCCGGTGGCGTCTTCGTGCCGGATCCCGGTGCCGGTACCGGCGCGGAGAGGCGTTGCGGTGTCTCGTGAATCGGAAGGCGCAGGGCGGTTCGCGGCATCCCGCGGGAGGGCGGCATCCGCTCGCCGGCCACCCGGGCCGCGTGTATCCTGATCGCATGTCGTCCCGTTCCGAATTCCCGCTGGATTCCCGCTCGCGCCGCCTGCTGCGTTCGCTGATCGCGCAGTACATCGCCGAGGGCCAGCCGGTCGGATCGCGCACGCTGGCGAAATCGTCCGGCCTCGACGTCAGCCCGGCGACGATCCGCAACGTCATGGCCGATCTGGAGGAGGCCGGCCTCGTCGCCGCGCCGCACACGTCGGCCGGCCGCGTGCCGACCGCGCAGGGCTATCGGGTCTTCGTCGACAGCCTGCTCGAATTGCGGCCGCTGCCGGAGCCGGAGATCGACCAGCTCCGCCGCGAACTGCCGACCGACGCGGCCACGCCGGACCTGCTCGGCAGCGCCAGTTCGCTGCTGTCGGAGATCACGCGCTTCGTCGGCGTCGTCAGCGTGCCGCGGCACGAGGAATTCCCGTTCCGCCACATCGATTTCGTGCCGCTCGACGCCAGCCGCGTGCTCGTCATCCTGGTCTTCACCGACGGCCAGGTGCAGAACCGCGTGATCGCGACGCAGCGCGCCTACGGCGCCGGCGAACTGGAGCAGGTCGCCAACTACCTGAACCAGAACTACGCCGGGCAGCGTCTCGACGAGATCCGCGCGCGCCTGCTGCGCGAGATGCGCGACGAGCGCGTGCGCCTGAACTCGCTGCTCGCCGCCGCCGTCGAGGTCGCCGAACAGGCGTTCCAGACCGGCACCGGCAACGACATGCTGGTTTCCGGCCAGACCAACCTGATGGGGCGGCAGGACGGGGCCGACGTCGACCGCCTGCGCGAGCTGTTCGAAGCATTCCAGCGCAAGCGCGATCTGCTGCAGCTCCTGGAACGCTGCTCGCATGCCGAAGGCGTGCGCCTGTTCATCGGCGAGGAGTCCGGCTTCGCGCCGCTGGATTCCTGGAGCCTCGTCACTGCGCCGTACGGCGTCGACGGACGCGTCCTCGGCGTGCTCGGCGTGATCGGGCCGACGCGCATGGCCTACGAGCGCGTCATTCCGGTCGTGCAGGCGACCGCACGGCTGATCTCGAACGCATTGCATCGCGCCTGAATCCGGCGCGCGTCGTCCTTCCCGGGCGCCGGCGCGCCGCGCGCGCAGGGGACATTGGTGGAGGTCGGTGCATTCGAACGCGCCGCCGACGCGGCGGGCGCGGCCCAGCGGTCCGTCACAGGCGTTGCTCGTTCTCCTTCTCGAGCCGCTCGAACGCCTTGGGATCGACGATGTAGCGCTCGTTCCTGGCGTCCCAGCGCCAGGTCGTCGCGATCGTGCGGCGCCTTGCGGCGGGGATCTTTTCCTCGCCGCAGTCCATCCGGTCGCGCTCGACCGAGTCGGTCACGCTGACCCGGATCGAACGCGCAGTCGCCGGTCCCGTGGCGGCGAATGTCGGTCGTTGCGTGTGCTCGTAGCCGCAGCCGCGATCGCTCAAGGTGAACAGCGAACCGATCAGGCGGATGCGGTCGCCGCGCAGGCCGAGTGCTGCGTAGGTGTCGTAGGTCTGGTTCGAGTTGAAGTGCTCGCTGAGGGTCAGCACCACGTCCTCGCCGGAGGCGACGGCGAGCTTGCCGTCGGCGTGGAAGGCGGTGCTGCGGTCCCAGGCCACGTTCGCCGCGTCGAGCAGACGAGCGTCGTTCGCGTCGAACAGGGCGAGCACCGCGTAGCCGTCCGCGTCCTGGGCCGAAGCGTTCTGGTCGAGCAGAAGCAGCAGCCGTGATCGGCCCCCGGTCTGTACCGGCAGCAGGGAAACCGGACCGAGCGGTGCGTCTTCCAGCGGCTCCAGCGCAGCTGGATCGCCGTTGACGTGGCGCACCGGCAGCAATGCATGCACGACGTCGCCCTCCGCGAGCCCGGGCACGATCTGCCGCACCAGGTCGCGTACCGTCGATCCGGAATCGCCGGGCAGGGGCTGGTCGAGCGCGGGGTGGGAAACCTGCGCGACGGCGCAGGAAAACGGAAAGGCGAGCGCCGTGAGCAGCGCCGGCAACCGCGGAGCGGGCCTCATGGACGGGATCCTCCCGGGGCGATGCGTGCGTTCAAGGCGCCGCCACGGCGTCGATGCGGTCGATGCGCACGACGATGCGCGAATAGGACTGGCTGCGCAATTCGACGATCTGGTCGTCGAAGGCGACGACCTGACCGCCGATCGACTGTCCTTGCACGTAGAGCATCACGCCGTGCTTGGTGTCGCGGCTCGATGCGAACAGGTCTCGGAAGCCCTTGGGGTCGGTGCGCGCGGGAGCGTCGGCGGCGCTGGCGGCCAGCGAGAACAGGCCCAGGCAGAGCGCGAGCAGGCGGGTGTCGAGGGAGCGGAACGAGAGCGCGTGGGACATCGGTTTTCTCCGGATTTCAGGCCGTGGCGAAGCGGGTTGCATGAATGGGCCGACGTGCAGGAACAGGGCGATCCATGCTGCATGTGCGTCCTCGTCGAAGCATGGCCCGGTTGCGTCGCGAGCACCTCGGTCAGGGCCGTGCCGACCTCGGGATGGTGCGGTTCGTGCGTACCGTACCGGCATGGCGCTGGCCGAGGCACGCCAGCGTGTCCTGCAGCCCCGTCGTGGGATGCGGGCCCGCGACTCGCGTGCCGAGCATACGCGCGAGCGTGCGGCGCTGTTCGGCGAGATCGTCGCCAGCGGGCACGGCTGGAGCCCGCTCGAAGCGACGATCGTGGAACGCTGGAGTGAAGGCGTTGACGTCGTGGATGTCGGCGAAGGATTCGCGCACGCGACGGATCGGTTCGGTCGACCGCGATGGGGCATCGGCATGGGGACGCATGGCGTTCTGCCTGGGGCGTGGTTCGTGGGAGAGGCGATCCCTCCGCCGAAGGCATCCCTGCCTTCGGTCGGGGGATCTTCGGGCGCAGGCGGTTCAGGCGCGCCGCCTGGAGGTTGCGACGAGGCCGAACGCGAGCACCAGCAGCGCGAGCAGCAGGCGGGCGGCCTGGCCGAGCGTCGGCACCGGTTTCGCATCACCGCCGGGGCCGCCGTCGACCGGCGCCATCGCGGCCGGACCGCCCGGGTCGCGGATGACGCCATCGGCGAGCCCGTCGTCGTCGCCGAGCGCGCCATCGGTCAGCGTGAACGTGGCGACGTGGCCGGCGAGCGAGGCCGTATCGAGGGGGTACCAGTGCGGCGCCATCTGGTCGGGCGTGGCGCCGTATTTCCAGTACTTCGTGTTCGGTGCGAACGCGGTCGGGTAGTCGACCGTCACCGTCACCGGGCCGCTGCAGCCGCCGGCGGTGAAGTCGAACAGACCGTCGGGGAAGCTCGCGCCGGCCGGCGGACTGGCTGGCGGCGGCAGCATCGTCGCGCTCAGGAAGCCGCAGCCCGGGCCGCCGCCGGTGATCGTCGCGACCACCGTGCCGCCGTTGGTCGTGGTGGTGCCGTTGAAGCTCGTCGGCAATGCGCACGGGGCGGTGGTGAACGCGGCATCGTTGCCATTGGCGGCGATGCCGTTGTCGGCGAGCACGCGGAAGTGGTACGTCGTGGCGCAGGCGAGGCCGCTCAGCGGCAGCGATACCGCGGCGTTCACGGCGTCGGCGGGCAGGGAATCCGGCGTCGCCGCGAGCGCGCCGCTGCCGTAGTTCGGGCTGGTACCGTACTCGAACGCCACCGTGGTCGGCGTGCCGTTCGCGCCGACGAGACCGTTCAGCGTCGCCGAGGTCGCGGTGACCGCGGTCGCCGCCGTGGTCGTCGCGGACGGCATGCCCGGCGGGCAGAGGGCCGTGGTGAACGTGGCGTCGTTGCCGTTGACGCTGCCGCTGGCATTGGCCGCGACGACGCGGAAGTGGTACGTCGCATTGCAGATCAGGCCGGTCACGGCGACCGACACCACCGTGTTCGAGGCATTGGCGGCCAGCGTGTTGGCGTAGGCGATCTGGCTGCCGTAGCTCGCGGTCGGACCGTAGTCGAACCTCACCGTGGTCGCCGCGCCGTTCGAGGAGATCGTGCCGCTCAGCGTCGCCGACGTGGCCGTGATCGCGCTGGCCGCATTCGTGCCCGCCGTCGGTGCGCCTGACGGGCAGGCCGCAGTCGTGAATGTGGTGTCCGTGCCCGCGACGGTGCCGCCGATGTTGGTCGCGACGACGCGGTAGTGGTAGGTGGCGCCGCACGAGAGACCGGCCAGTGGCGCCGTGACCGGCGCATTGGCCGCGTTCAGGTCGAGCGGGCTTTCCAGCGCTGCGGCCGATTGTCCGTAGAGATCGTTGGAGCCGTACTCGAACGTGACCGTGGTACTCGCGCCGTTGGAGGACACCAGACCGCGCAAGGTCGCGCCGTTGGCCGTCACGTTGCCCGGCGCCTGCGTCGCGGCGGTCGGCGCGTTGGGCGGGCAGGCACTCGTGGCGAAGCTCGCATCGGCGCCGGCAGCGGTTCCGTTGGCATTGGTCGCGACGATGCGGAAGTGGTAGGTCGTGTTGCAGACGAGGCCGGACAGCGGCGTGGAAACGGCGGCGTCGATCGCGCCCGCCGGCACGGTTCCCGGCACGGCCAGAGTGCCGCCGCCGTAGGAGTCGTCGCTACCGTACTGGAACGTGACGGTGGTCGGCGCACCGTTCGAGCTGACGAGGCCGTTCAAGGTCGCCGATGTGGTGGAGATCGAACTGGCGGCACCGGTGGTCGCGGCCGGCGTGATCGGGCAGGCGTTCGTCGTGAACGTCTGGTTCGCGCCGGGCACCGGACTGCCGCCGACGCCGTTGTCGGCGACGACGCGGAAGTGATAGATGGTGCCGCAGGCGAGGCCGGCGAGATCGGCCGTGACCGCCACGTTCATGTCGCCGGCGGCGAGCGAGCCCGGCATCGCCCCGATCGGGCTGCCCGGAAGTTCGTAGCTGGTCGTCAGGCCGTATTCGAACGTGACGCTGGTCGGTGCGCCGTTCGCGGACACCGTGCCGCGGAGCGTGGCCGTGGTGGCGCCGATCGGGCTGGCGGCGTTCGTCGTCGCCGTCGGTGGCTGCGCCGCACACGGCGCCGTGGTGAACAGGAGATCGCCGCCATCGGCCGACGGGACGATGCCGTTGTCGGCGGTGACGCGGAAGTGGTAGGCGGTGTTGCAGGCGAGGCCGCTGATGCCGACCGAAACCGCCGCACCGAGGGCGCCGGGAGCGAGCGGACTCTGGACCGCATCCACGTGGCCGCCATAGGCCTGCGTGGTGCCGTAGTCGAATTTCACGGTCGTCTGTGCGCCATTGGCGCTGACCTTGCCGTTCAGCGTGGCCGTGGTGGTGCCGATGGCGCTCGCGGCCAGCGTCGTCGCGCTCGGCGCGCCGGCGGCGCAAGGCGCCGTCGCGAAGCTGAGGTCGCTGCCGGAGCTCACGCCGCCGATGCCGTTGTCGGCGAACGCGCGGAAGTGGTACGTCGTGCCGCAGCTGAGGTTCGCGACCGGCGCGGCGACCGGTACGCCGACGGCATTGCCGGCGACCGGAATCGGCGTGGTCGTCTCGCCGTAGCTCATGTCGGTGCCGTACTGGAACGTGACGCTGGTCGTCGCGCCGTTGGCGCTGACGGTGGCGTTCAATGTCGCGGTGGTCAGGTCGATGTCGCTGGCGTCCACAGTGGCGACGAGCGCCTGGCTCGCCGGCACTGTGGCCGCGTTGGAATACTCGGAGGTGTCGTCGACGGTGCACGAAGGCAGCGGCGCGCCGTTGTTGCCGAGGAAGCAGGCGAGGAGGCCGGACCAGCTGCCGTCGTTGGCCGGCGCGTCGGTCAGTGGCGACACGTCGGTGGCGGTGGCGACGATCCAGCGTCCGCCGGCGGGCGCCGGCAGCGATATCGTGCAACGACCGCTCGCGCACGCCGCGCTGTTCGCCGGCTTGCCGGAGGCATCGGTGGAAACGGACTGCTCGCCGAGGAAGCCCATCTGCGTCGCGGCCGTGCTGGCGTTGGTGTCGATGGCGAAGAACTCGATGCGGAAACTGGCCGGGCCATGCGTGTCGATCGTCCACGACAGCGTCGTCGTGCCGCCGCTGCTGGAGGGTGCGGAAGCACCCTGGCACGGGCCGGATGGCTCGTTGCCGAGGCAGATCCGTGGCGCGGACTGGCCGAGGTTGGCGTAGTTGGCGCTGATTTCGCTGGTGTCGTCGGGAAGGTTCTTGGTGCGCTCGAGATCGACGTCGATGCCGGTTCCGCTCCTGGCATTGCCGAACGCGAGGTTGCGGCGGAACAGGTTGCTCCAGCCGTTGCCGGTGCCGCCGTTGCGCAGCGCGATGCCGTTGCGCCCGTTGGCGACGATCGTGTTCGGTTCTCCCGCGCCGCTGCCGCCGACTGTCGTCGTGCTGGCCGCGTCGACGTGGATGCCGTCGTAGGCGTTGCCGAGCGTGGTGTTGCCGGCAAAGGCGGGGCTGGCGCCGATGACGTTGCCGAACACGCCGGTGTCCGTGGTCGAGCCGAGACGCACGACGAGGCCGTGGCGTTTGTTGGCGGCGATGACGTTGCCGCGGATCGTGTTGCCGCTGCTGGTCACGAGGATGCCGTCGCCGGCGTTGCCGTAGTCGGCCGAGGCGAGCGGCGTGCCGGCCGGGAATTCGGCCAGGCCGATCGTGTTGCCGAGTATCTTCACGCTCTTGCTGGTGTTGGTGACGAGGATGCCGGCCTCGTCGCTGCCGAGCGTGTCGGGGTCGTTGCTGCTGGCGGTGCCCTTGTTGTCGGCGATCACGTTGACCGGACCGATCACCAGCGACGTGCCGCTGGGATTCATGCTGGCCGGATTCGTGCTCGGCTTCGTGTTGGTGCGGATCCCGCTCTTGCCGTTGCCGACGTGCAGCAGCGGTGCGCCCGAGGACAGGCCGATGCGGTTGCCCATGACGAAGTTCGGCAGGAATACGCCGCCGGCGTCAATGTTGACGCCGTTGCCGAGGTTGCCGCTGATGACGTTGCCGGGGCCGATGAGGTTGCCGAAGCTGGATCCGCTCATGTTGACGCCGTCACCGCCGTTCGGAATGGCGGCGTTGCCCGTGGCGTCGAGGCCGATGAGGTTCGTCGCCACCGTCACCGCAGCGATGTTCTCGCTGAAGATGTTGACGCCGTTGCCTCCGTTGCCGGAGATCACGTTGTCCTTGATCAGCACCGGATGAAGCGAGGCCAGCGCGGTCGCGAGCTGGCTCGAAAACGCGGCGATCTGCGATTCGTCCACCGGCTGCGCCGGGAAGTTCTGGTAGAGCCCGAGCAGGAAGTTCGTGCTGGTGTCCAGGTAGACGTGCGAGGCGGACACCGAGATGCCGTGGCCGGTGTTCGGCATCGCGATCTGGCCGGTCGCGTCGACGCCGATGAAGTTGCCCTGGAACACGTAGTCGTGGCCGTTCGCGCTGATGCCGTGGCCGTTGCAACGGCCGATGACGAGGTTCAGGAGTTGCGAGCCGGTGGCACCGTCGAGATGGCCGAGTGCGTTGTCGCCCGAATCGTCCAGGTCGAAGCAGCCCTGGCCGTTGCCGTCGATCGTGTGGTGGTTGCCGTTGATCGTGAACGGCGCCTTCAGTGTCGTCAGCATGCCGTTCTGGAGCGTCACGTCGACGGTCACGTTGATCGTGTGCGCGCCGGGCCTGCCGTTGCCGAACGTGATCGCCGCGCGCAGGCTGCACTTGCCGGCATTGCCGATCTCCGAGCATTGGTTGGCGCCGACGACCTGGTCGCCGTCGCTGCCGGAGTTGACGTCGATGACATCGGCGGATGCCGTCAGGGTGCCGAGCAGCAGGGCGAGCGAGAGGCCGGCGCGGGCGAGCCCGGGCCGGTGGCGGGGACGGGGAATCGCGATCGGGGGTGTCATCGTTGGGCTTCCATGTTGCGAGACGGGGCAGCTGGCCGAAGCGGCCGGCACGAACCCCTACGAATTCCCGCGAGCTGCGCTGACAGCGCGGCAGCCCGCTCGAGTCGCCGGAGTGTCCCGGCGTCGCGACCGTTCCGCCTGACGGAAAGCTTTGGATTGCCTTGTTGTTGGATTATTTTCTTTGGGATCATCGGGTTGCATTGGGTCCGCGGGACCTCGTGCCCACCGCGGCCTGGTGCGCAGGCCGAGCAAGTGGTTGGCGCCGAGCCATGCGGCGAGTCCGCGGGCAGCGGCGATCCCCGCGTGGATTTCCCGGCGCCTCGCGCGAGCCGCCGAACGCGGTGCGCAGCGGCCACGCCGGCTCGCCGAAAGCCAGCGGAGCGGACAGGAGCCTCCCAGGAGCGTTGCGGCCGGAGTCGTTGCGGCTGGGGTTCGGGATCGGAATCCGGATTCGCCGGCGAGCGGAGGCTCCCGGCGTCGGCCCGCGCGGCGTCCCGTGCCCGACCACCGGATGACGGCTGCCTTGTCCGGATTTTTTGAAGGAATCAATGCCTTGTTTCGCGTTCGAGCCGTCGTTGCGGATCGTCTGGATGACCGCGGCCTGCGGTGCCTGGAGGAAGCGCTTCGTCGGCCATGGGCGCGTTGCGATACCCGATCGGTTAAATTGTGGCGGGCCGCAGCGGCGGACGGGGCGCCCGGGGGAGCATCGGGCCGCGCCTTGAAGCGTTCGGCTCCGGCCGCATTAACCGCCGAAGCGATCGCTGCGGGCTTCGTTCGTACCCCGTGAGCGGCGAAGACGTGAACCGTCGACGTGCCGCTGTCGGCCGTCCGTTTCCGGCAGGCAGGGCGTTCGGGGCGAGAGTCAGACCATTTGGAGGAGTCATGGAGAACACCGATCCGACGTCGGCGCAGCCGTCGTCCGACAACCCCGATGCCATCGATCAGGGCATCGAGGCGCTCAACCGCCAGCTCGGCGAGGCCGAGTCCAAGCTCGTGGAGATGCGCGAAACCCTGCTGCGCGAGCGCGCCGAACTCGACAACCAGCGCAAGCGCATGCAGCGCGACCTGGAGCAGGCGCGCAAGTTCGCCAACGAGAAGCTGCTGGCCGACCTGCTGCCGGTCCTCGACAACCTCGAGCGCGGCCTGGCGCTGGAAGGCGCCGACTACGCCGGCCTGCGCGGTGGCGTCGAACTGACGCAGCGCGAACTCGTGCGCGTGGCCGAGGCGAGCGGCCTGAAGGCGGTCGGCACCGTCGGGGAGGCGTTCGATCCCGAGCATCACCAGGCCATGGCGATGGTCGACCACACCGGCCAGGGAGCCGGCCGCGTGGTGTCGGTCATGCAGAAGGGCTACGTGCTGAACGAGCGCCTGCTGCGCCCGGCACTGGTCTCGGTTTCAAAATGACCGGCCGCGGCCGCGCTTGAAACGCGGACGCCGTCGCCCCAGATTTCACGCCATTCGCGGCCCGCGGGCCGCACCGGAATCCAGAGCGGGAGAGTACAGAAAATGGGCAAGATCATTGGTATCGACCTCGGCACGACCAACTCGTGCGTGGCGGTGATGGAGGGCACGTCGACGCGCGTGATCGAGAACGCCGAAGGCGATCGCACGACGCCGTCGGTCGTCGCGTTCAAGGACAGCGAAGTCATCGTCGGCGCGACCGCCAAGCGCCAGGCCGTCACGAATCCGAAGAACACCTTCTACGCGGTGAAGCGCCTGATCGGCCGCAAGTTCACCGACGCCGAGGTGCAGAAGGACATCGGCATGGTGCCGTACAGGATCGTCGCGCACGACAACGGCGACGCCTGGGTCGAGACCTCGGAAGGCAAGAAGATGCCGCCGCCGGAGATCTCGGCGAAGGTGCTGATGAAGATGAAGAAGACGGCCGAGGACTTCCTCGGCGAGCCGGTGACCGAAGCGGTCATCACGGTGCCTGCCTACTTCAACGACTCGCAGCGCCAGGCGACCAAGGACGCCGGCCGCATCGCGGGCCTGGAGGTCAAGCGCATCATCAACGAACCGACCGCGGCCGCGCTGGCCTACGGCCTCGACAAGAAGGGCGGCGACCGCAAGATCGCGGTCTACGACCTCGGCGGCGGCACGTTCGACATCTCGATCATCGAGATCGCCGAAGTCGACGGCGAGAAGCAGTTCGAGGTGCTGGCCACCAACGGCGATACCTTCCTCGGCGGCGAGGACTTCGACAAGCGCGTCATCGACTACCTCGTCGACGAGTTCAAGAAAGACCAGGGCGTCGATCTCAAGAACGATCCGCTCGCGCTGCAGCGCCTGAAAGACGCCGCCGAGCGCGCCAAGATCGAGCTGTCGACCGCGCACCAGACCGAGGTCAACCTGCCGTACGTCACGGCGGATGCGTCGGGTCCGAAGCACCTCAACATCAAGCTCACGCGCGCCAAGCTGGAAGCGCTGGTCGGCGATCTCGTCGAGAAGACCATCGTGCCGTGCCGCACCGCGCTCAACGACGCCGGCCTCAAGGTGTCCGACATCAGCGACGTGATCCTCGTCGGCGGCCAGACGCGCATGCCGAAGGTGCAGGAAGCGGTGAAGGACTTCTTCGGCAAGGAGCCGCGCAAGGACGTCAACCCGGACGAGGCCGTCGCCGTCGGCGCGGCGATCCAGGGCGGCGTGCTCGGCGGCACGGTCAAGGACGTGCTGCTGCTCGACGTCACCCCGCTGTCGCTCGGCATCGAGACGCTCGGCGGCGTGTTCACCAAGCTGATCGAGAAGAACACCACGATCCCGACCAAGGCCTCGCAGGTGTTCTCGACCGCGGAGGACAACCAGTCTGCCGTGACCGTGCACGTGCTGCAGGGCGAACGCGAGCAGGCGCGCTACAACAAGTCGCTCGGCAAGTTCGACCTGCAGGGCATCCAGGCGGCGCCGCGCGGCATGCCGCAGATCGAGGTCACGTTCGACATCGACGCCAACGGCATCCTGCACGTCGGCGCGAAGGACAAGAACACCGGCAAGGAACAGCGTATCGAGATCAAGGGCAGCTCCGGACTGTCCGAGGACGAGATCCAGCGCATGGTGCGCGACGCCGAGGCGAACAAGGAAGACGACAAGCGCTTCCACGAGCTCGTCGGCGTGCGCAACAAGGCGGACCAGCTCGTCGCCGCGACGCGTACGGCGATCAAGGAGCACGGCGGCAAGGTGCCGGGCGACATCGGCCGCATCGAGGAAGCCCTGGCCGATCTCGAGAAGGTCATGAAGGGCGAGGACAAGGCCCAGATCGAAGCCCGCACGACGGCGCTCGAGCAGGCCGCGCAACCGCTGTTCGCGGCCGCCTCGCAGGCCCCCTCGGGCGACGCCCCGCACGACGCTGCCGGCGGCTCGGCGCAGCATGACGACGTCGTCGACGCGGAGTTCACCGAGGTCAAGGACGACAAGAAGTAATCGCTGGAAGCGGGCGGGATCTTCCCCCGCCCGCTATGCGACGGAAGCGAAGGGTGTGACGCGAGCCGGGCCTTGCCCGGCTCGTTCGCGAAGGGGGAAGGGGAATGCTGCCGCGCCGTTCCTGCGGAACCGCCGGATCGCGGACATCCTGTTCCGGTCCGGGTGTCCGGCTGCGCATGGCGCGTGATCGGTGCATCGGGGATACTGCCGCGCCCGGAGGCGCTCGGCCGTGACGTCGTTTCCCCGGCGCGAAGCCATATCCCCTTCGGAATGACGAGGCCGCGCCGCGGCCGATCCTACGGTGACCGACGATGGAAAAAGGCAGGGTCGAGGCATTCTCCGACGGCGTGATCGCCGTGATCATCACGATCATGGTGCTCGAGCTGAAGCCACCGCACATGCCGACGTGGGAGGCGTTGCGTGACAACTGGCACGTCTTCGTCAGCTACGTGCTGAGCTTCGTCTATGTCGGCCTGTACTGGAACAACCACCATCACCTGTTCAGCGCCTGCCGCCACGTCAACGGCAAGGTCATGTGGGCCAACCTGCATTTCCTGTTCTGGCTCTCGCTGTTCCCGTTCACGACGGCCTGGCTCAACGAGGCCGAGCCGCTGCCCGCATCGGTGCCGACGGCGCTGTACGGCTTCGTGCTGTTGATGACGGCCCTCTCGTGGATTCCGCTCAGCCGGGCGCTGATCGCCTGCAACGGCGGAAGCGACAGCCGCCTGGCGCGCGCGATCGGCGGACGCGGCGACTGGAAGACGCTCGCTTCGCTGGCGCTGTATCTTTGCGCGCTTGTTTCAGCGCCGTTCGCACCCATCCTGTCCTGCGTCATCTATGCGCTCGTCGCAGCGCTGTGGATCATTCCCGATCGCCGCATCGAGCTGGAGATTTCTTCGTGAACCGCCCGGCCCAGCACATGAGCCTGCAACCGAATGGCCTTTCCCTTCTGCTCGACGAGTTCGAGAAGTCCGAGCGTCGCTCCAGATGGGGGGCAGTGGGGTGCTGGGTGAGCGCGGCGGTTGTCGCGGGCATTGCAATCTTCGCCGGGGCAAGTCACTCGGTGCGTGGATTGCCTGAGTTGCTCGCCGCGTTTCCGGACCAGCAGCGGCTGGCCGTGATGCACTTCGTATCCGGGCAGGTCCAAGGCCAGCACGAAATGACGCTGGCTTTGTTGTTCGTGGCAATCATGGCGGGACTCGCCAATATCAATCGTTCGCGGGAACGCAAGGCAATCGTCTTGCTGTTGAAGCGGGAAATGGCAAGAGATCTATGAGCAAGGTTTGCTACTACGAAGTGCTCGGCGTCGAGCGCACGGCGAATGGCGAGGAACTGAAGAAATCGTTCCGCCGTCTGGCGATGAAGTACCACCCGGATCGCTGCCCGGACGATCCGCAGGCGCAGGAGAAGTTCAAGGAAGCCAAGGAGGCGTACGACGTCCTGTCCGATCCGAACAAGCGCGCGGCCTACGACCAGCATGGCCACGCGGCGTTCGAGCACGGCGGCATGGGCGGCGGCGGATTCCGGGGCGACGTCGGCGACATCTTCGGCGACATCTTCTCCGACATCTTCGGCATGGGCGGCGGCGGAGGGCGCGGTCGTGCCCGGCGCGGTTCCGACCTGCGTTTCCTGATCGAGCTCGATCTCGAGGAAGCCGTGTTCGGCATCGAGAAGCAGATTGAAGTGCCGACCCTGGTGGAATGCGACACCTGCGACGGCAGCGGTTCCGCCGACGGCCAGACGTCCACCTGCTCCACCTGCCGCGGCCAGGGTCGCGTGCGCATGCAGAACGGCATCTTCTCGATCCAGCAGGCCTGTCCGCATTGCGGCGGCGCCGGCAAGGTCGTGGCGAATCCGTGCCGCGACTGCCGCGGCGAAGGGCGCGTGCATTCCGAGCGCACGCTGTCGATCCGGATTCCCGCGGGCGTCGACAACGGCGACCGCATCCGCCTCGCCGGCCAGGGCGAGGCCGGGCCGAGCGGCACCGTACCCGGCGATCTCTACGTCGAGGTGCGCGTGCGCGAGCACGCGATCTTCCAGCGCGAAGGCGACGACCTGCATTGCGAGATCCCGATCCGCTTCGCCCAGGCGGCGCTCGGTGCGGTACTGAAGGTGCCGACGCTCGACGGCGAGGCCGAGATCGCCGTGCCCGCGGAGACGCAGACCGGCAAGCTGTTCCGCCTGCGCGGCAAGGGCGTGAAGTCCGTGCGCAGCGGCCGTACCGGCGATCTGCTGTGCCGCGTTTCGGTCGAGACGCCGGTTCGTCTCACCGCCGAGCAGCGCGACCTGCTGCAGCAGTTCGAGGCGACTTTCGCCGGCGATTCGGCGTCGGCGCACTCGCCGCGCACCAGCAGCTGGCTCGACGGCGTGAAGCGTTTCTGGGATCGCGTCACCTCGTAGAGCGCTGCCGAAAGGCCGGATGCGCGGAGTGCACGGAGAGAGGATCGCCGGTTCCGTCGCCGAACGGTGTCGCATTCCGTGCTCCCGCCGAAGCCCGCTTCTCCGGCTGAGCTACCATCGCGCTCCGATTCCACGGAGCGCGCCATGTCCCCACCGATTCCCGTCGTCATCCGCGGCGCCGCCGGGCGCATGGGACAGGCGATCCTGCGCGTGCTCGAGGAGCGCGACGACGTCGTGCTCGCCGCGGCCCTCGTGCGCGCGGGTTCCGCGCAGGTCGACAGGCCGGTGTATCCGTCGACGGAGGTTCCGCTGCGCTACGCCGAGGCGCTGGCGCCCGGCGTCACGACCGGCGTCCTGGTCGACTTCAGCGTCGCCGAGGCCTTCGATACCGGTCTGGCGCTCGCGCTGGAACGCCGGCTCGCCTTCGTCAGCGGTACGACCGGCCTCGACGAGCCCCGGCGCGCGGCACTGGATCGCGCGGCCGGATCGATTCCCGTTCTCTGGAGCGCGAACTTCAGCCTCGGCGTCGCCGTGCTGACACGGCTGGTGCGCGATGCGGCGCGGGCTCTGCCGGAATGGGACTGCGAGATCGTCGAGGCGCATCACGGCCGCAAGCTCGACGCGCCCTCCGGAACGGCGCTGGCGCTCGGCCGTGCCGCCGCCGCCGACCGCGGGCAGGATTTCGACGCCGTCGCCGTGCTCGCGCGTGCGGGCGAGCAGGCCGTGCGCCGCGAGGCGCAGATCGGTTTCGCTGCCGTGCGCGCCGGCGACATCGTCGGCGAACACACGGTATTGCTGGCGACCGCCGGCGAGCGCATCGAGCTGGTGCATCGCGCGACGGACCGCTGGATCTTCGCGCGTGGCGCGGTGGCGGCAGCGCGCTGGATCGCGGGGCGCCCCCCTGGCCGCTACACGATCGAGGACGTCGTCTTTTCCTGAAACGGGGGCCGCGATGCGTTCGCAAACGATGGGGCGCTCATCGCCTGCGTAGCAGCGCATCTCGTGCACCACCTGCGGCGCCACGCATGGCCACGACGTCGATAGTCCGGTGTGGATCCCGGACCTCCCTGCAAGAAAAAGCCCGGGACGAGCCCGGGCTTTTTCGTTTCCGATGCCGGATCTACCTCATTCCGGCCCGACTGAGAGCCACGGTGTGGCATCGGCCGCGACCGGGGTGCGGATCTGGATCAGGCGCGCGCTGTCGGTGCGGTCGACCGACTGCAACTCGGTCGTACCCGCGGCGATGCGCAGGTAGCCATCGTTCCGTCCCGCCGTCGCCGACTGCCATGCGAAGTCGAGCGGCTGGCCAAGTTCGGCGGTCTGCCATTCGCCGCGCAAGCTGCGGCCGTTCGCTTCGATGCTGGTCAGGCGCAGGTAATGGCTCGCACCGAAGCGGGCCAGTTCCAGCGTGAACGCCGTGCGCCCGTCGTCCATGCGGCCGCTGGCGATGGCCACCGGCATGATGCCGACGCTGCCGAGGAGACCGCGGTCGATCGTCAGCAGCGCGCTGACGAAGCCGTGCCCGTCGCCGTGCGGCGTGAGCGCGAGCGTGCTGCCTTCGAGCTCGAAGCCGTTGCGGAAGATCACGATCGTCGTCGTGTCGTCGGCGCTGTTGTTGGCGGGGTTCGGATCGCTCACGTTCGATACATCCGCGCTGACGTGGTTCACGATCGTGTCCGGCGCGCCCGCCTGCACGGTGGCCGAGTAGACGTAGGACACCTGCGTGCCGCTCGGCAGCGTGGCCGTGTCGCCGAGCACGTCGCCGGTGCCGCCCGCGCAGGTCGCGGTGCCGGTGGGCGTGCAGGTCCACGAGCCGTCGACGAGGCCGCCGGGCAGCATGTCGTGCACCAGCACGGCTGCGGTCGCGGGGCCGCTCGCGTTCGTCACCGTGATCACGTAGTTCAGCGTGTCGCCGACCTGCGCGAAATGGCGATTGCTGCTGAGCGTGACGGCGACATCGGCTACCTGAGGCAACGTGCCCGTGCCCGAGAGCGCGATCGTGTTGCCGCCCGGCCCGTTCGCGGTGACGGTCAGCGTCTGCGACGCCGCGCCGGTCGTGGTCGGCGTGAACGTGTAGGCCAGCGTGCAGTAGTTGCCCGGGGCGAGCGTGATCGGCGCGGCCGGGCAGTCGCCGCCGGTGCGCGCGAACGGGGTGGAAGCCGCCGTCAAGGCGGTCACGCTCAACGGTGCGTCGCCACCGTTCTTGATCGCAATGGTTCGCGTGGCGCTCGTCGTGCCGACGGACTGGTTGCCGAAGTCCACGCTGGCCGGCGAGATATCCAGCGCACCCTGCAGGCCGTAGCCCGACAGCGTGATCGTGCCGCCGCCGGGAGCGTCCGCGGTCACGGTCAGCATCTGCGACGCCGGGCCTGCCGTGGTCGGGGTGAACACGTAGGCGAGCGTGCAGCTCGCGTTCACGGCGAGCGTCTGCCCCAGCGGATTGCAACTGGTGCCGGTGGCGGCCGCGAACGGGGTCGATGCCGCCGTCACGGCGGTCACGTTGAGCGGAGCGGTGCCGTCGTTCTTGAGCGTGGTGGTGCGCACCGAACTCGTCGTGCCGATGGCCTGATCGCCGAAACTCAGGGTCGTCGGCGAGATCGTCAGATGGCCTTGCGTGCCGTTGCCCGACAGGACGATCGAGCCGCTGCCCGGACCGTTCGCGGTCACGCTCAGCGTTTGCGTGGCCGCGCCGACCGCGGTCGGCGTGAACGTGTAGGCCAGCGTGCAGCTGACGCCGGCGGCAATCGTGATCGGCGAGGTCGAGCCGCAGCTGCCTGCGCCGGTGCGGGTGAACGGCGAGGCGGCAGCGACGACGGTCACGTCGAGAGCGGCATTGCCGGTATTGATGAGCGTCACGGACTGCGAGGCGCTGGTGGTGCCCACCACCTGGTTGCCGAACGCGAGCGTGGTCGGCGAGATCGTCAGCTGGCCTTGCGGCGCGGCGTTGACCGTCGTCGACACGCTGGCACTGTTGTTGGACGGAACGGTGTCGCCGGTACTGGTCGAAGCGGAAACCGTATTGGCGAGCGTCGTGCCGCCCGGAACCGATGCACCTACCGTCACTTTCAGCGTGAATGGCGCCGTCGTGCCGGCCGTGAACGTGGCCTTGCTGCATTGGACCAGGCCGGTGGCGCCGATGGCCGGCGCGGTGCAGCTCCAGCTCGGATCGCCGCTGACGGAGACGAAGGTCGTGCCGGCCGGCAGCGCGTCGCTCCACTTCGCGTCGAGCGCAGCGGCTGGGCCGTTGTTCACGACGTTGAACGTGTAGGTGAGCTGGTTGCCGGCGGTGACCGGGTCCGGAGTCGCGGTGAGGCTCGACACTTCCATGTCGGTCGTGCCGAACAGGCCGACGACGACCGGATCATGGTCGGAGGCGCGATATGGCGTGTTCGGCTCCCACACGCTGCGCGGTGGCGTCAGGCTGCTGCCGTTGGGCTTCGCGTCGTAGGCGGCTTCGCCCGCGTCGCGGATCTCGTCGTTGTAGTCGAACAGGTCGCTTTCGTCCGCATTGATGTGCCAGGCGTCGGCCCCCGTCACCTGCGCGCGCAGGCTGCTGCTCGCGAAGGCATAGTCGAGATGGCCGAGCTCACCGCTGAACAGGTACGAGTACGCGTTCGTGCCGTGGAAGTCGGTCTCGAGGTCCGCGTAGCCGCCGCTCTTCAGCGTCGTCACCGGTGGCTCGCTGGCGTACGCGTTGAAGTCGCCGAGCAGCAGCACGTCCGTGCTCTGTGCGGCGGGGATCACGGTGCCGTTGAGCCAGGTCAGCAGGCGGCTCGCCTGCTGCGTGCGCTTCCCGGCCCAGCAGCCCTGGCCGTCGTTGTTGTCCGCGTCGGCGCCGCTGCCGGTCGGGCAGCTGCCCTTCGACTTGAAGTGGTTGGCGACGACCGTGAAGCGCTTGCCGAGCGCCGGATTGCCGGCATCGACGACGTCGAACGTCTGCGCGGTCGGCGGGCGGCTGTGGATCGGGTCGAGGTCCACTTTCGGCGAACCGAATGGCGCGACGATGCCCTGGCGATAGACCAGCATCACGCGGATCGCGTCGCTGCCGAGCGTGCCGCCGGTGTCCACGAACTTGTACGGATGCGTGCCGCCGCAGCGCGCATTGATCGCGTCGAGCAGGTAGTTGATCGTGGTCGTGTGCGGTGTCGAGTTTTCCAGTTCCATGAAGCCGGCGACGTCCGGATTCAGCGAGCACACGACCAGCGACGCGCGCTCGGTCTGGCGCGCCAGCTCGGCGGCGGAGTTGGCGCCACGGCACGGCAGGGTGCCGCTCGGACCACACGGTCCGCTGGTGGTGGACGACGAGGTCGTGAGCGTCGTGAAGTAGTTCAGCAGGTTCATGCCGACGGCGCGGATCGAGCCGCCGACGACCGGCGTCGTCGTGGGACGCGGATTGCCGACCGTGAACGAGACCGGATAGCTGTCGCTCGGGCGGATGCGCCAGGTGTTGGCGCCGAAGCCCGGCCACGACCAGTGCAGGATGCCGGTCAGGCTCTGCACCTTGTCGCCGCCGCGGAAATAGTCGAGTCCCTGCGTGCCCTTCGAGAAGCCGCCGTTGGTGTGCGGGTAGTACACGGCCTGCTGTCCGGACGGCTGGGTCGTCGTGACGTTCTGCATGTTGTTGTCGTCGTCGAGGATCACGCTGCGACGCGCCAGCGCGTCCAGGTGCGCGGCGTAGCCGGCCACGTCGGGCGCGGCGTCCTCGGTGAACTGGCGCGGGCGGTCGCCGGCGACGAGCTGGATCTGGCCGAAGCGGGCGAGCTGGAAGTACTCGGTGACGGTCAGCGAGGTGTCGTACTTCACCAGCATCGATTCGCGCGCCTCGTAGTAGGCGTTCACGTCGACAGCGGCCGGAATCGGCAGCGAGACCGTCGCCGGAGTGACGGCGGCCATGTGGTTGCCGCCGTCGGCGACGACGACCGCGCCGGCCGTCGCCGCGGTGATCTGCGTGACGCCCTGGAATTCGGAAACGACGCCGGTGACGCGCACGCGCTGGCCTTCGGCGACCGCATTCGCATTGCACGAGGCGCAGTAGATGAAGATGCCTTCGGACGTGGCCGGGTCGGCGTCCGTATTCACGTCTTCCTCCTGCAGGAAGAAGCCGTTGAGCTTGCCGGCGCCGAGGAAGTTGCCGGTCACGATCGCCTCGACCGTGACGGTGGCATTGGGTATCGGCGTCGCCGCGCCCGGACCTTGCACGTCGTGGATGCGCGTGATCGTCGGCGGAGCGGGGTACTGGATCGTGCCGACACCCTGCGCGTCCGTGATCGTCGCGCCGGTGCTCGCGTTGGAGAGGTTGACGAAGAACGTCTTGCTCGGTCCGGTGGCCGTGGTGCCGTTGACGGAGACATCGAGCGTCGTGCTGGTCTGGCCGGCGGGGATCGTCAGCGTCGTCGTCGGAACGGACGCGTAGTCCGCCGGAGCGGTCGCCGTGCCGTCGGCCGTGGCGGCATCGACGGAAACGGGAGTGGCGGACGGCGCGGCCAGCGAGATGGTGAAGGTGAACGTCGTCGCCGAGGTTCCGGCGGCCTGCGTGACGTCGTTGATGCTCAGCGCGGGAGCGGCCGGGGCGGAGCCGTGCGGCGTGACCGAGAAATCGTCGATGGCGAGGCCGTGGTCGTTGCCGGGATCGTTGATGTCCTTCCAGCGCAGCATCACCTCGCTGCCGCTGGGGATGTTCAATCCCGAAATCGTCGCCGAGATGGGGGTCCGGTTGGCGATCGCGTTGCCGTCGAGGGCGGCAGCCGTCGCGCCAGTGACGGGACTGGCGAAGTCCAGCGACGGGACCGCCGTGCCGGCGGACGTCAGGTCGGTCAGCGGCGACGGGCCGACGACATACGAGAACGTCAGGCTCTGCGTGCTGGTATTGCCGCCGTTGCGCCATTGTTCGCCGACGTAGGAAACGTCCAGCGAGGTGATCGTCGAGCCCGTGTTGTTCTTCAGGCGAACGCCGTAGAACTGGTCCGACGTGGCATTGGAGCCTTGCGAACCGAGCGCGCGGTCAGCGGCGGTACCCGTGCCGTAGCTGAAGAAGCTTCCGGCAGTGCTGCTGCCGTTGCTCGCCGCGACGGCGAACGGTGCGACCGGCGTGCCGGTCCGGGCGAGGTACCAGCCGGCGAGGGTGGAGTTGTCGGTCCACGTGATCGAGCCGGTGGTGGGCAGCGTGTCGAAATTCTGCGTGGCCGGCGTGCCGAGCGCATTGAGCGACACCTGCGCGGCCGCCGGCAGGGCGGCAAGGGCCAGCAGGCCTGCTGGCAGCAGCCTCAGGAGCGCGGATTTGCGCACCGAGGCACGGGCACGGCAAGCGGGCGCGGAAGACGCGCACGCCTCGAAGATGGATTTCACGTTGTTCCCCTGGAATGTGGTTGGGATCTGGTCCTGGCCGGCTCTCGGGCGGCCTGAGGCCGCGGCAGCATGCCACATCCGTTTGACCGTCGCATGTCCGTGCCTGCCGGGTAAAAAAAGGGGCGCTTGCGCGCCCCGAGGAGAGTGAAAGGAGAATTCTTCGGCGGATCAGAAGTAGATCTGCACGCGGGCTTCGAGCACGCGCGGGTCGATGTCCACGTTCTTCTTGACCGTGCCGCCGTAGTACTTGGTGCTGCTGGCCCAGATGTAGTTGGCCTGGAACTTGAGGTGCTGACCCAGGTACCAGTTGGCGCCGAGCGTCCAGTTGTCTTCCTTGCCGCCGAGCACCGGGCCGTCGTTGAGGTCGAGCGAGCTGTAGCGCAGGGCGACTTCGAAGGCGCCGAAGTCGTTCATCGGGCGGATGTTGCCGATCGTGCCGTTCTTGTACGGGCGGCTCTCGCCGGTCAGCACCCACGAACCCTGGACGTAGTAACCGTCGCCGGTGTAGTCCGGCTTGCCGGCCGGGCTGGCGCTGAAGCGCAGGTATTCGCCCTGGACCAGCAGCGGGCCGTGGATCCAGGCCGCTTCGAGGCCGAGGCGGTCGATGTCGCCCGGGAAGCTCAGGTTGCCGCTGTCGATCAGGCGCGTGCCGTTCATGCCCGTCTCCGGCTTGGCGCGGAAGCGCGCGGCCGGGTTGCTGACGATGCCGCGGCCGTCGGTGGTCGCTTCGCGGCTTTCGCGCGAGACGGCGAGGCCGAGATGCAGCACGTTGCTCTCTTCGCGCGAACCCGCACCCGGCTGGCGGTTGAAGGGGTTCCAGACGACGCGCGCGGCCGGACCGTGGCCGTCGTTGTCGCCGTTGAGGTCGCCGCCCTTGAAGTAGGCGGCGTACAGCAGCCAGTTCGGGATGCCGGTGTAGGTCCAGTCGAAGCCGATGCGGCGGCCCATGTTCGTCGCCTGCACGGGCATGGCGCGCTCGAGGAAGGTCGTCGCGCTGGAGCTGATCGTCTCTTCCCAGCCGACCGGGGTCTTGAACTGGCCGAGGCGGAATTCGCCGTATTCCTTGTTCGAATAGCGGACGAAGTTGTCGATCCAGCCGGTGGTGTGCACGCCGTCGCGGACGGTGAAGTCGTAGCCGACGTTGAAGTCCAGGCCCCAGGGCGTCTTGCCGTAGAAGTTGAATTCCTTGCGGCGCCACGCCGTCATGTCGGACAGCAGGTCCTTGCCGTTGGTCGGATTGGTGTTGTCGCCGGAAATGTCTTCGAACTGGTACTGGTACAGACCCTTGAAACCGTACTCGTAGCCGCCCTCGGTCTTGTACTTGGTCGGCCAGTCGTTGAGCAGGTCGTAGGCCATCGCATTGGCGCCGAACGTGCCCAGCAGGGCGACGGCGATCGCGGATCTCAGTTTCATCCAGTTTGTCCTCGAATAGTATGAAGCGGGGGCAGAAAACTGGCGCGAAGTCTGGGATCGCGTTGTTACGCTTCGATGACACGGGGCGGAGAGGGCGGCACCGCCCGCCGGCCGTTTTCGGGAGTCCGGAGAAGATCCCTTCAATCCGTGACGGTCTTGTGACGATAGGCGCACAGATCGCGGATCGGGCAACGCGGGCAATCGGGCTTGCGCGCCTTGCACACGTAGCGGCCGTGCAGGATCAGCCAGTGGTGCGCGTCCTTCTTGAATTCCTTCGGCACGACTTTCTCGAGCTTGTCCTCGACCGCGCGCACGGTCTTGCCCGGAGCGAGTCCGGTGCGGTTGGCGACGCGGAAGATGTGCGTGTCGACCGCGATCGTCGGCTCGCCGAACGCGGTGTTCAGGACCACGTTCGCGGTCTTGCGGCCGACGCCCGGCAGGGCTTCCAGTGCCTCGCGCGACCGGGGGACTTCGCCCGCGTGTCGTTCGACGAGGATGCGTGACGCGGCGACGACGTTCTTCGCCTTCGCGTTGTAGAGGCCGATCGTGCTGATGTAGGGCTTCAGTCCGTCTTCGCCGAGAGCGGCGATCGCCTGCGGCGTGTTGGCCACCGGGAACAGCTTCTTCGTCGCCTTGTTCACGCCGACGTCCGTCGCCTGGGCAGACAGTGTCACCGCGACCAGCAGTTCGAACGGCGTCGTGTAGACGAGCTCGGTGGTCGGACTCGGGTCCAGATCGCGCAGGCGACGGAACAGTTCGACGACGTTTTCGCGTTTCATGAGGGCCTTTCCTGCGATCCGTCCGGGATCGTTGCGATCCGGATGATCGTCTTGGAGTGTGGAGGATTCGGCTTCGGAAGGTCCATCCGCGGTCATCCGTAACCGCGCTGCCGGATTCCTGTAATCGGACGTACCTTCGGATCAGGTGTTCTTTCTGGCGCGCCCGCGGGCGATGGCTTCGAGCACGGCGGAGCGGGTGATCGGCGTCGCGCTTGGCGGGGCCGCCGGTGCGGTTGCGATGGCCGGAGCAGCTGCCGCCGGGATGCCTGGCGGAGCGATTGCGGCCGAGGATCTTTTCGCCGAGACGGGCGGCGAGCGTGGACGACTCAGCCGTATGTTGCGCGCCTCGTAGCGCAGGCGGGCCTGTTCCGCGCGTGCGAGGACGCCCGCGCGCGACAGGGATTCCTCGGCGGCGGGCACGAGCACGATGCAATCGACCGGGCACGGCGGCAGGCACAGTTCGCAGCCGGTGCACTCACTCGCGATGACGGTATGCATGCGCTTGGCCGCACCGACGATCGCGTCGACCGGGCAGGCCTGGATGCATTTGGTGCAGCCGATGCAGACGGCTTCGTCGATGACCGCCACCTGCGGCGGTTGCTCGGCGCCGTATTCCGGGTCCAGCGGTTTCGTCGCGCGGCCCAGCAGCGCCGCGAGCGCGGCGACCCCCTCCGCACCGCCCGGCGGGCAGCGGTCGATGTCGGCCTCATCCCCCGCGATCGCGTCGGCGTAGTCGCGGCAGGTCGGGTAGCCGCAGCGCGTGCATTGCGTCTGCGGGAGGAGGGCGTCGATGCGCGAAGCGAGTTCCATCGTTCCGGACATGTTTCAGGCGGGCTCTCCGGTCGTTGCCGCTTGCGCTTCGGCCACCGCGCGCGCGAGGGATTCGAAACGCCGGCGAGGGGCTCCGAATGCGGTTCCGCAGCGATCGCAGCGATGCCGCGACCCGAGCATCGGAAATGCAAGCAGCGGAAGGAATTGCAGGAGCCCTGCCATCCACCACAGGGCGGGTGTGGAAACCAGAAAAAGCGGCGCTGCCTGCGAGGCGATCACCGTACCGAACACGGCCCGGCGCGGTCGAGGATCGTCGGCCACGTCATCCGCGGAACAACGCGGGCAGGTCGGTGCGTCCACCTCACCGTCCGGAAGCGCCATCGCGCCACGATGGTAGTCGGCCACGAGCTGCCGCGCCGCGGCGGTCTGCGAATCCGGCACCATGACGCGGTATCCGCCGATGGCGAGCGTCTTGAACCAGTCCTGGCGCGCCATTCCCGCATCGAATACTGACGCGTGCAGGTCGTTCGCGCGCAGCATCGCCTCGACGACGTGCGCCTCGCTGAAATCCGCCGACCAGTACGCGCGCTGCAAGCTGCCTCCGCTACTTCACGGTCGAGCCCGGCTGCGCGCCGGCATCGGCATCGAGCAGGAACAGGTCCGCGCCGCCGCTGCCGGCCGACAGGATCATGCCTTCCGAGGTGCCGAAGCGCATCTTGCGCGGAGCGAGGTTGGCGATGAAGACGACGTTGCGGCCGACGAGCTTCTCCGGCTCGCCGTAGGCGGCGCGGATGCCGGAAAAGATCTGGCGCGTACCGAGATCGCCGGCGTCGAGTTCGAAGCGCAGCAGCTTGTCGGAGCCGTCGACGAACTCGCAGACGACGACCTTGCCCACGCGCAGGTCGAGCTTGGCGAAGTCGTCGATCGAGATCAGTCCGGGGACACCGGTTTCGGCAGCCGCCGTCGCGGCTTTCTTCTTTGCATCTCCTGCATCCGCGCCGGTCGTCGTCGGAGCGGAGGCGGGCTGCAGGGATTCCTTCGAGGCTTCGATCATGGCTTCGATCTTCTTCGGGTCGACGCGCGTGGTCAGCGCGGTGAATTCGGCGATGGCGGTTCCGAGGGCCGGTTTTTCGGCCGCGTCGAAACGCGTCCAGTCCTCGCGCAGCAGTTCGCGCGCGCGCTGCGCGATCGCCGGCACGACCGGGTTCAGCCAGATCGACAGCAGGCGGAAATAGTTCAGCGCCAGCGTGCATGCGACATGCAGTTCCTCGCGTTTTCCCTCGTCCTTGGCGAGCAGCCACGGTGCCTTCTCGGCGACGTAGGCGTTCGCCTCGTCCGCGACCTCCATGATGCGGCGCGTGGCGGCGGCATAGTCGCAGGCCGAATACAGCACGGCGCAGTCGGCGAGCTTCGCCGCCGCCGCGTCGTACAGCGAGATCTCCCGTTCCGGCAGCGTTGCGGCGAGGCGTCCGTCGAAGAACTTGTGCACGAAGCCGGCGCAGCGGCTGGCGATGTTCACCCACTTGCCGACGAGGTGCGAGTTGACGCGCTCCTCGAACGCCTTGAGGTCGAGGTCGAGATCGACCGGCGCGGCGGTCAGCATCGTCGCGAAGTAGTAGCGCAGCCAGTCGGCGTCGAGGCCGGCGTCGAGATAGGTGCGCGCCATGACGAAGGTGCCGCGCGACTTCGACATCTTCTCGCCGTTGACGGTGAGATAGCCGTTGACGTGCAGCGCATTCGGCGTGCGCAAGGAGGCGCCCTTCAGCATCGCCGGCCAGAACAGGCCGTGGAAGTTCACGATGTCCTTGCCGAGGAAGTGGTGCATCTCCGCGTTCGCGTCGAAGCCGGCGTCGGCGGTCTGCATGAACGCGTCGAACGACGCGGCATTGAGGCCGTTCTTCGCGCCGGCGTCGCTGGCGCAGTATTTCTTGAAGCTGGCGAGGTAGCCGATCGGCGCGTCGAGCCAGACGTAGAAGAACTTGCCCGGCGCGTCGGGGATCGGGAAGCCGAAATACGGTGCGTCGCGCGAGATGTCCCAGTCGCGCACGCCGCCGTCAGCGTCGAGCCATTCCTTCAGCTTGGCCGCGACCGAGGAATGCACGACGGCTTCGCCGTGCGTCAGTTTGCCGGCGAGCCAGTCCTTCAGCAGTTCGGTGAAGTCGCCGACCTTGAAGAAGTAGTGCTCCGAATCGCGCAGCTCCGGTGTCGCACCGGACAGCACCGATCGCGGATCCTTGAGGTCGGTCGGGGCATAGGTGGCGCCGCAGACTTCGCAGTTGTCGCCGTACTGGTCCGGCGATCCGCAGTTCGGGCAGATGCCCTTGACGTAGCGGTCGGGCAGGAACATCTGCCGCACCGGATCGTAGAGCTGGCGGATCGAGCGCACGGCGATGTGGCCGCCTTCGCGCAGGCGCGTGTAGACCAGCTCGGCGAGTTCGCGGTTCTCGGGCGAATGCGTCGTGTAGTAGAAGTCGTGCGCGACGCCGAAGTCGGCGAAGTCGCGCACGTGGCTGTCATAGATGCCCTGGATGAAGGCCTCGGGCGTCATTCCGGCCTTTTCCGCGGCGAGCATGATCGGCGTGCCGTGCACGTCGTCGGCGGCGACGAAATGCACCGTGTCGCCGGCCATGCGCTTCGCACGCACCCACACGTCGGTCTGGATGTAGCCGAGCAGGTGGCCGATGTGCAATGGCCCATTGGCGTAGGGCAGGGCGTGGGTGGCGAGGATCTGTTTCGGGGCCGGCGCGCTCATGCGTCGTGGGTTCCGCTGCGTTGCTGCAAAGCGGAATTATCGCATGAGGCCGGGGGGCTTAACGAAGGTGCCTCTCGCGGAGGCGCGGAGAACGCCATGGAAGAACAGGCTGCCGCGGCCCGTGAGCCCCTGCGTTCTCTGCGGGAAACTCGCCTTGAACCGGCGAAAGTCGTCGTCATTCCCGCGGAAGCGGGAAGCCATTCTGCTCTTGTCGCACTGGAGGAAAGTCAACGTGGATTCCGGCGTTCGCGGGGATGACGGGGCGTCTTGAGGTTCCCGTGCATTCGGCATTGCGTGCGTCGCGGCGCCGGGGAGAAGCCTCTCTCGCGGAGTCGCGGAGAACGCCGGGGAAAGAGGTTCGTGGAGACCGGGTCCTTCTCTGCGCCTCTGCGAGAAACCCGCCTTACGCTTCCGCGTCTGCCTCGGCGGCGACGAAGCCGCCGGTCTGGCGCGCCCACAGCCGCGCGTACAGGCCCTCGTGGGCGAGCAGCTCGGTGTGCGTGCCCGATTCGACGATGCGTCCCTTGTCCATCACGACGAGGCGGTCCATGCGCGCGATCGTCGACAGGCGGTGCGCGATCGCGATCACGGTCTTGCCCTGCATCAGGTCGTCGAGGCTGTCCTGGATCGCCGCTTCGGCTTCGGAATCGAGCGCCGAGGTCGCCTCGTCGAGCACGAGGATCGGCGCGTCCTTCAGCAGCACGCGCGCGATCGCGATTCGCTGGCGCTGGCCGCCGCTGAGCTTGACGCCCCGTTCGCCGACATGCGCGTCGTAGCCGCGGCGGCCGTCGCCGTCGGCGAGCAGCGGGATGAATTCGTCGGCACGCGCGCGGTGCACGGCATCGGCCAGCGCGGCGTCGCCGGCATCGGGGCGGCCGTACAGCAGGTTGTCGCGGATCGAACGATGCAGCAGCGAGGTGTCCTGCGTGACCATGCCGACCTGGCCGCGCAGGCTTTCCTGCGTCACCGCCGCGATGTCCTGGCCGTCGATCGCGATGCGGCCGCCTTCGAGGTCGTGCAGGCGCAGCAGCAGGTTGACCAGGGTCGATTTGCCGGCGCCGGACGGCCCGACCAGGCCGATCTTCTCGCCGGCGCGGATCGAGAGGTCGAGTCCGGAGATCACGCCGCCTTTCTGGCCGTAGTGGAAGTGGATGTCGTGGAACTCGACCGCGCCGGCACGCACGGCGAGTTCCGGCGCACCGGGTGCGTCGACGATATCGCGCGGCTGCGAGATCGTCTCGATGCCGTCCTGCACCGTGCCGATGTTCTCGAAGATGCCGTTGACCACCCACATGATCCAGCCGGACATGTTGTGGATGCGGATCGTCAGGCCCGTGCTCAGCGCGATCGCGCCGGCCGTGACCGCGCCGCGGGTCCACAGCCAGGTCGCCAGCGCGGCCGTGCCGACGATCATGAAGCCGTTGACGATCGAGATCGAGGTATCCATGCCGGTGACCTGGCGCGTCATGCGGCGGCTCGCCGCGACCTGCTCGCGTACCGCCTCGGCCACGTAGGCGTCCTCGCGATCCGCGTGCGCGAACAGTTTCAGCGTGAGGATGTTGCCGTAGCCGTCGACGAGCCGGCCCATCAGCTTCGAGCGCGCTTCGGACGCGCGCCACGAGCGTTCCTTGGTGCGCGGAACGAACCAGGCGAGGATGCCGACGTAGACGGCCAGCCAGAGCAGCAGCGGCGCGACCAGCCATGCATCGGCTTGCGCGAACAGCACGAGCGCACTGGTGGTGTAGATGAGCACGTACCAGATCGCGTCGACGATCTGCACCGCCGATTCGCGCAGCGAGTCGCCGGTGTGCATTACCCGGTTGGCGATGCGTCCGGCGAAGTCGTTCTGGAAGAAGCCCAGGCTCTGCCGCGCGACGTGGCGGTGGCTCAGCCAGCGCACGCGGTTGTCGAGGCTCGGCGCGATCGCCTGGTTGATGAACAGGCAGTGCAGCCAGAGCAGCAGCGGCCGGGCGACCAGCACCACGAAGACCATCCAGGCCAGCACGCCGGCGTGCTCGCGGAAGAATCCGTCGGGGTTGCCGGCGCTGACCAGGTCGATCAGTTGGCCCAGGTAGCCGAACATCATGACTTCGGCCAGCGCGAGCAGCAGGCCGGCGACGCAGGCGCCGGCGAAGACGCGCCAGACCGGGCGCAGGTGGAACAGGTAGAAGCGCAGCACGCCGCGCGGCGGAGTCGCCTGCGGCGAATCCGCGAATACCTCGATCAGCGATTCGAACCAGCGCAGCATGGCGGGCTGAAAGCGGCAGGGGAATGCCTGAGTCTAGCGGTTCGCGCTTGCCGGTTCAGCGAGACGGAAGCGGAGCCAGGGCGGCTCGCGAGCGTCCTGTGTGGCAAAGGGAATTCCCGGCGCCGGTCGAGCGATGCCGGGAATGCCGAGGGAAGAGGTGCTACGGCGACTTGCGCTCCCACACCTGCGTTTCGCCCAGCAGCGAAAAGCCGATGAATCCGCGCACTTCGAGTTTCTTCCCGCCATCGATGAGATGCATCTTGCACTTGTAGAGCTTGCCGTTCTGCGGCTTGAGGCAAGTGCCGCCCTCCCAGAGGTCATCGCCGGTTTTCTTGAATCCCTTGAGAATCGTCATGCCGAGAATCGGCTTGTTCTGCTCCTCGCCCGAGCAGGCATCGCAGACTGGATTCGGGCCTTTGTCGGAAATCATGATTTCGACGACCTTTCCGTTCAACGTGGCGCCTTCATCGAAGATCTCGACATGGGACTTGGGCTTGTGGTCGTCAGTGAACGTCGTCCAGGTTCCCACTGGCGAAAGGTCATCGGCGGCCAGCGCGGGCGCGGCCATCGCGAGGCCGAGGACGAAGGGTGCGGCGAAACGCAGCTTGAACATGATGCTCTCCCCGTGGTGAGTCGGATGCGGAACGTTGCCGCCGCGGCGGGGCTCCGTCAAGGCACGCCGCAGCGGAGCTGCTGGCATAATCCGGGTTTCCCCGTTCCCTTCCGTCATTCCCCGTCGCAAGCCAATGACCAGTCCTCTTGAAACCCGCGTCCGGGAGATCCTCTCCGGCATCGTCGATCCGCACACCGGCAGCGATCTCGTCAGCAGCGGCGCCTTGCGCGGCGTCGGCGCATCCGGCAACGACGTTTCCGTCGACCTGCTGCTGCCGTATCCCGCGCTCGGCGTGCAGGCGGCAATGGCCGACGCGGTGAAGCAGGCCCTGGCGGCGGACCCGTCCATCGGGCACGCGGCGGTCAGCGTGTCCTCGCGCGTGTTCGCGCACGAGGTGCAGCACGGCCTGACGCCGTTGCCGGGCGTCAAGAACGTCATCGCGGTCGCGTCCGGCAAGGGCGGCGTCGGCAAGTCCACCGTGTCGGCCAACCTCGCGCTGGCGCTGAAGGCCGAAGGCGCCAGCGTCGGCGTGCTGGACGCGGACATCTACGGCCCGAGCCAGGTGCGCATGCTCGGCCTCGAGGGGAAGCCGGACACGAAGGACGGCAAGCGCATCGAACCGAAGCTCGCGCACGGCATCCAGGCCATGTCGATCGGCCTGATGATCGAGGAGGACACCGCGATGATCTGGCGCGGGCCGATGGCGACGCAGGCCCTGCAGCAGATGCTCGGCGAGACCAACTGGTCCGACCTCGACTACCTCGTCATCGATCTGCCGCCCGGCACCGGCGACATCCAGCTCACGCTGTGCCAGCGCATTCCCGTGTCCGGCGCCGTCATCGTCACGACGCCGCAGGACATCGCGCTGCTCGACGCCAGGAAGGCGCTGAAGATGTTCGAGAAGGTCAACGTGCCGACGCTCGGCATCATCGAGAACATGGCCACGCACGTATGCTCGAACTGCGGCCACGAAGAACACATCTTCGGCGCAGGCGGTGGTGCGCGCATGGCGGCACAGTACGGCGTTCCGCTGCTCGGCAGCCTGCCGCTCGACATCCGCATCCGCGAGCAGGCCGACGGCGGAACGCCGACGGTCGCGGCGATGCCCGATTCCGACCTCGCGGCGCGCTATCGGGAGATCGCGCGCAACGCCGCGGCGCGGCTGTCGCTGCGCGCGCGCAACAAGGCGATCCAGTTCCCGAAGATCGTGGTGCAGAACTCATGACGTCGAATCCGCGGTTCCTCGCCGGCGCTGCCGTCCTGTCCGTGTCGCTGCTCGCCGCCGGCTGCGCGGCGGCACCGACGCCCGCGCACCGGGCCAGAGCGGGCGGCCAGGCCGATGCCGCGCTGATCTCCGCCGTGCAGCCCGCGATCACCGAAGCGAACACCGCGTGGCCGGGCGCGATGCGCACGCGCGACGCGGCCGCCATGGCCGCTCCCTTCGCCGAGAACGGTACGCTCGTCACCGCGGGCGGCAAGGCGATCAACGGTCGCGCGGCGATCGAACGCTACTACCGCGAGGCGTTCCAGCACGCTCCGCCGATCCTCGACGGGGAAATCGTCGACGACGGCATCGCGACCTCCGGCAACCTCGTCCACGTCTGGGGACACGGCAACTACACGGTCGAGCACACGCCGGGGCAGGCCAGTTCCAACAGCGGGTACTTCCTGGCGGTGTGGCAGGCCGACGCCGGCGGAGCCTGGAAGATCGTCCGCTACCTGACGTTCTGATCCGCGCCGGTCCGCCCGCGCCGGCACGCGCTAGAATCGCGTCCCTTTTCCCGGCGCGCATCGGAGAGCCCGTGAGCATCAAGAGCGACAAGTGGATCCGCCGCATGGCCGAGCACGAGGGCATGATCGACCCGTTCGAGCCGGGGCAGGTCAAGCGCAACGGCGGCGATCGCCTGATCTCCTACGGCACCTCCAGCTACGGCTACGACGTCCGCTGCGCGGACGAGTTCAAGGTGTTCACGAACATCAACTCGACCATCGTCGACCCGAAGCACTTCGACGAGCGCAGCTTCGTCGACGTCCGGTCCGACGTCTGCATCATCCCGCCGAACTCGTTCGCCCTGGCGCGCACCGTCGAGTACTTCCGCATCCCGCGCAAGGTGCTGACGATCTGTCTCGGCAAGAGCACCTACGCCCGCTGCGGCATCATCGTGAACGTGACGCCGCTGGAGCCGGAGTGGGAGGGGCACGTCACGCTGGAGTTCTCCAACACCACGCCGCTGCCGGCGCGGATCTACGCCAACGAGGGCGTGGCGCAGATGCTGTTCCTCGAGTCTGACGAGGACTGCGAGGTCAGCTACAAGGACCGCGGGGGCAAGTACATGGGCCAGACCGGCGTGACCCTGCCGCACGCGTGAACGCGCGCCAACGGCGGCTTACCGGCCCCTCGCGGCGGTGGTAGGCTTGCCGGTCTGGCAAATACGCGGAGCAGAACCAATCATGCGGAGCAATTCGATGGTCCGTCCGGCGAGGATGGCGGCATTGGCGCTGGCGGCGGTACTGCTGTCCGCGTGCGGGATGTTCGGCGGTTCGAAGCCGGACGGCGTCGTCACGCAGGCGGCCAACATCCCCGCCGGTTTCGACGTGACGCTGATCGCCGACAAGGACAACCAGTTCGATTTCGACGGCGCACCGCTGACCTCGATGGACCTCGAAAGCGCGTTCCGCTACCGCCAGGAAGAGCATCTGCCGCTGTCGACCGTGCTGCTGAAGCGCGGTGAGAAGCAGAAGGTCAAGAAGGAGCATCTCGCGACCCTGGTCCGCATCGCCGGCAAGATGGGCTTCAAGGCCTACGTGGACGAGAGCGGCGTGATCAGCGAACTGCAGGCCAGCGGCAAAGCGGCGGAATGACGCCGGATCCCGAGACAACGTACGGAGCGAAGACGATGAAGAATTTTGTGCGCGGCCTGCTGCTGGCCGTCGGAATGGTGGCGGCTTCCGGCGCGTTCGCGCGCTCGGACATCCGTGACGGCAACGCCCAGGTCAAGCCGGAGAAGAACGATCGCTACTCGATCGACGGCGCGACGCTGGGCAAGGCCGAGCTCTACGGCTACATCGGCGATCTGCGCGACACCGACGGCATCACCGGCATCGTGCTCAAGCGCGGCGGCACCGACGAGCAGCGCAAGATCATCGGTTCGATCGCGCGCGCGCTGAAGCTGAAGGCGTTCGAGCAGGACGGCCGCGAGCTGAAGTCCATCGACCTGCCGCCGGAGGCGCCGACCCCGCCGCCGCCGCCGATCGAGAACAAGCCGGACCCCGCGCCGGCTGCCGAAGCGCAGGCGGAACACCACTGATCCGTCGCGGGACGCGCCGACGCGTCCCGCCCGCTGGGCGGCGCAGCCGCGCCGTGCCCGCCCATGGAGCGCGCCGTGGTTTTCCGGCGCGTTCCGCTTTCCGGACGTCGAATGATCCGTTTCCGAATGCTCGTCCTCGCCGCCCTGGCCGTCGTGGCCACGGACGCTCTCGCCACTGGCCCGCTGGGTTTCATCGGCGAGACGTTCTCGGAGTGGAAGGAGCGGCTGTTCGGCAAGGGCCATCCGGCTCCGGCCGTGGTCGAGGCGCCCGCCGCCGGCGAGATCAAGTTGCCGACCGGGCAGCCGATGCGCGTGCACATCCGGGACGACGCCCCGCAGCGCGATTTCCCGAAGGGAACGAGCCGCTATCGCCTGATCGAGCTGCCTGAGCATCTCGACCACGCCGCCGTTCGCCTGCAGGTGCTCGCCCTGCGCAACCCGGAAGGGCGCGGCAAGGTGGTGCTCAAGCCGCTGCTCTACGTGCTCGGCGACGACGGGACCGTGCGCGCGCCGGTCGAGGCCAAGCCGCTGAACCTGGACATCCGCCCGTTCCGCCGCACGCGCCTGCTCGCCTGCGTCACGCTCGACCAGGTGCGCCGCTTCGCGCTCGCGACCACGCCGGACGCGATCGGCAAATCCTACGAGACGGAGCTGCGCGAGGCGGTGAAGGCCCCGACCAAGGGCGGCTTCTACTACGCCACCGATGCGGTCAAGACCCGCCTGCCGTTCGCGGCCACCGGCGAGGTCATCCTCGAGGTCACGCCGGAAGACGAGGCCGGCAAGGGCTGCTGAGCCGGAGGCGCGCGGTCGGCTTCTCCGGGTTCTCCGCCGGCCGGAAGTCTGTCAGGGACCGGAGCGGAGCGCCCGGCAATGCGGCGATCAGGAACGATCGCGGGAACCACGCGGCATCAGCACGTCGTCCCGCCGGCGATGCGAAGGTCCGCCGCGGTCGCGATCGTGCATTCGAGTACGGCACGCACGCCGGCGATCATCGTTTCCAGCGCCATGCTGGGCTGGCCCGGATGACGCGCGGCCTGTTCCGGCAGCCAGGGCACGTGCACGAATCCAGCGCGCGTCGCCGGCCATCGCGTCGCGCACAGGTGCGCCAGCGCGAAGAACACCTGGTTGCACACGAAGCTGCCGGCCGTGAACGACAGCGCGGACGGAATCCCGATCGAGCGCAGGTGCGACTGCACCGCCTTCAGCGGCAGGCTGGAGAAGTAGGCGCCCGGTGCGTCGGTGACCACCGCCTCGTCGATCGGCTGGTCGCCGTCGTTGTCGGGGATGCGCGCGTCGACCAGGTTGATCGCCACCCGTTCCAGTGACAGTTCGCCGCGCCCGCCGGCCTGACCGAGCGCGACCACGATCCGCGGGGCGTGTTCTTCCAGCAGCGCTTCCATCAGCGGCAGCGTCGGCGCGAACGCCACCGGCAGGATCGCTCCGACGACGCGATGCGCGCCGATGAACTCGCCGTCGAGCGAGAGGACGATCTCGCGCGACGGATTGATGTGTTCGCCGCCGAAGGCTTCGAAACCGGTCAGCAGGATGGTGGGCTTGTCGGTCATGGCGAGCGGATGGCGTGGCGTGGAAGGGTGCAAGAATTGCCGCTGCGCGAAACCCTGTCCAGCCGCCGCTTGCGGTTCCGGGGCGTGTGTCGGCAAACGTTCCGCAGACGAACACGCCGCACGGCCGCGAGCGAGTGCCTGGACCGGTCGCTCCTCGCCGACGAGGTCCGCGTGGCCTCGAGGACGGTCTCGCGGCAGGATGCATTCCGCTCACCGGAACGCCAGCCACCCCATCAGAAGGAAGTTCACGGCCAGCAGCGCGAGCGCGGTTGGAACCTGCGCGCGGATCACGCCGTACTGGTCGCGCAGTTCGAGCAGCACCGCGGGCACGATGTTGAAGTTCGCCGCCATCGGCGTCAGCAGCGTGCCGCAATAGCCCGTGAGCATGCCGATCGCGCCGAGCACGGCCGGTTGCGCGCCGTGCTGCAGCACCAGCAGCGGCAGGCCGATGCCGGCCATCATGACCGGGAATGCGGCGAACGCGTTGCCCATGATCACGGTGAACAGCACCATGCCGAGGGCGAACGCGGCGAGGCAGGCGATGCGGCTGTCGGTCGGGATCACCGCACCGACGATCGCCGCGATCGCATCGCCGACACCGGTCGCCGCGAACACGCTGCCGAGGGTGGCCAGCAACATCGGCAGCAACGCGACGCAGCCGACGGTGTCGAGCAGGCGCCGCCCTTGCGCCAGCGACTGCGACAGGTTCGAACGCGTCGTGCGCTGCGCGTACGCGAGCGCGATGACGCAGGCGAGGCCGAGCGAGACCAGGGTCAGGTGGGAGCCGTCCAGCAGGGGCGTGTCGCCCCAGCGGAGGTACGGCGCGACCAGCACCAGAGCCAGCGTCGCCAGTGGAATCGCGAGCGCCGGGGCGAACAGTCGGTTGCCGACCGGCGCGGGTGTCTCGCGATGCCGCTCTTCGCTGGAGGCTCGCGTCTGGAGGGAGCCCCTCGCCGCGAGCACACCCAGCGCGATCACGCCGAGCCCCATCGCCTGCGCCGGCCAGCGCAGCCCCTCGGCCGTGGCGAGCTGCACCAAGTCGCCGAGCAGGAAGGCGCTCGACAGCACCAGCCAGAAGGCGGCCTTCGGCCAGTGCCGCTCGCGTGCGTTCATCCCCGCGGCGACGAGCAGGAAGGCGCCGACGAGCCAGTAGACGTATTCGACCTGGATCACGGCGTCCCCTCCTGCGAACGTTCCGGGGCGCCAGGATCGGGAGGCGTTCCTCCGCGGCGGGTTCTTTCACGGGCGCTGCTTCGCCGCAGCGTTCGCTGGAACCAGACGATGCGGACGGCATGGATCACGAAGGCCGCGATCGCCGTCGGCAGCGCCCACAGCGCGATCGCGAGCGGTTCGAGGTGGATGCCCTGGCGCTCGTAGAAGCCCTGGATCAGCAGCACGGCCCCGAAGGCAAGGAATACGTCCTCGCCGAAGAAGCGTCCGACGTTGTCGGTGGCCGCGGCGAGTGCGCGGATGCGCTCGTCCGTGGTCTCGTCCCGTGCTTCGCCGTCCTTCGCCGCGGCGGCTTCGCTCATCGGGGCGAGCAGCGGGCGCACGGTCTGTGCATGGCCGGCGAGGTCGATCAGGCCGAACATCGACAGGAGCTGGCGCAGGCCCAGGTAGGAAATCAGCAGCCGCGCCAGCGTCATCGAGCGGAAGCCCGCGATCCAGTCCTGCGCGCGTTCGCGCAAGCCGTGGTGTTCGAGCAGGCCGATGACCGGCAGGGTCAGCACGAACAGCAGCAGCGCGCGGTTGCTGACGAAGGAGTTGCCGATCAGCGCGAGCAGGTCGCCGACTCCCATGCCGGCGGCGAGGCCGCTGACGAGTCCAGCCATGACGACCACGAGCAGGGGATTGCGCTTCAGTACGAAGCCGGCCACGACGACGGCGACGCCGAGCAGGGGCCAGTAGTTCATGTGGAGATCTTCGTGCCGTCGACAGCGGTGACGGAAATACCTGCCGCGGCCAGCGCCGCACGCAAGCGCGCGGCGAACGCACCGGCGCCGGGCCGGTCGCCGTGCACGCAGATCGTGTCGGCACGCAGGCGGATCGTTCCCTCTTCGCGCACGGTGACCTCGCCGCGCGTGGCGATCGCGAGCGCCTGCGCCACGGCTGCGTCGACGTCCTCGATGACGGCATCGGCTTCGCGCCGGGGTGTCAGCGAACCGTCGGCTTCGTAGCGGCGGTCGGCGAAGGCTTCGTGCGCGACGGCGAGGCCGGCGCGTTCGCCGGCGCGCGTCAACTCGCTGCCGGCGAGGCCGACGAGGACCAGCGCCGCGTCGAAATCGCGCATGGCCGCGGCGATCGCGTCGGCGAGCGCCGCATCGCGCGCCGCCATGTTGTAGAGCGCTCCGTGCGGCTTGACGTGGCGCAGGCGCCGACCGGCGGCGCGCACGAAGGCGGCAAGGGCGCCGGTCTGGTACAGCGTCAGCGCGTAGGCTTCGTTGGCGGTGATCTTCATCTCGCGCCGGCCGAAGCCCTGCAGGTCCGGAAGGGACACATGCGCGCCGATCGCGACGTCGTGGCGGACGGCGAGCTCCACGGTGCGGCGCATCGTGTCCGGATCGCCGGCATGGAATCCGCAGGCGATGTTCGCCGAGGTGACGTGGGCGAGCACGCCCTCGTCGTCGCCCATGCGCCAGGCACCGAAGGATTCGCCGATGTCGCTGTTGAGGTCGATGGGGGTGCCCTTCATGCCAGTCTTGTCGTGATCGCGTCGAGCAGGCGTGCCAGCTCGCGTTCGCGGCGAAGATAGCGTGTTTGCGCCTCGTCGAGGTCGATTTCCTCGAAGCGCAGCGGATCGCCGGGCCGGCGTTGCGCGAGGCGTGGCAGGTCGATCGCGGCGACCTGGCCGATGCGCGGATAGCCGCCGGTGACGGGATGCTCGGCCATCAGGGCGATCGGCTGTCCCCCCGGGGGAAGCTGCAGCGCACCGAAGGCGAGCGGCTCGCTGACGATCTCGACCGGTCGCACGAGTTCGAGGCGGAGGCCGTCGAGGCGGTAGCCGACGCGATTGGATTCGACGGCGATGCGGAATTCCGCCCCGAACAGCGCGCTGCGCGAAGCAGCGGTGAGCACGTCGAAATGGCGCCCGCGGATCAGGCGGACGGGTTTCGACGCGTCCGTATCGAACCATGGACGCGGATCGAGCGACCACGCCGGATGCTTCACGAAGACCGGGTCCGTTCCCGTGAAGGCGAGGGTGTCGTCCGCGCGCAGCGGTGTTCCGAATCCCGCATTCACGTCGGTCGCGACGGAACCGAGCACGCTTTTCGCGTGGAAGCCGCCGGCGACCGCGAGGCTGGCGCGAGCGCCGCGAAGCGCGCGGCCGCCGTCGAGCACGCTGCCTGCTTTCACGCGGACGGGCCGCCACGGCGTAAGCGGGATGCCGTCGATGCGCGCGTCGAACTCCGCGCCGGCAAGGGCGATCGTCGCGTCCGCGTCGAAGCGCAGGCGCGGGCCGATCAGGGTGATCTCGAGCGCGGCTGCGTCGTCGGGATTGCCGACGAGTGCATTGGCGAGGCGGTGTACGACCTCGTCCATCGGCCCGGCCTGGCCGACGCCGAGCGCGCCGCAGCCGAAACGGCCGCGATCCTGCACGGTCGTCAGCAGGCCGGGCTTCAGGACGGCCACGCTCATGCGGCGGATTCCGCCAGCCGCGCGAATTCGGTCGCGTCGATCGCGCGGAAGCGCACGCGATCGCCCGGCAGGAGCAGGGAGGGCGTTTCGCGTCCGGCGTCGAACAGCCGCAACGGGGTGCGGCCGATCAGTTGCCATCCGCCCGGCAGCGCCGACGGATAGATGCCGGTCTGCGCGCCGCCGATGGCGACCGAGCCTGCCGGCACCCGCGTGCGCGGCTGGGCACGGCGCGGCATGTGCAGCGCGGGATCGAGGCCGAGCAGGTACGGGAATCCCGGAGCGAAGCCGAGCATCGCGACACGGTAGTCGGCGGCGCTGTGGCGCGCGATCACCGCATCGGCGTCGAGCCCGGCATGTGCGGCGACGGCGTCGAGGTCGCTGCCGTGCTCGCCGCCGTAGCAGACCGGGATCTCGATGCAGCGATCGCTGCCGGTGTCGGCCGGCGCCGTCGTCGCGAACACCACCTCCAGCGTGCCGGCGAGATGCTTCCACGGCGGCTCGCCGTCGCGTCCGGCCCAGAACGCGGCGTCGTAGTGCAGCGCGAGCGTGGCGTAGGCCGGCACGACGTCGACGAGGCCGGGCATCTCGACGCGGCGCAGCGTTTCGGCCGCCGCGTGCACGCGCGCGTTGACCTCGATGTCGACCTGGTCGCCGAAGCGCAGCAGGAGCATCGTTTCGCCGACGGGCTCGATCGAGAAGCCGGCGGCGTCGGCGCCGATCACGCAAGCAGGTCCTTCAGCGCGGTACGCAGTCCGGCGATGCGCGCCGAAGACTCGGCCTCGGTGTAGGCGACGCGCTCGCCGCGGCCCCAGACCGGGTTTGGCCACGCCGCATCCGTCGCGTAGCGCGCGATCACGTGCACGTGCAACTGCGAGACGACGTTGCCGAGCGCGGCGACGTTGAGCTTGTCCGGCTGCAGCAGGGATTCGAGTGTGCGGCCGACCCGGGTGAGCTCGTCCATCAGGGCGGTGCGGTCGTCGCCGTCGAGGTCGATCAGTTCGCGCGCGCCGGCGATGCGCGGCACGAGGATCAGCCACGGCCAGCGCGCATCGTTCATCAGCAGCAGGCGCGAGAGCGGCAGTTCGCCGATCGGGAGGGTATCGGCGGCGAGTCGTGGATCGAGTGGAAAGGACATCAGGGCTGGGCGAGATGGCGGTCGAAGAAGGAGAGGGCGCGTTCGAGCGCGAGTTTCGCGCTCGCCGCATCATAGGCCCTGGGATCCACGTCGCGGTTGAACGCATGGCCGGCCGGATAGGTGTAGACCTCCGCGTCGGGCAGGGCCTCGCGGTGCCGCGCCACCGCTTCAGGCGGAATCGACGCGTCGCGCTCGCCGAAATGGAACTGCACCGGCGCCTTCGGTGCGCGGTCGAGGAACGCGGTGTTGCGCGCGCCGTAGTAACTGACGGCCGGCATGCCGAGGCGGATCGCTGCAAGCAGGGCGACGGTACCGCCCCAGCAATAGCCGACGCAGCCGATCCTGCCGGCCGACGAAATCGCTTCGGCGGCGCTGGCGACGTCGTCGAGGGCGAGGTCGAAACCGATCTCGCCGACGAGCTCGCGTCCGCGCGCGAAGCCGGCCTCGTCGTAGCCGAGCTGGACGTCGCTCTCGACGTGGTCGAAGAAGGCCGGCGCGATCGCGGTGTAGCCGAGCGCGGCGTAGCGGTCGACGACATCGCGCATGTGGGCGTTGACGCCGAAGATCTCCTGCACGACGACGAGGCCGCCTTTCGGTGTGCCCTGCGCCTTGGCGAGGTAGGCTCCGATGCATTGCATGCGGGTCGTGTTCAGGCGGATGTGCTGTCCCATGCGGGGCTCCTCTTCTGGCGGATTCGCGAAGCCCGGCATCCTGCCGCGGATCGCGGGAAAACGAGGGTGGTGCTGCGCTCTCTCGCCCGCGCCGGGCATCCTCGTGCCCAGCAGGGCGGAGCGTCCCGGTGCCCGAGCGGTTTCGCGGCGCGATCGGCCATGGCGTCTCAACCGGGCACCAGACCGGCGATCGGCGGTGTCCAGTCCTTCGCCGCGATACCCGGCGGCGGCAGGGCCTTGATCGAGCGGACGCCGTTGCCGAGGAAGTGCCCGACGACCATCGACTGCACCGCGTTCATGCGCGGCAAGGCGGCGTGAAGGTCGACGAGGCCGTTGACCAGGCGGTCGCCGATCTCCCACCAGGCATAGTGGTGGCGCGTGACGGCGACGAGCGATTCGTACGGCAGGAAAGCCGGCGTCGCGCCGGCGAGCGGCACCGTGGCGTCGCCGGTGCGGACGCCCGTTTTCTCCGGGGCAGCCGGGTCGTAGTCGTCGACCGGCACGGAAGCGAGCAGGTCGATCTGGATCGCCTTGCCGCCGTCGAAGACCGCGGCCTTGGCGAACGCCGCCGGGTCCGGCAGCGGCACGGTCGTCGCGACGATGCGGTCCACGGTCGGCTCGCCGATGCCGGCGACGCAGAGCCAGTCCCGGTCGGACAGACCGGCCTTGCCCAGGTCCAGCGTTTCGACCTCGTCGCGGTGCTTCTGCGCCTCGGCGAGCATCGCGCGCAGGATCGTCGCCGCATCCGCGATACGGTCCGGCAGGACGGCGGTCTCGGCCGGATCGCGCCGCGAGTACAGGCGGATGTACTCGGCGATGGTCTGGTACACGCTCGGCTGCCAGGCCAATGGCTTGTAGAAGCCGCGCGCGAGACCCTGCGGCCACGCGAGCGCGCCGTCGTAGTTCGGCAGCAGGTGGTAGACCGACGGCAGCAGGCGGGCCACTTCGCGTTCGGCCGGGCTGGCGTCGACCGACGTCATCGACGCCTGGCCGGTGGCGATCGAGAGCACGGCGTTCGGCGCTCCGCGGAACGGCGTGGCGAGCGTCGCGACCTTGCCGATCCGGTCGCCGCCGTACTGCGCGAGGTAGCCGGCGATGACGAGTCCTCCCATGGAGTGTCCGACCAGATGCACGCGCGGCCGGCGGCGATAGCCGGATCCGAAGTAGTGGCGCAGCAGCAGCGTGCGCGCGATGACTTCGTCGATGAACGTGTCGAGCTGCGCCTGGATGTCGCCGAGCGCGCGCCGCCAGTCGTAGGAGAACGCGAACACCGGCGTCGGGCGATCCTCCGTCGGCGACAGTTCGTGCCGCAGGCTGGTCAGGAACTGCTCGTAGATCAGGTTGAACAGCGGCCCAGGGGCGACGCGCGCCGGTTCGATGCGTTCGTAGCGGCGGTCGTCGGGATGCAGGGCGAGACGCTTGAAATCGCCGCGCAGGCTGTTCGACACCGACCAGACCGCTTCGCGATCGGTCGGGTATTCGTCGGTCAGCTCGGTGCCCTTGATGCCGGGGACGAGGATGACGGGGCAACAGGGCTCGGAATCGCTCATGCGCCCGATTCTAGTCCGAGGCGGTGACCGTCGTGGCGGGCGGCTCGCGGATTTTCAGGCGAGGCGGCGGACGCGATTGCGCCCGCCGCGCTTCGCGGCGTAGAGCGCCGCGTCCGCGGCTTCCAGCAAGGCCTTGACCGACGGCTCCTGGGACAGCGCTCCGAGCGTCGCGATACCGATACTGACTGTCGCCATCCCGCGCAGCGGCGGCCACTGCGCGGACAGCGTCGCGGAAACCCGCTCGCGCAGGCGCTCGGCGAGCGTGTCGGCCTCGGCGCCGCTCCGTCCCGCCAGCGCGATCACGAACTCCTCGCCGCCGATGCGGCCGATCAGGTCGTCGGGCTCGAGGCATTCGCGCATGGCGACGACGCCGGTGACGAGGACGTCGTCGCCGAACAGGTGACCGTGCGCATCGTTGATCTGCTTGAAATGATCGAAGTCGACCAGCAGGCAGGCCAGGTCGCTTCCCGACGAGCGGCTGTCCTCGATCATCCGCTGGAGTCGATCGAAGGCGTGCCCGCGATTGGCTGCGCCGGTCATCGAGTCGGTGATGGCGGCGTGCTGCAGGTCCAGCGCGCGGCGTTCGAGCAGGCGGTTGGCCGCATCCAGCGCGATGCGCTGGCGCTCGATTTCGGCGTTGGTCGTGGCGAGCACGCGGTTGTGGCGGATCGCCGACAGGAAACGCCAGACGACCAGCAGCAGGAGCACGGCGAGCGCCGCGAGCGAGATCAGGTAGAGGTGGCGCAGCAGCTTCTGCTTCTCGATCTGCGCGGCTTTCAGCTGGTTGTCCTTCGCCAGCAGGGTGATGCGCTGTTCCGCCTGCTCCCGTTGCGCGCGTGCTTCGAGCATGGCGAGCTGGCGTCCGGCACGCAGGCCGAGCAGGTTCTCGCGCTCGGTGGCGTGCTTGTGCGCGAAGCGCAGGGCCGTCGGGTAGTCGCTTTCGGCGCGCGCGAGCTGTTCGCGCAGGTCGTAGGCGTGGGCGAGCTGCGGCATGAGCCGGGCGCTTTCGAGGCTGGCGATCGCTTCGTCGAGGCGGCCGCGCGCTTCCGCGTGGTCGCGGCGGCGAAGCGACACTTCGGCGAGATGCAGCAGCGCGCGCGCGGTGATCTCGCGGTGGCCGAGTTCGCGGCCGAACGAGAGGGCGGTCTCGAGTTCGGACGCCGCTTCGTCCAGGGCGCGCAGGCCGAGCAGAGCGCGACCGATCTCCAGGTGCTCGAAACCCTGGTTCGCGCGATCCCCGAGCACGGTGTCGATGGCCAGCGCCTCCTCGGCGGCGGCCTGTGCCGCGCGATGGTCGCCGACGTCGTTGAGCAGCGTGGAGAACGGGCCGAGCACGGTGACGTAGGCGACGGGATTGACGGTCCCGGCCGCGTCCATCGCACGGCGGAAATACCGGCGTGCTTCCTCGGTGTCCTCGATTTCGCGATAGAGGAGCGCGATGTTGCGATAGGCGATTTCGACCTTGACCCCGGCCTTCTCGCGGATGGCGAGCGATTCGAGCGCGGAATCCAGCGCCTTGCCGAGGTCGCCGCGGTCGCGGTGGACCGTGGCGAGGTCGGAGAGGGCCTGCGCGGCGCGCACCGGATTGCCGTCCGCGCGATAGAGGTCGAGCGATCGCTGCTGGTGGGCCATCGCGCTGTCGAGGCGGCCGCGCCGCCGTGCGACCACGCCGAAATTCCTTTCCGCGGCGGCATCCCATTCCGGATTGCCGGTCCTCCGCGCGAGCGACTGGAGCCTTTCGGCCAGTTCGAGACAGCGGGCGTAGTCGCCCTGGGCGAGCGCGATGTCGGCGCGCTGGATGAGCGCCATGCCGTAGCCGGCGGCGTCCCCGCGCCGCCGGGCGAGTCGCGCGGCGCGTTCCCATTCCGCGTCGGCGACGTCTCCGGCAGCGAATGCGGTGAGCAGGTGGGCAGTCGCGGTCGCCAGCCGGGCCTGGCCGGCGTCGCCCGCGATGACGCGGATCAGGAGGCCCGGCACCGGCGCGGCCAGGGAATCCCGTACGGTCACGGCAAGGTCACGCGCCGTGGCGACGGCCCGGGCACGGGGATCGGAAATCGGCGTGGCGGCGAACGCGCCCGCCGAGGCCGCGACGAAGACGATCGCCAGCAACCTCTTCGCTACGCGTGCCACTGGTCCGGGCACACCGCAGTACGGCGTCACTCGACATACCCCTTTGTCAGCCATCCGCCAGCGGGTTTCAGGCCCGGCCGTCCCGGCAACCGCGGGATTCTGCCAAGCCGGCGCGCCGGCTGCACGAGGCCGGTGTTGCAATGCGGTAAACTATTGTCACTATCCCCCGGTGTTCCCATGTCCCGCCGCAACCCCAAGATCGGCTTCGTCAGCCTCGGCTGCCCGAAGGCCCTCGTCGATTCCGAACGCATCCTCACCCAACTGCGCGTCGAGGGGTACGACATCGTACCGAGTTACGATTCCGCCGACGTCGTGGTCGTCAATACCTGCGGCTTCATCGACGCCGCCGTGACCGAGTCGCTCGACGCGATCGGCGAGGCGCTGGAAGAGAACGGCAAGGTCATCGTCACCGGCTGCCTGGGCAAGCGGGCGGAACTGATCCGCGAGGCGCATCCCGACGTGCTCTCGATCTCCGGGCCGCAGGACTACGCCAGCGTGATGAGCGCCGTGCACGAGGCACTGCCGCCGAAGCACGATCCGTTCCTGGACCTCGTGCCGCCCCAGGGCATCAAGCTGACGCCCAGGCACTACGCGTACCTGAAGATCTCGGAGGGCTGCAACCACCGTTGCACGTTCTGCATCATCCCGTCGATGCGCGGCGACCTCGTCTCGCGCCCGGTCGACGAAGTACTGGTCGAGGCCGAGAAGCTGGTCAAGGGCGGCGTGAAGGAGCTGCTCGTCGTGTCGCAGGACACCAGCGCCTACGGCGTCGACCTGAAGTACGCGGAACGCGAGTGGCGCGGCCGGGCCTACCAGACGCGCATGAACGGCCTCTGCGAGGGGCTCGCCGAACTCGGCGTGTGGACGCGCCTGCACTACGTGTACCCGTATCCGCACGTCGACGACGTGATCCCGCTGATGACGGACGGCCGGATCCTGCCGTACCTCGACATCCCGTTCCAGCACGCGAGCCCGCGCATCCTCAAGCTGATGAAGCGGCCCGGCGCCGTCGACAAGGTGCTCGCGCGCGTGCAGTCCTGGCGCAAGGCCTGTCCGGACCTGACGATCCGCAGCACCTTCATCGTCGGCTTCCCCGGCGAGACGGAAGCCGAGTTCGAGGAACTGCTCGATTTCCTGCGCGAAGCCCAGCTCGACCGCGTCGGCGCGTTCACCTATTCGCCGGTCGACGGCGCGAAAGCGAACGCGCTGCCGGATGCGGTGCCGGAGGAGGTCAAGGAGGAGCGACTCGAACGCTTCATGGAAGTGCAGGCGGAAATCTCCGCATCGCGTCTCGCGCGCAGGATCGGCACGCGCCAGACGGTCCTGGTCGACGAAGTCGACGAGGAAGGTGCGGTCGCCCGCTCCAAGGCGGACGCGCCGGAAATCGACGGCATCGTCCGCATCGACGACGGCCATGCGCTCAAGCCCGGCCAGTTCGCCGAGGTCGAGATCATCCACGCGGACGAGCACGACCTGATCGGCCGCCTCGCCGGCTGAGCGGTTCAGCGCAGGCGGCGCGGGCGTGGCTCGTTGACCGGGCGCGACGCTCCGCTGCGCAGTGTTCGCGCAGCCACGCGGCGAAATCGGCTTGCGTGAGCCGGCCCTCGGCAAGCGCAATCATTGCAACGTACTTGTCCTCGTCCGCCGCAAACAGCTCGGTGCCATTCAAGGCGAGGAACACGCGATAGCAGACGTGGGGCGTGCGCTGGTTGCCGTCCATGGACGGGTGATTGCGGGCGATGCCGTAAGCGAGGCTTGCGGCAAGGTCCGCCAGGTCCGGCTCCGGGTTTCCGTCGGCGTGGACTTGCTGCGGGCGCGCCAGAGCCGATTCGAGCCGCGCGAGGTCGCGAACGCCGGCGATGCCGCCGTGTTCGGCCAATTGCCGGTCGTCGATGGCGAGCGCCAGCGCTCTCTCGATCCAGACGATCGTTGCACGAGTTTGCGCAGCACCGCGCGGTCTTCGCGCAGGATGGCCTCCGCGACATCCACCTGTGTGGCCAGATCCGGATCGAACGCCGTCAGTTTGATGCCATCGGGTGTTTCGAGCGCGTACAGCCCGTCCCCTTTGTCGACGCGCAGCGTCGCGAGCCGTTCCTTCGGCAGGATGACGCCGGCGGAATTGCCGATCGCGGTGATCTTCCGCTTCATGCACGCTTTCTGCGTCGCCAGAGCGCTTTAGCGAATGCTGTATCGCAGCATGGGGTTGCGCCAGCTCATGAGGAGGGCACCTCCGGATCGACGCGCCGCTCATGCCGTGGAGGCATGACTATCGGCACACGTGGAATGCGTGCGGCTTTCTCTAGCGTGCGCGACCCGCCGCGGGGTGTGGCGGGTTTTTCCTGCAGTAAATTCGGGGGTTATTCCAAGATGTTCGCGAGTCCAACGAGGCGAGGCGCATTGGCGCTCGCCGTCACGTTCGTGTGCACGCAGGCCTGGGCGGCAGCGCCCAACGACCGCTGGGACGGTCGCACGGCCGTCACCGTCCTGCCGTACAGCGTCGCGCAGAACGACGTCGGCACGGCGCTGTTCAACAGCGACGAACCGACGGCACCGTGCTTTCCGAACGCACTCAATCCGGGCAACGGCGTGTGGTACAGCTACACGACGGGTGCCGACACCGAGTACGTCAACATCGACACGCTCGGCTCCAGCTACGACAGCGTGCTCAGCGTGTGGACGGGTTCGCCCGGTCGTTTCGAGCTGGTCGGCGGCGGTTGCAACGACAACGGCAACCAGGACGGCAGCGCCAATACCGCGGGCATTGCCGGCCTGCGTCTCGCGCCGAACACGGAGTATTCGATCCTGGTCACTCGGGCGACGGCGGCGACCGGCAACATGACGCTGAAACTCGCGATCGATCCCGCACCGCTGTATCGCGTGACGCGCACCGGCGATCGCGCCGGGGCGGTCTGCGCCGCCGGTGACTGCTCGCTGCGCGAGGCGATCTCGGCCGCGAACGCGGCGCCGGGCGCCGTGCTGATCCCGGCCGGCACCTACAGGATCGAACTGGCCGGCACAGCCGAAGACAGCAACGCCACCGGTGATTTCGACCTGAAATCGCCGATGGGCCTGTACGGCGCGGGCATGGGCGACACGATCGTCGACGGCAACGCGCTCGATCGCGTGTTCCATGTCGATCCGACCCTCACGGGCTGGACGTCGGGACGCATGACCGCGCATTTCGCCGACCTGACGATCCGCGGCGCGAAGGGCACGTCCGGCGCCGGCATCTTCAGCAACAGCGGCAACAGCTTCCTCAGCGCCGAGCGCGTCGCAGTCCGCGACAACGAGTCGTCCGGCAACGGCGGCGGCATCGGCGTCGGCATGCGCGGTTTCCTGCGCGAGGTGCTGATCCAGAACAACGTCTCGTCCGGCATCGGCGGCGGCATCAACCTCGTGAGCACGTCGACCGGCATGAATTTCGACATCGTCGCTTCGGCGATCGTCGGCAACCGTGCGACCGGCACCGGCACCTCCGGTACCGGCGGCGGCATCAACAGCACGCAGCTCGTGCGCATCAGCAATTCGACGATCGACGCCAACGAGGCCTACGGCAACGGCGGCGGCATCAACGTCGACGGCTCGGCGGGCGAACTCGCGCTGCACAGCAGCACCGTCGCCCACAACCGTTCCGACGCGGACGCGAACGGCGTCGGCTCCGGCGGCGGCCTGCGCTTCAACGGCAGCCGGACGTCCGCGGTGCGCAACACCGTGTTCGCCTACAACGTCGATCCGACCAACCCCGGCGCGGCGATCTTCGGTCCGGACTGCTCGAAGAACAATTCGGCCACGCTCGGCATCGGCTACAGCCTCGTGTCGGACAAGCGCGGCAGCTGCAGCTTCACCGCCGCCACGAACCTGGTCGACGTCAGCCCGGGCTTCGACGGCCAGCTCGGCGACCACGGTGGCCCGACGCCGACGCTGCTGCCGCTCGCGTCGAGTCCGCTGGTCGATGCCGGCGACGAGACCGGCTGCACCGACTTCGCCGGTTCGCGCAGGTTCGACCAGCGCGGCGTCGGCCACGCCCGCCTCGTCGAC
>DBMH01000154.1 GCA_002297645.1 Rhodanobacteraceae bacterium UBA703 | reverse complement strand
GCCGTCTTCGTCGGCACCGGCGCCTACCGCGAAGTCGCCGCCGGCCTGCCCGGCGACGACCTGCCCGGCGTGATGCCGGCGCTGCCGTTCCTCATCGCCAACGTGCGGCGCCTGCTCGGCAGCGATGCCGGCAGCGACGCATCGCTCGACCTGCGCGGCAAGCACGTCGTCGTGCTCGGCGGCGGCGACACCGGCATGGACTGCAACCGCACCGCGATCCGCCTCGGCGCCGCGTCCGTCACCTGCGTCTATCGCCGCGACGAAGCCAACATGCCCGGCAGTCGGCGCGAGGTGAAGAACGCGCGCGAGGAAGGCGTGCGCTTCCTGTTCAACCGCCAACCGCTCGACGTGCTCGGATCGGAGCGCGTCGAAGGCGTGCGCGTCGTCGAGACCCGCCTCGTCGCCGACGGCCGCAACCGCGCGCGCCCCGAAGCGATCGCCGGCAGCGAAGAAACGCTCAGGGCCGACGTCGTCATCGTCGCGTTCGGCTTCCGCCCGAGCCCTCCCGACTGGTGCATCGATGCCGGCATCGACGTCGACGACAGCGGCCGCCTGAAGGTCGGCGGCACCGGCCGCCTGCCGTACCAGACCACGAATCCGCGCGTCTTCGCCGGCGGCGACAACGTGCGCGGCGCCGACCTCGTCGTGCGCGCGGTGCACGACGGGCGCGAGGCGGCGGCTTCGATCGTGAGGTCGCTGGCGATCGGCACGGCCTTCGCCCGGGAGAGCGAATCCTCGTTCGCCTGAGCGAGTACCTCGATCGACGGTGGAAGCGCGGTCGCTTCTGGCGGCACGCTCTTCCACCATCCGCACGACGAACGGCGGGCCTTCCGGGCCAAGCCGCGCCCCGCCGGTTTCGTCCCGAGCGCGAGACTCGGATAGGAAGTGCCGCACTTCACCGTGATGCGCACAACGCGCCATCGTCCGACGTTCGCGATCGACGATTGGCCAGCGGAGGCCACGGAGTCCGCGGGGTAGGCTTGCCGAGCATCCGGACCGGGCTGGGATCCGGGTCCCCGTGTCATTGGACATGCGACGCCCTGGAACGTTGCGTCGCGAACGCCTCCCCTGTCGATTGCTATGCCGGCTCGTACCTGCTCCGCTTCGTCGAACGGGATGCTCTCGGAGCGACGACGATCCCGACGCGGAACCTCTCGCCCGGGAAATACCGTCATCGTGAAAGCAGGCCGCCTCGACGAGGCCGATGACAAGGTGGTCGCTGTGGCGTCGGCGGTCGCCTTCTGACCGCACCGAGCCGAAGCGCGCCATCCCCCGCATCGACGTCGGGAGTACATGTCGATTTCGCTGGCACGCGCTCGTCGTGACGGTCGAGCGGCGACGAATGGCGCGGACGGCCGCTCCGAAGGGCCCGGCCATGCCGGCTCGGCCGTCGACGCCTTGCAGGCCCGCGCCAGGAGATCGGCATGACAACCGTGGAGAAGGTCAAAGGCCCCGCGTCGTATTTTCCTTCGATCGAGGAGAAGTACGGCCATCCGGTCGAGCACTGGTTCGGCATTCTGCGCGGCGCCGGTGACCTGAAGCACATGGCGCTGGTGGACCTGCTCAAGAACCAGCACGGCCTCGGGCACGGGCACGCCAACGCGCTGGTCGCGTACCACCTGGCACGGTCGTGAGCGAATGACCGATCGCCGGCGTTACTCCGGCGAGGCCGCAGTTCTTGCGAAGCGCTTTTCTCCGGGCGGGACGGCAGATCCCACAGGAGACATTGCGCACTGATGCCGGCCGGTCCGGCCCGTCGGTTGCGACGGACGCCACCGTTCGCCGGCGCGACGCCGATCCGTGCGTCCGGACCTTCATCGGAGGTTTTCTCGTGGCATTCCGCTGGCGCAAGCAGGGCAATCGCGCGCGGACGGCCGAAACCGGCACTTTCGCCGCGACGACGCATTGACGTGCGCGAACCGGGAATCGAGCATCCGCGTCCGCTCCACGCCCGCGAGCGATCCGTCCGTTCCTGGAGATATCTCGGTGACCCGTTCCAGCCCGCTCGCGCTCCTCGGTGTCCTCGGTCTTGCGATCCTTCCGCTCCCTGTCTTGGCGGCGCACAACGATCCCGCGGACGTCGCCGCGATCCGCGGGATCGTGGAGACGTTCCGGACCTCGATCATCGGCAAGGACAAGCCGACCTTCATCGGCCTCTTCCACTCGGACGCACCGGAACAGGTCACGTGGCAGTTCGTCGTCGACGATTCCCGCCTGGCGCGCATCCAAAAGACCAAGCCGGAGGCCCGCAAGGCCCGCCGGGTCCCGGAGGTCAACTACCGGACCTTCATCGACTCGATCGCGAAGCCGGGCGCGAAACCCGGCGAGGAAACGTTCTCGAACATCGTGGTGGACACGGACGGCGAGATCGCCTCGGTGAACTTCGACTACGCCTTCCTCGCGGACGGCAAGGAAACCAACCGGGGACGCGAGATGTGGCATCTCGTGCGGACCGAATCGGGATGGAAGATCATTTCCGTCGTCTTCTCGGTGCGGGATCCCTTGGCCGGGTAGCCCACGGCGGCGCTCGGCAGCCGGCATGCTCTCCTGCCCGGACGACGAGGCAGCGGCGTACGAATGCGGAGCAAGAATCATGCACGACGACGAACACGAAATACGGCAGCTGGTTTCGGCCTGGATGGCCGCGAGCAAGGCGGGCGACGTGGAGACCGTCCTGTCGTTGATGACCGACGACGCCGTCTTCCTCGTGGCCGGCCGGCCGCCGATGCGGAAGGCCGATTTCGCGGCGGCGGCCCACGCGCAGGCCACCGGGGATGCGCCCGCGTTCGACGGGACGAACGAGATCCGGGAGATCCGGATCGCCGGCGACTGGGCGTTCCTGTGGCAGGCATTGACGGTCGTGGCCACTCCGCGCGACGGCGGACGAGCCGTCACACTCCGCGCGACGGCGGACGAGCCGTCACGCGGGCGGGCCATACCCTGACGGTCTTCCGTCGGGAGGATGGCCGTTGGCGGCTCGCACGCGACGCCAACCTGCTCGCACCGGTGGAGTGACGCGCGACGCGGGGACGACGGAAGTCGCTCCGGGCTCGTGGGCGGCCCGGAACCCGCCGTGCCGCGGCTTCGCGAAGAAGAAAACCCGTCCGGCCGAACCAGGAGCGCGCGACACGCGCCGCAGGGCAGGCCGGGACCCGTTTCACGATGCCGCTTCGGCCATCGGGGCGGATCGCCGGCCGCCGATCCCGCGGCCGATCCCGCGGCCGGCGATTCATCCCCGGCTCAGACGATCGCGGCAGAAGATGCGCGGATGAGCGCCTTGTCGATCCCGGTCCGCATCGCGTGTCTGGCAGGACTGCTGGCGTTTCTGAACGCCTGCGCCACGTTGCGCACCGACGTGCCGCGGCCGGTGTCGAACGCATTGCCGCCCGCGGTGCAATCGCCGTTGACGCGCGAGGCGCAGCGGCAGGCGCAGACGCATCCCGGGCAGTCCGGGTTCCGCGTGCTCTCCGGCAACACCGACGCGCTGATGAGCCGCATCGTGCTCGCCGACCACGCGATGCGCTCGATCGACCTGCAGTACTACATCTTCGCGGACGACGCGACCGGCCGCCTGCTCGCGCAGCGCCTGCTCGCCGCGGCGGACCGCGGCGTGCGCGTGCGCCTCCTGCTCGACGACCTCGACGTGGACGAACAGGACTCCCTGCTCGACGCGCTCGACGCGCATCCGAACATCCAGGTGCGCCTGTTCAATCCGTTCCGCGTGCGCAACCGCTCGATCTGGTCGAAGGCCCTGCAGTTCACCGTGGACGGCGCGCGCCTGAACCGGCGCATGCACAACAAGTCGTTCACGGTCGACAACATGCTAACGATCGTGGGCGGTCGCAACATCGGCGACGCGTACTTCGACGCGGGCAACGAAGTTCATTTCCGCGATCTCGACGTGCTCGCGATCGGTCCGGTCGTCGAGGAGACCTCGCACGTGTTCGACCGCTACTGGAATTCGGACGCGGCCTTCCCGGTGACGGCCTACGACCGGCACCACGCGACCGGCCGCAACCTGTCGCGGACACGCGAGACGCTGCACGGCGCGGCACGCGAGTTCGCCGAATCGGACTACGCGCAGGCGATGCTCGACGCGCTGCCCGACGGCTCCAGCGCGGATCGCAACGGCCGCTGGGATTGGGGCGTGGCGCGCGTAGTGGCCGATGATCCGGTCAAGGCCGAACCCGGTGGCGGAGGGCGCCGCGCCTTGCGCCTGACCCATGACCTGCGCGCGATGCTCGATGCCGCCAGCGCGGACGTGGAGATCGTCTCGCCGTACTTCGTGCCGGGCCGCCCGGGCGTCGAGTATCTGCGGACGCTGGCCGCGCGCGGGGTGCGGATATCGGTGCTGACCAACTCGCTGGCCGCGACGGACGAGACGGCCGTGCACGCCGGCTACGCGCGCTATCGGCGCCCCTTGCTGGTCGCGGGCGTGCGGCTCTACGAACTGCGCCCGCTGGCCGGCGCGCCCCGGATCGAGGCGCACGGCACCTCGTCCGGTGTCAGCCTGCACGCGAAGACGCTCGTCGTCGACGCGCGCGAAGTGTTCGTCGGCTCGATGAACATGGACCCGCGCTCGCGCCTGCTCAACACGGAAATGGGCGTCATCGTCGACTCGCCGGCGCTGGCACGGCGGATCATGCAGTTCTTCGACAGCGCGACGCAGCCGGAAAATGCGTTCAAGGTCGAACTGGTGCCGAAAGCCGGCGAGCCGCCGGCGCATGCGCCGATGCGCTGGACCGCGCGCGACGACGGCCGCGCCGTGGAGTTCGATCACGACCCGGAAACCTCCGCGGGACGGCGCGCGCGCGTGACGCTGATGCGCCTGCTGCCGATCGAAAGCCTGCTGTAGCGCCATGGCCGTGGATTTCCGATCCACGCCGGACACCGACCGGCGATCGGCACGGCGCCGGCGATGGCTGCTGCGCGGACTGCTGCTCGCGCTCGGTGTCGTCGTGACCGTCGCGGTCGCATCCTGGGTCGAGCACGCCGCGCCTCCCGACACGCTGTCGCGCCTGCTGGCGTGGCTGGCCCGGCAGCAGCAGGCGAACTCCGGCGTCATCGCGACATTCGTGGGGTTCGCCGTGTTCGTCGCCGCGGCCTGCGTCGGCTGCCCGATCAACGTCTGCATCGCCGCAAGCGTCCTGGTCCTGGCGCCGTGGCGCGGCGCATGGGCCGCGTTCGCGGCCACGTCGGCGAGCGCGCTGCTGCTGCATCGCGCCGGCGCGTGGATGCCCGAAGACCGGCTGCCCGGCTGGCTCCGGGATCGCGACGCACTGCTGCGCCGGCTGCGCGGCAACATCGCCGCGATCGCCTTGCTGCGACTCGTGCCAGTCGCGCCGTACTGCGTCGTCAGCCTGCTCGCCGGCGTCGTGCGCGTCCCGCGTGGTCCCTACCTCCTCGGCACCGGGCTCGGCATGGCGCCCGGCATCCTTCTCTACGCGCTGCTCCTCGACCGCGCCCAGGTCGTCCTGCGCAACCCGCACGCCCTTGCCGCGTTCGCTGCGATGGGTTCGGTGCTGCTGATGGCCGGCGCGTACCTCGCCTGCACGCGCTGGGCGCGACGCCACACGGCGCCGTGAGCGCGCTCGTCGTCGCGACCTGGAACATCCACGGCGCCGTCGGACTCGACGGCCGCCATTCGCTGGAGCGGATCGTGCGGATGCTGGCGCGCCTCGACGCCGACGTGGTCGCGCTGCAGGAATTCGCCGTCTCGCGCGGACGGCTCGCAGCGGCCTGCGCCGAACTCGAAGACCGCCTCGGCCGTCGTGCGATCGTGCACCCGACGCTCGACACGCCATTCGGTCCTTTCGGCAATGCCGTGCTGACGCGACTGCCGGTGCGGGAAGCGTCCTGCCTCGACCTTCGCGTCGGCTCGCGCGAGCCGCGCAACGCGATCGAACTGCGTCTCGACTGGAATGGCGCGCCGATGCGGCTGTTCGCGACGCATCTGGGCCTGTCCTCCGCCGAACGCCGTGCGCAGTCGGAACGGCTCGCGCAACGCATCGCCGGCGTCGACACACCGGCGATCCTGCTCGGGGACCTCAACGAACCGCGGCGCCGCGGTTCGCTGGCGGCCCTCGAAGCACAAATGGCGCTCGGCAGCTCGCCGGCGACGTTCCCGTCGCCGTGCCCGGTCCTGCGGCTCGACCGCATCCTCGTGACCGCCTCCCTGCGCGCATCGCGGCATGTGCGGCGCGACGTCCTCGCGCGCATCGCGTCCGATCATCTGCCCCTGGTCGCGATTGTCGAGCACGATGATCGCGTGATGGACAGCGACGGCTCAGCGAGCGAGGCCGATGCTGCGGAATCCCGGCGACGAGGACATGGCCCATGATCCGCAAGCTGAAGTCTGGCGAGTACCGCCTGTATTCGCGCAAGGTCGATCCGAAGACCGGCAGGCGCCGCAACCTTGGTACGTTCCCGACGCGCGAGCGGGCCGAGAAGCACGAGCGCGACGTCCAGTATTTCAAGCGCCACGGCTGACTGGCGCGGAGCCTGTGTCCCCCGGGTCCGGCATAGCCGGACCCGGCGAGGCGTCTACGGAATCGTGATCGGAGCTCCGGTGCGGTCGTAGGCGTAGTCGAGCACCTTCGCCGGATAGCCCGTCGGCCACGTTGTCCGCAGGTGCACGTAGCCGTAATGGATCTGGCGCGTTTCCTCGTTGTGGAAGCGGAAGCCGAGATAGCCGTCCGTGCCTTCGAGGAAGCGCCGCGTCTCGGAATAGCGCCCGCTGGCAACCTCGCTGAAGACCGAATCCGGACCGATCGTGTCGCCGCTCTGAAGCACCCGGTACGGACCGAACACGGTGTCGGCAACGCCGCCGCCGCGCCCCGGGTTCTCGCCGCTGAACCAGTGGAAGAGCATGTAGGGCATCAGCATTGGCCGGAACGGCACGAAGTCATCGCCGGAAAGCGCGAATTCACCCCAGTCGCCGCGTGCGAAATTGAACGACAACCCGTCGGGAGTCGGCGGCAGCTCCACGTCGAGCAGGCCGCTGCGCACGATCGCCTCGCCCTGACCGCGATCAAAACCGTCGCAGAACAGGTTGTCGCCATTTCCGGCGCAGGCATGCGCCATGGCCGGCGCGGTCACTTGCACCGTGACCGGCAGCGACAACGTGCGATGCACCGGATCGTTGGTCACGATGCACAGTTCCGCGTGATGGGTGCCGGGATCGAGCTGGCCGGCGGCGGGATCCACGCGAAAGTTCAACGTCGCCGCCGCGCCGCCGACCACCACATCCGTGTTGCCGCCCTCGATGCCCAGCCAAGGCACCGCCGCTCCGCTGCACGACACCCCGGTGCCTGTGGCGCGGAACAGGAATGTCGCCGGAATCCCGAGCGCTCCGGTTGGCGCGGTGAACTGGTTGGCGCCGAGATCGTCGAGGTTCAGATTCGGCGGCGTCGCGGGATCGGGGAAATTCAGCGATACGAAGGAAACGGCCCGATACGTCGTGGCGTCCACCGCAATCGCGGCCAGTTCGAACGGATAGCCGTTCATGGCCCAGTGCTCGACAACCCCGATGTAGACATCGCCCGCTCCGGGCACGGCGAATTGCGTCGGATAGGTCAGGAAGCGGCCGATCGCGTCGATCGTCACGAGCGTGTCGCCGCCCAGGCGCACCGCGTTGCGCGGGTCGCCGTCGCCATCGGCGTCGTAGTAGGCGACGAGGTTGGCGGTGAGGCCAAGCAGGCTGCCTCCTTCCAGCTGCTCCGGCCAGAACACCGACATCGAGTCGATCGTTTGCGCCTCGATCACGCTGAAGCGGTTCAGCCAGATCCCCGCCTGCCCGGCGATGCCCATGATGGTTTCGTGCACCCCATCGTCGACGACGTAGCGAAAGCCTCCCGTGGTCGACCACGGCGTCGGATCGAAACCGAAGACCTCGGCGCGGCGCAGATCCGGCAGCCGCATCGGTGGACGCAGCCATTCGGTCGCCTCGGTGGCAGCGCCACTCGGTCGGGCACGATCCTGCGGCGCAGGCAGCGCCGCCAGGGCGACGCCCTGGCCGCTCGTCGCATAGCGCAGCGGCGCGCTGCCGGCGGCATTGGCCAGCTTCACTTCCTGATAGGACACCGCATTGGCTGCAACGCTGAGCGAAATCGACGTGGGCGAAAGGCTTGCCGCAGGCGGCTGCGTCACCGGCTCGAGCTCGACCGTTACCGGCTCGCCGTCGCCTTGGAACACGGACTCGATCAGGCGCGCCGGAAGGCCCGATGGCGCCGTCGTCGCCACGCGCATGTAGCCGTAGCAATCATCGCCGCCCGCGACCGGGTACGTCAGGCGACCAGCGCAGCGGAAACGCACGCCGATGGCGCCGTCGACGCCGGCATACAGGGCGGGATCGAGTGAAACACCATTGCCGACGAAGGTTGAAGTCGGTCCGACTACGTCGCCGTCGCGAAGCAGGGCGATGCGGCCACTGCCATCGAGCAAGAACTCGGTGCTTGCCGGGGCGGCCAATCCGAGCACGATGCCGACGGGCGAGTTCATGTCCTGGGACAGTCCGAACCTCAGATCCCAGTCGCCGCCGAGCTGTCCGGTATCGGAAAAAGCGTGGCGGATCATGTCGTACGAGGTACCCGTCATCGATGGCGCCAGCAAGCGGTCGAGCGGCCCTGAGCGGATCAACCCGTTGCCGCCGGCGGGCACCACGGTCAGCGAGGCGGAGGACGGTTGCGTGCTGTCGCCCTGGTTGGTGCGCAAGGCACCGGCGGGAATCGCCAGTTCGAACACGCCGCCGAGGGACGTCACGTCGACGCCGAACGTACACGAGCCCTGCGCCGCGATCGCGGCACCGTCGAGGCTCACGCTGCCCTG
>DBMH01000175.1 GCA_002297645.1 Rhodanobacteraceae bacterium UBA703 | reverse complement strand
CTGCCGAATCCCGAATCCCGAATCCCGAATCCCGGCGTGTCATTGCCAGTTGCCGTAGTCCGCATTGACGCCGTCGCCCCCGGACTGGCCGTCCTTGCCGAGGAAGACGATGTCGAAGTCGCCGTGCTCGCCCGGCGACTTGTACTGGAAGGCGTGGCCGAACGGATCCTTCAGATCCGATTGCTTGGCATACGGCCCCTGCCAGTTCGTCGCGTTGCCCGGCTTGGTGACCAGATCCTCGAGGCGGGCCGGCGGCGAGCCGTTGTCGAGCGCATAGGCTTCGATCTTGCCGGCGAGCGCCTGCACCTGGGCCTTGCCCGAGCCGTACTTGCCCTTGTCGACGTTCTTGCCGACCTGCTGCACGACGATGCCGGCGACGATGCCGATCAGCACGATCACCGCCAGCATTTCGATCAGGCTGAAGCCCGCCGCGCGCGGCAGGCGTCCGATGGTGCGATTGCGAATGTTCATGGTTCTCTCGACCCTCCGTTCCAGTTCAATCCACCCGCTCCCGCCGTCGCGGAGGTGCGAGTCCGTCTTCTGCGAATACCCAATCCCGATGCCGTCACTGCACCGCGCCGGCGATGTTCATGATCGGCAGCACGATCGCCATCATGATCATCGCGACGATGACCGTCATCGCGATCGTCGTCGCCGGCACCAGTGCGGCGAGCAGGCGGTCCAGCGTGTTCTTCACTTCGATGTCGAACGTGTCGGCGACCTTCAGCAGCATCGTGTCCAGCTCGCCGGACTCCTCGCCGACGCTGATCATCTGCAGCGCCAGCTTCGGGAATCGCTTGGACTGCGTCAGCGCGTAACCGAGGCCGCCGCCGGTCTTGACGTCCTCGGCCGCGTTGCCGACGGCCTCGGCCAGCACGGTGTTCGTCATCACGTTGCGCGCGACGGTCAGGCCGTTGAGCAGCGGCACGCCGTTCTTCAGCAGCGTGCCGAGCGTGCGCGCGAGGCGCGCCGTCTCGATCTTGCGCACGACGTCGCCGACGACGCGCATCTTCAGCAGGCGCTCGTCGATCTTCAGCCGCGCGACCGGATCGGCCATCTGCCTGCGCAGCCAGCCGGCGCCGAAGATGATCGCAGCGACGATCGCCCACCAGAAACCCTGCAACGTCGAGCCGACGGCAAGCACGATCCGCGTGATCAGCGGCATCTCGATGTTCATGTCCTGGAACATCGGCGCGAACTGCGGCACGACGTAGATCAGCAGCACCATCAGCGACAACAGCACCATGCCGACCAGGAAGGCCGGGTAGATCATCGCGTTGATGACGCTCGACTTGAGGTTGGCGCTGCGCTCCAGATAGTCGGCCAGGCGCGCCAGCGTGTCGTCGAGCGCGCCACCGGCCTCGCCGGCACGCACCATGTTCACGTACAGGCGCGAGAAGACGCCCGTCTCGCTTTCGAGCGCATCCGACAACGGCGTGCCGCCGCGCACCTGGTCGCGGATGCGCTCAAGCATGCGCTTGGCCTTCTCGCCCTCGGGGAGGTCGAGCAGGATCTGCAGCGCGCGGTCGAGCGGCTGGCCCGCGCCGAGCAGGGTCGCGAGCTGCTGCGTGAACTGCACGATCTGCGCCTCGCGCAGCGCCTTCTTCTTGAACAGCGAAGCGAACAGGCTGCCCGAATCGCCGCCGTCGGCTTCGCGCACTTCCAGCGGGATGTTGCCGGCGTCCTGCAGCTTGCCGATCGCCTCCTCGTGCGTGGTGACGTCGAGCTGGCCCTCGAGCGTCTCGCCCGACGGCGTCACCACCTTGTAGTAGTACAGAGTCATTCCGTCAGCCTTCCGACGAGGTCACGCGCAGCACCTCCTCGATCGTGGTCAGCCCCCGCAGCGACTTGACCAGGCCGTCCTCGAACATCGTGCGCATGCCTTCGGCGCGCGCCTGCTGCTCGATCTCGCCCATGCCGGCGTGCTGCATGATCTGGCGGCGGATCGCATCCGACATCACGAGGAATTCCATGATCGTCGTGCGCCCGTGATAGCCGGCCGGGTTCAGCACGCTGCTGCCGGGCTTGAACAGCTTGATCGGACGCTCGTCGGTGAAGGTGTCGAGCTTGTATTCCCGGATGACTTCGGGCATCGCCTCGAATGGTTCGGCCGTCGTCGCGTCCAGCCGGCGCACGAGGCGCTGCGCGAGGATGCCGTTGACGGTCGAGGTGAGCAGGTAGTCGTCCACGCCCATGTCGAGCATGCGCGTGATGCCGCCGGCCGCATTGTTCGTGTGCAGCGTGGACAGCACGAGGTGGCCGGTGAGGGCGGACTGGATCGCGATGCGCGCCGTCTCGAGGTCGCGCATCTCGCCGATCATGATGATGTCCGGGTCCTGGCGCACGATCGAGCGCAGCGCATGGCTGAAGTCGAGCCCGATCTGCGGCTTGGCCTGGATCTGGTTGATGCCTTCGATCTGGTACTCGACCGGATCCTCGACCGTGATGATCTTGACGTCGTCCGTGTTGAGCTTGGACAGCGCCGTGTACAGCGTGGTCGTCTTGCCCGAACCGGTCGGGCCGGTCACGAGCATGATGCCGTGCGGCAGCTCCAGCACGTTGAGGAACTTGTGCAGGAACTGGTCGGTGAAGCCGAGCGTGTGGAAGTCGAACACGACCGCTTCGCGGTCGAGGATACGCATCACCACCGATTCGCCGTGCGCGGTCGGCACGGTCGACACGCGCAGGTCCAGCTCCTTGCCCTGCACGCGGATCATGATGCGCCCGTCCTGCGGCAGGCGGCGCTCGGCGATGTTGAGCTTGGCCATGATCTTGATGCGCGAGATCACCGCCGCGGTCGACGCCGCCGGCGGCGACTCGACCTCGTGCAACACGCCGTCGATGCGGTAGCGCACCTTCAGGCGGTTCTCGAACGGCTCGACGTGGATGTCCGACGTGCGCTGCTCGACCGCGCGCTGGATGATCAGGTTGACGAGGCGGATCACCGGCGCTTCCGAAGCGAGGTCGCGCAGGTGCTCGATGTCGTCCTCGCTGCGGCTGTTCTCGTCGGTCAGGTTCTCGACGATCGTTCCCATCGCGGAACGGCCGGAGCCGTAGTAGCGCTCGATCAGGTCGTCGATTTCGCTGCGCAGGCCGATGTTCAGCTTGATCTCGCGACCGGTCGCGAGCTTGAGGGCCTGCAGCGGGAAGGCGTCGGCCGGATCGGCGACGAGCACGGTCACGTCGTCGTCCGATTCGCCGATCGGGCAGATGTGGTGATGCTTGAGGAAACGGATCGAGGTCTGCACGTTCTGCGGCGGCGCCTCGGGGAACTCCTTGGCCGACAGCAGCGGCAGTTGCAGCAGCTCGGAGACGCCTTCGGCCATTTCGCGCTCGGACACGAGGCCGAGCCGGGTGAGCAGCGAAACGAGGCTGCCCGACGCCGGATCTTCCTCGTGCAGCCGGCGGCCGCGCGCGAGATCGGTTTCCTTCAGGCGGCCGCGCGCGACCAGGAACTGGCAGATGCGGTCGTCGAGGCTGGCCTCGGCGGCGGGCTGCGTGGTGGCGTGTTCGAGCGGAGCGACGGCTGCCATGGTGTCGTTTTTGCCTTTGCGATCGTCCTGCAACGCGAAAATCGGGAAACAGCCGTCCGTGAACGCGTTCCCCTGCCCTCTGAGCGACCGTCCGTGTCGCGAAAGTCGGGAAGCGGCCGCCCGGTTCCGGGTGGCGCGTCTCGACAAAAGACCGATTGTTGCAGATCGGCGCCTTGCGGACTCAAGCGTCGTTCTGACCCCGGCTACCGGCTCCGGGTTCCCCGTCCGGCTGAACCAGCGCTTCGATGAACGCACGATTCAGGCCGATCCACAAGGCGACCGGGACGACGGCCGGCAGGATCAGGTAGCCGAATTGATAGGCGAAAGCGATCGCTTCCGGCGCCAATCCGACCCGCGCGATCGCCGCAGCGCCTTCGGCGCCGGAATCGAAGGCCACGACCTTCAACGCTTCCGCGACGAGACCGCACGCCTGCGCCAGCCAGATCGCGACGAAGGCGATCGCCATCTGCAGGACCCGCCGGCGTGTCGCCAGCGGCGTCGCCATCGCCAGTCCGCTGAACAGTGGCAGCGAGTAGCCGTAGACCATCGGATTCAAGGTCGGTTCGAGGACCCCGACGCCGCCGGGACCGCCGGGACCGGCCGGCACGGTGACGACGATCTTGGTCGACAACTGCACCAGATAACCGGCCCGCGCGACGACGCGTCCCGCGGCGTCGAGCATCTCCGCGCCCTGCACGACCGCCGAAAACAGATCGCCCCAGAGGCCGAGCAGCACGCCGCGCGCCATCGCCACCGCCGGCTGCACCCACAGCGGCGCCAGCCAGAACCACAGCACGAAGCACAGCGGCAGCCACAGCAGCGCCTTCAGCGCGAATTCGCGGATCGGCGACAGGCGCATCAGCCGATCCAGGCGCGCGCGTTGCGGAACATGCGCATCCACGGCGAATCCTCGCCCCATTCGCGCGGCCGCCACGACATCTGCACGCTGCGGAAGACGCGCTCGGGGTGCGGCATCAGGACCGTCACGCGGCCGTCCGCGGCAGTGAAGCCCGCGCGACCGCGGGCCGAGCCGTTGGAGTTCAGCGGGAAGCGCTCGGTCGCCACGCCGTGGTTGTCGACGAAACGCACGCTGGCGATCGCCCGTTCGGCATCCCCCGCATCGGCGAACTCGGTACGTCCCTCGCCGTGCGCGACGACGACCGGGATGCGGGAACCCGCCATGCCGCGGAACAGTATCGACGGCGAATCGAGCACTTCCAGCGTCACGAAGCGCGCCTCGTACTGCTCGCTGGCATTGCGCGCGAAGCGCGGCCAGTGCTGCGCTCCCGGAATGATCGACTTCAGGTTCGCCAGCATCTGGCAGCCGTTGCAGACGCCCAGCGCGAACTTCGAGCCGTCGGCGAAGAACGCGGCGAATTCGTCGCGCAAGCGTTCGTTGTAGAGGATCGACGCCGCCCAGCCGCGACCGGCACCGAGCACGTCGCCGTAGCTGAATCCGCCGCATGCGGCGAGGCCGGAGAACGCCGACAACGCGCGACGCCCGGCCTGCAGGTCGGTCATGTGCACGTCGACCGCGTCGAAGCCCGCGCGCGTGAACGCGGCGGCCATTTCGACCTGGCCGTTGACGCCCTGGTCGCGCAGGATCGCGATGCGCGGCCGGACACCCGTCGCGACGTAGGGAGCCGCGACATCCTCGTTCGCGTCGAACGTGAGCTTCGGCGTGATGCCGGGATCCTTGCCGTCGCGACGCCACTCGTTCTCGGCGTCGGCGCTGGCCGGATTGTCGCGGCGGCGCTGCATCGCATGGCTGGTTTCCGACCACATCTGAACGAGGTCGTCCCAGCGCCAGCACGCCAGCTCCTCCTCGCCGAGCGCCAAGGTCACGCCCCGCTCCACGACGGGCCTGCCGACGCGATGCGCCAGATCGGCGATGCCGTGCGCGGCGAGAATCGCGCGGAACGCATCGCGATCGCGCGAGCGGATCTGCACCAGCGCTCCCAGTTCCTCGCTGAACAACGCGGCGAGCGCGGTATCGGCCCAGCCGTCGAGTTCGAGATCGAGGCCGCAGCGGCCGGCGAACGCCATTTCCAGCAAGGCGACGAGGGCACCGCCATCGCTGCGATCGTGGTAGGCGAGCAGCAGCCCATCGGCGTTCGCCGCCTGGATGGCCGAGAAGAAGCTTGCGAAACGCTTCGGATCGTCGAGATCCGGCGCCACGCCGCCGCCGCGGCCGAACACCTGCAGCAGGGCCGAACCGCCGAGACGGTTGGCGCCGGCACCGAGATCGACCAGCCAGAGTTCGCTGTCGCCCTCGTCGAGCCGGAGCTGCGGCGTCAGCGCGCGACGGACGTCGCGCGCGCGCGCGAACGCGCTGACGATCAGGGACACCGGCGACACCGTGCGCTGATCGCCGGCGGCATCCGTCCAGCGCACCTGCATCGACAGGGAATCCTTGCCGACGGGAATCGACACCCCGAGCGCCGGGCACAGTTCCATGCCGACGGCGCGAACCGCGTCGTACAGCGCGGCATCCTCGCCATCGACGCCGACCGCGGCCATCCAGTTCGCCGACAGGCGCACTTCGTCGAGCGCGACGGCTGCCGAAGCCAGGTTCGTCAGCGCCTCGCCGACCGCCATGCGCGCGCTCGCGGCGGCGTCGAGCAAGGCCAGCGGCGTGCGCTCGCCCATCGCCATCGCCTCTCCGGCATACCCGTCGAAGTCGGCGAGCGTGACCGCGCAATCGGCCACCGGCACCTGCCACGGCCCGACCATCGGGTCGCGCGAGCAGAGGCCGCCGACGGAGCGGTCGCCGATCGTGACGAGGAAGGACTTGCTGCCCACGGCCGGCAGACGCAACACGCGCTGCACGGCGTCGTCGAGCTCGATGCCCTCGATGTCCGGCACGAGGTCGACGCGGTCATCGCGTCGGCGCGCATCGCGCTGCATGCGCGGCGGCTTGCCGAACAGCACGTCGAGCGGCAGGTCGATCGGCGTGCCGCCGAGCAGGCTGTCGCTGACGACGAGGCGGCGCTCCGCCGTGGCCGTACCGACGACGGCGAACGGACAACGCTCGCGCGCGCAGATCGCCTCGAACCCGGCGAGATCGGCGGCGCGCACGCCGAGTACGTAGCGCTCCTGCGATTCGTTGCACCAGATCTGCATGGGCGAGAGCTGCGCGTCGTCGCTCGGGATCTTGCGCAGGTCGAGGCGGCCACCGACCCCGGAGTCGTTGAGGATTTCCGGAATCGCGTTCGACAGGCCGCCGGCGCCGACGTCGTGGATCGACACGATCGGATTGGCCTCGCCGCGTGCCCAGCACGCGTCGATGACTTCCTGGCAGCGGCGCTGCATTTCCGGGTTGTCGCGCTGTACCGAAGCGAAGTCGAGCTGTTCGCTGCTGGCGCCGCCGGCCATCGACGAAGCCGCACCGCCGCCGAGGCCGATCAGCATCGCCGGGCCGCCGAGCACGACGACGGCGTCGCCGTCCTGCAGCGTGCGCTTGTCGACGTGCGGCGCCCGCACGCTGGCGAGACCGCCGGCGATCATGATCGGCTTGTCGTAGCCGTGGCGCAGGTCCGGCGTGGCGCCGGGCTGCTCGAAGGTGCGGAAGTAGCCGCCGAGGCAGGGGCGGCCGAACTCGTTGTTGAAGGCGGCGCCGCCGAGCGGACCGTCGCGCATGATCTCGAACGACGTCGCGAAGCGCGGCGGCAGCGCACGCTCCATCTCCCAGGGGCGCGGCAGGCCCGGAATGCGCAGGTGCGAGACCGTGAACCCGACGAGACCGGCCTTCGGCTTGCCGCCGCGGCCGGTCGCGCCCTCGTCGCGGATCTCCCCGCCCGACCCGGTCGCCGCGCCCGGATACGGCGAGATCGCGGTCGGATGGTTGTGCGTCTCGACCTTGATCGCGTACGGCGCGTCTTCCGCGTGCGCGCGGAACGTCGCGTCACCCGGGTCGGCGAAGAACCGCTGTGCCGGATTGCCTTCGATGACCGCCGCGTTGTCGTGGTAGGCCGACAGCGTGTGCGCAGGCGACTGCTGGTGCGTGTTCTTGATCATCGCGAACAGCGACTTCGCCTGCTCCGCGCCGTCGAGCTTGAACTCGGCGTTGAACACCTTGTGGCGGCAATGCTCGGAGTTCGCCTGCGCGAACATCATCAGTTCCGCATCGCTCGGGTCGCGGCCGAGTTCGGCGTAGCGCTCGGCGAGGTAGGCGATCTCGTCGTCGGCCAGGGCCAGGCCGAGCCGTACGTTGGCCTCCTTCAGCGCGGACGCCGCATTCTCGCCGAGGCCGACGCGCACCAGCGGAGCCGGCGCGCCGGCATCGAACAGATGGGCCGCGTCCGCGAGCGAGATGACGGCCGACTGCGTCATCGGATCGTGCAGCGCACGCGTCACCGCCGCCCAGGCCTCGCTGCCGGGAGTCGGCAGGCCGTCGAGATCGAAGGCGAGACCGCGTTCGATGCGGTGCACGGGAAAACCGCACCCCTGCAGGATGTCCGTGGCCTTGCTCGACCACGGTGAACGCGTGCCGAGGCGCGGCACCACCCACAGCGTCGCCGCGCGGGCGGGGCCTTGGGCCTCGATCACCTCGCGCAGCAGGGACTGGTCGAGCGTCGCCCCCTCCGCGGCGGCGACGAAATAGACGTGACGGGCCGCCCTGACCGTGCACCCCGGCGCGAGGCGCGCGAGTTCGGTATTGAGGCGGTCGATGCGGAACGGAGACAGCGCGGGCAGGCCGTCGAGTGCGATCATGGCGCTCGGGCGAACGGGAGAAGGCCCGCTATTTTACGTGAACTCGCAGCCCTGGCGCTGGAAGGCGGACTCCGCAGTGTTCCGAGGGGCCATCCGCCCCACGAAACGGGAGCGCGGAGAGTGCCTCCTCCGCGCCCCGCATCCGGGGACCGGTCAGTCGCCGAGATCCGGCTTGCCGAGCGACTGCAGCTTGGCCAGGAGCTGGTCCGGCGGGATGTAGCCGCCGAGCTTGGAGCCGTCCGGGCCGAGGATCGTGGGCGTGCCGTTGACGCCGACCTGCATGCCGAGGTTGTACTGCTCGGTGACCGGGTTGTCGCACTTCAGCGGCGCCGGCTCCACGCCGCTCTTCGCGGCGGTGAACGCGGCCTTGCGATCCTTCGCGCACCAGACCGACACGGCCTTGTCGTACGAAGGCGTGTTCGGGCCGCTGCGCGGGAAGAACAGATAGTCCACTTCGATGCCGAGCTTGTTGTAGTCGGCGATCTCCGTGTGCATCTTGCGGCAGTAGCCGCAGTCGATGTCGGTGAAAACCGTCACCTTGTACTTCGCCTTGCCGCCGGCGGCCGGGAAGACGATGTGCTGGTCGACCGGCACGGCGTCGAGCCGGGCCTTGTTCTGCACGGCGAGGCGTGCCGCCGTCAGGTCGCGCTTTTCCTGCGTGTCGTACAGAGAGCCTTGCATCAGGTACTTGCCGTCGTCGCTGACGTAGAGCATCTGGTTGCCGATGACGACCTGGCGATAGCCCGGCACGGGAGCGGCCTCGATCTTGTCGATCTTGGCCTGGGGAACGAGCTCCTGCAGGGCTTCGCGCACGGCGGCGTCGGCCAGCGGCTCGG
>DBMH01000040.1 GCA_002297645.1 Rhodanobacteraceae bacterium UBA703 | reverse complement strand
TCAGCCGTGCGCAGGTCCTCCGCGTCGACGCGCACTGAGCGTCGATGCCGGACCCGGCGCAGCGCGGTGCCGCGGGCAGCGATCGGTCGCGGCGGGACGCGACGTCGTCCGCGCGACGCGCGTCGGCGCGAAAGGGCTAATGCCGGGTCCGGACCGGGACCGGGCGAGCGCGCTCCCCCGTGTCGCCGTGTCCGATCGGAAGGACTCGGTGTGGATTCTCCGTGCCGGCGCGGATGCGGAGATCCAAAGCGAGCCTAGCCCGGCTGGCGCCCGCCGAACAGGAAGCGCCGATAACCGCCGGCGACCAGGGCCGCGATGTCGATCAGCAGGCCCGGCACCCACGATCCGCGCGGATACGCGAGATAGGCGCCGGTCCACTCGGGACCGAACTTCTCCTTGTAACGGCGCAGACCCTGGTAGTTGTAGAAACGGCCGCCGTACTGGAACGCGAGCGCGGCGAGGCGTTCGTTGATGCGGGCGTACGGGTTGTCGCCGACCGCCGACAGCGGAGCCATGCCGAGGCTGAAGCGCTCGTGGCCCTGCTCCCGTGCCCATTGCATGACGCGGGCGAACAGGAAATCCATCGTGCCGCGCGGCGCCGCGTCGACGTGGCGCATCAGGTCGACGCTCGCGGTGCCTCCGGGGCCGTAGGGCGGCAGCACGTTCGCGAACGCCATCAGCTCGCCGTCGCGGCGTACCAGCGCCAGCGGGCTCCACGAAAAATAGTCCTCGTCGAAGCGGCCGAGCGAGAAGCCTTTCTCGCGCGCCCCCTTGTCGGCGAGCCAGGCGTCGGACACGCGCTCGACCTCGCTCAGCAGCACGGTGTCGAACGGCGGCTCCACGAGTTCGAACGTCAGGCGTTCCTTGACCGAGCGGTTGACCGCCTGGCGCAGGTCCTCCCAGCGCTTGCCGGCCAGCGTGAACTCGGACAGGCGGATCGTCGCCAGCTCGCCGAGCTTGAACAGGTCGAAGCCGAGGTCGTGGTAGAGCGACAGGTCCGGTTCCAGCACTTCGTAGAACAGCGGGACGCGGTCCTGTGCGTCGGCGAACTGGCGGAAATCCAGGATCGCCCGCTTGATCCCGCCCTCGGGGCCGCACGGCGAACCGAGGGCGACGAGACGGTCGCGTACCGCGCCGTAGGCGACCACGGCGCGGCCTTTGCCAGCTCCGTGGTCGCCGGACCAGAAGAGATGCTTGTCGCCCATGAACGTCAGGTGGCCGAACTCGCCCCCGCCGTGTTGCCGGTACACCTCGCGCGCGCGCTCGAGTTCGCCGCGATCCGGGTGTTTCAATGCCGGGCGGCGTACCGAGAACGACTGCCAGATCAGGTAGATCGCCAGTCCGAGCGCGGCGGCGAACAGGCCGCGCGCGAACTTGGACGAATGCTCGCCGTGGCCGAAGTACCAGAGGTCGAAGCTGTCGTCGCCGAGCACCGCGAACAGGCCGGCGGCGAAGAACGCCAGCACGACCAGGATCAGTCCGGCGAACCACGTGAACGTCGTCAGCGAGGTCAGGCTCATCGCGCGCTGGGTGAACTCGCGCTTGCGCGTGCGCAGCAGGACCGCGATCGCGAGCAGGAACGCCGCTTCGCCGAAATGCAGGCCCTTGGTGATCGCCAGCGCGGCGCCGACGACGAGCATGATCGAGGCGAGCCGGTAGGCGACGCGCAGGCGCCCGTCGATGCCGCGGCCGAGGCCGAGCAGCAGCACGCCGGTCAGGATCGACAGCCAGTAGGAGCTTTCGACCGCCGCCAGCGGAAGATGCTCGCGCACGACCTCGATGTGCTCGTGCACGCTCGGAATCGCGGCGGAAGCGAGCAGCACGAGGCCGGCGAGGAAGGTCAGTGCCGCCAGCACGCGGATGCCGAGGCCCGCGAGCAGGCTGGCGGGCAGGCCGAGCAGGCCGAACAGCGGATGGGCACGCAGGCGGCTGCTCGCCCGCGCCACCGCCGGCAGGCGCTCGGCCAGCATGCCCGAGCCGAGATAGAGGCCGGCCAGCAGCGGCACGAGGTAGTAGACGATGCGGAACAGGAACAGCGCCGACAGCACGGCCGCACTCTCGTAGCCGTCGCTGGTCAGCGCCAGCAGCATCAGGCCGTCGAACACGCCGAAGCCGCCGGGGATCAGGCTCAGCAGTCCCAGCGTCTGCGCCGCGGCGAAGCTGCCGAGCATCGGCCCGGCCTTGACGTGCACGCCGGTGACGTAGAGGCAGGCGTACAGCACGGCGGCGGCGAACAGCCAGTCGAGGAACGACAGCGCGGCCAGCGCGAGCTTCAGCCGCAGCGGCGGCAGGTCCATGCCGTGCGGCAGCCATCGCATCAGGCGACGGCGCGAGGTCAGCACGAAGAAGGCGGGGAGATAGGCGGCCGCGGCCACCAGCACGCCGACCGCGATCCAGTGCGACGTCGCGCCCGGCGTGATCGGCGTCGAACCGAGCGCGAGGGTGGCCACGATCAGCACCGACAGGCCGAGGGGCAGGGACAGCACCTGCAGTCCGACCAGCGCGGCGCTGGTCGGCAGCGGGATGCCGTGCGTCGACAGGCCGAGCAGGCGCACGCCGGAGCCGACCGCGCCGGACAGGTTCAGCGTGTTCGACAAGGCATTGGCGACGAAGGCGAGGTTCAGTACTTCCCGCGCCGGCATCGGCAGGCCGAGCCAGCGTGCGATCGCCGTGTCGATGAGGCCGGTGAAGGCGACTGCGGCCAGCGCCAGCGCGGCGATCCCGAGCGCGGTCGGCGTCGGCACTTCGAGCAGGGTGCGCTGCATCTCCTGCAGGTTGAACTCGCCGATGCCGCGCACGAGCAGCCAGGCGACCAGGGCGAGGAAGATGATCGGAACCAGCCAGCGCAGGCGGGCGCGCCAGCCGCGCGGTTGACCGGCTTCCGCATGTGGGACGGCTTCCTCACTCATGGCGTGCTTTCCGTGGCGATCCGCGCGATTTTACCTGCCGCGAACCCGCGCGGGCCTCATTGCGTGGCGTCGAGCAGTTCCGACACGCTCCGCACGTACTGCGGCATCCAGTTCCTCGGCACGCCGAAGCCGTGGCCGACCTTCGGCAGCATCACGGCGCGGGCGTCCTTCTGCCCGGCGGCGAATTCCGGCGCGAACTTCGGATCGCAGACCTGGTCGCTCTCGCCCTGCAGGATGCGCCACGGCACCTGCACGGTCTCGCGCTTGTCGAACACCCAGGTCGGCGGCCGTTTCTGCCAGTGCGCGGTGAGGCCGCCCCTGCCCGGACAGAACGGCTTGCGGATCAGCAGGTCGGGACAGAAGCCGAGGCTGACGCCGCCGCCGAAGCGCCGGCCGGCATCGGCGGCGAGCGCGGCATAGACCAGCGTGGCGCCGGAGGAATAGCCGATGAGCACCGGCCGCGTGCCGGGCGGCAGGCCGAGCCGGCGCACGAGATCGTCGCCGAGATCCGCCAGCAGGCCGTCGCTGTCGCTGCATTCGGCGTCGCGGCCGTCGAGGTTCTTCAGCAACAGGGGCGTGCTGAAGCCGGCGACCCAGTAGCCGGCGGCGGCGGCCTGGTGCGCCATGTCGGTCACGCCGAGGTTCCAGCCGCCGTCGCCGGAAGCGAACAGCGCGAGACCGCGCGTCGTGCCGGCCGGCCTGTAGAGCGCGACTTCGCCGAAGACGCCGGCGTCGATCCAGCGCTCGGCCTGCGGGTCGCGCGGCGGCGGCGTCCTCGCTTTCGAGGCGGCTGCACGAGGTTTCGGGGTCGGTCCGGGGGAGGTCGCGGCGGCGAGCGTGCGCGGGGCCACGGACGCTGCCAGCAGCAACGCGAGCAGCGCGGCGCAGGCGGGACGGATCACGCGTGGATTCCTGGCGGAGGGACGACACCACGCTAGCCGACCGGCGTGACGGTGTCACGCGCGCCGCGCGGGCCGGCGTCAGTGCGGTGGAGCGTCCGCGTCCGCGGGCTCGTCCGCCTTCTCGTCGGCCCGCAGCTCGAACCACATCGCGTTGAGGATCGCGAAGGCCAGCGCGAGGCCCAGGCCGAGGATCCAGCTGAAGTACCACATGGGTGCGAACCTCCGGTTTGCGGGACTCGAGAATGAAGGATCGGGAATCGGAAAAGCGGTCCGCGTCGATTCGGGTGCGCTTTCGATTCTCTATTCCCGATTCCCCATTCCCCGCCTCATCAATACATCCCGTGCGACTTGCGCACGTGTTCGAGCGTCACGCGACCGCGCAGCACGCGATATACCCAGGCCGTGTAGGCGAGGATCAGCGGCAGGAAGATCGCCGTCGCCAGCAGCATCAGCCCGAGCGTGGTCCGGCTGCTCGACGCGTCCCAGATCGTCAGGCTGCTGCGCCCTTCGATACTCGACGGCAGCAGGAACGGAAACAGCGCGAACCCGGCGGAGAAGATCGTGCCGGCGATGGCGAGCGAGCTGGCGACGAACGCGCTCTTGTGCGCGCGCTGGAATCCCAGCGCCGGCACGGCCAGCGCCGTCACGATCGCCACGCCCGCCGCGATGCAGGCCCAGGTCGCCAGCGGCCCGTGGAACCAGCTCGCCATCGGCGCGACCGCCTTCGCCAGCGGGTTCGACGGTCCGCCGACGACGGCGCCTCCGGCGATCGCGTAGCCCGGCAGCCCGAACGCGAGCCACGCCCCGGCGAGCGCGTAGAACAGCACGAAGGCCGGCGCGATGAAGACCAGCAGGCGTGTCGCGCGGTGCGCGATCGACTCGTCCGCCTTGACCGCCGCCCAGGCGGCGCCGTGCATCAGCAGCATCGCGACGGAGACGAGTCCGGCCAGCAGCGCGAACGGATGCAGCAGGCCGACGAATCCGCCTTCGTAGCTCATGCGCAGCGTGTCGTCGTAGCGGAACGGGACGCCGAGAAACAGGTTGCCGAACGCCACGCCGAAGATCAGTGCCGGCACGATGCCGGCGACGACGAGCAGCCAGTCCCAGGTGCCGCGCCAGCGCGGGTCGGCGATCTTGTTGCGGAAGTTGAAGCCGACCGGGCGCACGATGAATGCCAGCAGGGTCAGCAGCATCGCGAAATAGAAACCCGAGAAGGCCGCCGCGTACAGCAGCGGCCACGCCGCGAACACGGCGCCGGCGCCGAGGATCAGCCAGACCTGGTTGCCTTCCCAGGTCGGTTCGATCGTTTCGAGCAGCGCGCGGCGCTCGTCGTCGTCGTACGCGAGTGCGCGCAGCAGCGCGGCGATGCCGAGGTCGAACCCGTCCATGATCGCGAAGCCGACCAGCAGCACGCCGAGCAGCAGCCACCACAGGACGCGCAGGGTTTCGTAGTCAAGCATGGCTCGCTCCCGTCGACGGCAGTGCCGCGGGCCACATGCCGAGCCCGTCCGGTCCCTTGCGCGCGTACTTCAGCATCAGCATCGCGTCGACGACGGCGAGCGCCGTGTAGAACAGCACGAAGCCGATCAGGCTCGTCGCGACCTGCGCGGCCGACACGGAAGAGACGCCGAGTGCCGTCGGCAGCACGCCCTCGATCGCCCACGGCTGGCGGCCGTGCTCGGCGACGATCCAGCCGAGCTCCGCCGCCAGCCACGGCAGCGGCAGGCTCCACAGCGCCGCCTTGAGGTACCAGCGATGGCGGTCGAGTTCGCGCCGCGCCGAGAGCCAGAACGAGTAGGCGAACAGTGCGATGAACCAGAGTCCGCAGGCGACCATGAGGCGGAACGACCAGAACAGCACCGGCACGTTCGGGATCGTGCTGTCGGCGGCGTTGCGGATGTCGGTCGGGGTCGCCTTCGACGGGTCGTCGATGAATTTCTTCAGCAGCAGCGCGTAGCCGAGGTCGCCCTTGTGCGACTCGAACGCGGCACGCGCCTGGACGTCGTCGCCGTTCGACCGCAGTGCCTGCATGGCGCGGTAGGCGAGGATGCCGTTGCCGATGCGACGTTCCGCATCGGCGACGAGATCGTTGATGCCCGGCATCACGGTGTCGAGCGAGCGCGTTCCGATGATGCCCATGACCCATGGGATGTGGATCGCGAGGTGCGTCTTGCGTTCGGCGACGTCGGGAAAACCGAACGCGGTGAACGAGGCGGGGGCCGGTTCGGTCTCCCACATCGCCTCGATCGCGGCGAGCTTCATCTTCTGGTTTTCCGACACGGTGTAGCCGGACTCGTCGCCGAGCACCACGACGCTGAGCGAGGCGGCGAGGCCGAAGCTCGCCGCGACCGTCATCGAGCGCTTGGCGAACTCGACGTTGCGGCCCTTGAGCAGGTACCACGCGCTGATCGACAGCACGAACATCGCGCCGAGCACGTAGCCGGCGCTGACCGTGTGCACGAACTTCGACTGCGCCACCGGGTTGAAGAGGACTTCGCTGAACGAGGTGACCTCCATGCGCATCGTGTCGAGGTTGAACTCGCTGCCGACGGGGTTCTGCATCCACGCGTTCGCGATCAGGATCCACAGGGCGGAGAGATTCGTCGCCAGCGCGAGCAGGAATGTCACGACGAGGTGCTTGACGCGCGAGAGCTTGTCCCAGCCGAAGAAGAACAGGCCGATGAAGGTCGCCTCGAGGAAGAACGCCATCAGCCCCTCGATCGCCAGCGGGGTGCCGAAGATGTCGCCGACGTAGTGCGAGTAGTACGCCCAGTTCGTGCCGAACTGGAATTCCATCNNGCCGAACAGCACGCCCCAGAACTGCGTCATGCGCTTCCAGATTTCGCGGCCGGTCATCACGTAGACCGCCTCCATGATCGCCAGCATCCACGACAGGCCCAGCGTCAGCGGCACGAACAGGAAGTGGTAGAGCGCGGTCAGCGCGAACTGCAGGCGCGACAGCGCGACGACGGATTCATCGATCATGCGCGACCTCGGCGGAAGGCGGGGCGGGAAGGAAGTGGCGCTCGATCGCCGCGGGAGCGGTGTCCGCGCGCGGCATCGGGCGGATGCAGAGGAACCAGAGCAGCGTCAGCGCGACGAGCTTGACCACGACGATCGCCGCGAACTCGATGCCGAAGCGCCTTCCGCCGCGGGTGCGGAACCAGGAGCGCGCGGTGCTGTGGTGGGACGTATCCATCGGACGGGCTCCGGGACGGCCTGGGAGAAATATACTCCTTCCCTCCCGTGGGCCCATGCGGCACGCGGTCACGGTGGATCCCGCGACGTCGTTTGGCACGATCATGGGCCCGCGCGGGCGCGGCGATGCCGGTCCGGG
>DBMH01000324.1:12087-17030 GCA_002297645.1 Rhodanobacteraceae bacterium UBA703 | reverse complement strand
CGCCCGCGGTATCGCTACCGCGGGCGTGGCGTCCGAGAGGGTACGCCGGCGGCCGCCAGCGTACCAAAGCTGCCGCGTTTCTTCGCGCGACGCCTCAGGCGTCGATCGCGATGCGGCGCGGAGCGGGTTCCGGCTTCTTCGGAATGGAGATCTCGAGCACCCCGTTCTTGCCGGCGGCGCGGATGCCTTCCGCGTCCGCGCTCTCGGGCAGGCTGAAGCGGCGTTCGAAACTGCCGTAGCGGCGTTCGACGCGCGTGAACTTCGCACCGTCTTCCTTCGCTTCCGACTTGCGCTCGCCCCTCAGCGTCAGCACGTTCTTGTCCATCTGCACTTCGATCTCGGCAGGATCGACGCCCGGCAGGTCGGCGAGGATCACGAAGCGCGAGGCTTCCTCGCGCACGTCGACGCGCGGCGTCCAGGCGCTCGTCCCGGCATCGCCGAAATAACGCTCCAGGGCCGGCTTGGCCTGCAGGTTGCCGCGGACCAGCCAGGGGGAATAGTGGGTCACCAGCATGCTCGTACTCTCCGTATCCGTGGGCGGCGAGGCTCGCCGCGATGACCGGAAGATGGATGCCCCAGATAGGCTTTCAAGAGCCGATTTGGAAAGCCGGTGAAGAACGGTACGATCCGCCCCCTTTTCCGCTTTCCCGCTGAGGAACCAAGCTCATGACGATCCAGGTCGGTGATTCCATCCCCGAAGCCACGCTCAGTATCCTCAGGGACGGCGTGCAGCCCATCTCCACGGACGAGATCTTCGGCGGCCGGCGCGTGGTGCTGTTCTCCGTCCCGGGCGCCTTCACCCCGACCTGCTCCGCCAAGCACCTGCCCGGCTATGTGGAGCACCACGAAGCCTTCCGCAAGCGCGGCATCGACGTCGCCTGCATCGCGGTCAACGACGCCTTCGTGATGGATGCCTGGGGCAAGGCGCAGAACGTGCCGGCGGACCTGCTGATGCTGGCCGACGGCAACGGCGCCTTCATGCAGGCCCTCGGCCTCGAAATGGACGCCACGCGCTTCGGCATGGGCCTGCGCGGCAAGCGCTTCGCGCTGTACGCCGAGGACGGCGTCGTGAAGGTGCTGAACGTCGAAGCACCGGGCGAATTCAAGGTGTCGAGCGCCGAGGCGATGCTCGCGGCCATTCCCTGAAGGGAACCTCGAAGACCCCGACCGCAACATTCCCGCCAAGTGGGAATGTTGCGGTCTTTCGAAGCGCCCCGAGCGAAGGCATGTCGACATGCCGTTCGTGCCGGAGGGCATGAGCGCACCGCCCATAGAATCGACCGCAACGGAACCATCCCGAGTCGAGGACATGAGCGAAGCAGCACCGAAGTGGAAACTCGAAACCGTCGCCGTGCACGGCGGCTACCGGCCCGATCCGACCACGCGCGCGGTCGCGGTGCCGATCTACCAGACGGTCGCGTTCGCATTCGACGACACGCAGCACGGCGCCGACCTGTTCGACCTCAAGGTCGCCGGCAACATCTACTCGCGCATCATGAATCCGACCAACGACGTCCTCGAGCAGCGCATCGCCGCGCTCGAGGGCGGCGTCGGCGCGCTCGCGCTCGCGTCCGGACAAGCGGCCGTCACCTACGCGATCCAGACCATCGCCGGCGCCGGCGACAACGTCGTCTCGTCGAGCCTGCTCTACGGCGGCACCTACAACCTGTTCGCGCACACGCTGCCGCAGTACGGCATCGAGGTCCGTTTCGCCGACGTGCGCGACCCGTCGTCGATCGAACCGCTGATCGACGCGCGCACCAAGGCCGTGTTCGTCGAGTCGGTCGGCAATCCGCTCGGCAACATCGGCGACATCGCCGCGCTGGCCGAGATCGCCCACCGCCACGGCCTGCCGCTGATCGTCGACAACACCGTAGCGACGCCGTACCTGCTGCGCCCGTTCGAGCACGGGGCCGACATCGTCGTGCACTCGCTGACGAAGTACCTCGGCGGCCACGGCACCAGCCTGGGCGGCGCCATCGTCGACTCCGGCCGCTTCCCTTGGTCGCAGCACAAGGAACGCTTTGCGCGCCTGAACACGCCGGACCCCAGCTACCACGGCGTCGTCTACACCGAGGCCTTCGGTCCGGCGGCCTACATCGGCCGCGCGCGCGTCGTGCCGTTGCGCAACACCGGCGCCGCCCTGTCGCCGTTCAACGCGTTCCTGATCCTGCAGGGCATCGAGACACTGGGCCTGCGCATCGACCGCATTGTGGACAACGCCGCCCGCATCGCGGAGCACCTGCGTGCGCATCCGAAGGTGGAATGGGTGGAGCATGCGAGCCTGCCCGATCATCCGGACCGCGCGCTCGCCGAGAAGTATCTCGGCGGCAAGGCGCCGGGCCTGCTCACGTTCGGCGTCGAAGGCGGCCGCGACGCCGGCGCGCGCTTCCAGGATGCGCTGCAGCTCTTCACGCGCCTGGTCAACATCGGCGATGCGAAATCGCTGGCCACGCATCCGGCCTCGACCACGCACCGCCAGCTCGCACCGGAAGAACTGGCCAAGGCCGGTGTACGCGAGGAAATGATCCGCCTGTCGGTCGGCATCGAGCACATAGACGACCTGCTCGCCGATCTCGACCACGCCCTGGCGCAAGCCTGAGGGCCGCTGGTTTCCGCGCACGATCCGGACCGGAGGTCCGGATCGTGCCGTTCCCGGTTCGCTATTCCCCGGTCGACGGAAGAGCGTCCGGCGCATCGGCCGCCGGAGCGTCGGAATCGCCGCCGTCTTCCTCGCCCAGCGCCTCGACCTTGACCACGCCGACCAGCGCCTCGTCGGACGGCAGGCGGATCAGGGTGACGCCCTGCGTGTTGCGGCTGACGCACGCGATCTCGGCGGCTCGCGTGCGCACCAGGGTGCCCTGGTTCGAGATCAGCATGACCTCGTGCGTTTCTTCCAGCAGCACGGCGCCGACGAGGTCGCCGTTGCGTTCGGAGCACTGGATGCCGATGACACCCTGGATGCCGCGTCCCTTGCGCGGATACTTCGACAAGGGCGTGCGCTTGCCGTAGCCGTGCTCGGTGGCGGTGAGCACGCAGACCTCGGACGACGGTGCGGATTCGTTCGCCAGCGTCTCGCCGTCGGCCGCTTCGCCCGATTCGTCCTCGTCGCCGCTCTGTTCCGCCGCGTGTTCGACCACCAGCAGCGAAACGACGTCCACGCCCTCGGCGAGGCGGATGCCACGCACGCCGCTGGCACCGCGCCCCATGGCGCGGACCTCGTCCTCGAAGAAACGCACAGTCCTGCCGTTCGAGGCGAACAGCATGACGTCGCGGCTGCCATCGGTGAGCTGGACGTCGACCAACGCGTCGCCGTCGTCGAGGTTGATCGCAATCTTGCCGCGCTGCAGCTGGAACGCGAACTCCGTCAGCGGCGTCTTCTTGACCGTGCCGTTGCGCGTAGCGAAGAACACGTAGCGGTCCTCCGCGTACTCGCGCACCGGCAGGATCGCCTGCACCTTTTCGCCCTCGTCGAGCTGCAGCAGGTTCACGATCGGCTTGCCGCGCGCGTTCGGACCCGCATCCGGCAGGCGATAGACCTTGAGCCAGTACACGCGGCCGGCGCTCGTGAACACCAGCAGCGTGTCGTGCGTATTGGCGATCCACAGCCGCTCGACGAAATCCTCTTCCTTCATCGCCGTCGCCGAGCGCCCTCTGCCGCCGCGGCGCTGCGCACGGTAGAAGCTGACCGGCTGGCGCTTGGCGTAGCCCGTGTGCGACAGCGTGACGACGACGTCCTCCGGCTCGATCAGGTCGAGCACGTCGAGGTCTTCCTGGCTGGCCTGGATGACGGTGCGGCGCGCGTCGCCGTACTGCTCCTTGAGCGCGACGAGTTCGTCGCGGATGACCTTCATCAGGACGTCCGGGTTCTCGAGGATCTCGATCAGGCCGGCGATCGTGCGCAGCAGCTCCTTGTACTCGTCGGTGAGCTTTTCCTGCTCCAGGCCGGTGAGGCGCGCGAGGCGCATTTCGAGGATCTGCTGCGCCTGCGTCTCGGACAACTGGTAGCCCGTGTCGGAAAGGCCGACCCCGGGATCGAGGTTCTCCGGCCGCGAGGCGTCGGCACCCGCCGCGGCGAGCAGCGCGCGCACCATGCCCGGCTCCCAGCGCCGCTGGAGCATGCGCTGCTTCGCCTCTTCCGGCGACGGCGAGGTCTTGATCAGCTCGACCATCTCGTCGATGTTCGCCAGCGCGACGGTCAGGCCTTCGAGGATGTGGGCCCGATCGCGCGCCTTGCGCAGGTCGAAGATCGTGCGCCGCGTCACCACTTCGCGGCGATGGCGGATGAACGCGTCGAGGATCTCGCGCAGGGACAGCGTGCGCGGCTGCCCGTCGAGCAGCGCGACCATGTTGATGCCGAACGTGACCTGCATCTGGGTCTGCTGGAACAGGTTGTTCAGCAGCACGTCGGCGGAGGTGTCGCGGCGCACCTCGATGACGACGCGCAGGCCGTCCTTGTCGGATTCGTCGCGCAGCTCGGAGATGCCCTCGATGCGCTTTTCCTTGACCAGCTCGGCGATCTTCTCGATCAGCCGCGCCTTGTTGACCTGGAACGGGATCTCGGTGACGACGATCGTCTCGCGGCCGTTGTTCTCGGTCTCGATATCGCACTTCGCGCGCACGAGGATGCGGCCACGGCCGGTCTTGTACGCCTCGACGATGCCGGCCGCGCCGTTGATGATGCCAGCGGTCGGGAAGTCCGGGCCGGGCACGAGCTGCATCAGCTCGTCGAATCCGAGCTCCGGGTCGTCGATCAGCGCGATGCAGGCCGACAGTACTTCGCCGAGGTTGTGCGGCGGCACGTTGGTCGCCATGCCGACCGCGATGCCGGCCGAACCGTTCACGAGCAGGTTCGGGATGCGCGTCGGCAGCACCGTCGGCTCGAGTTCCTTTTCGTCGTAGTTCGGCTGGTAGTCGACCGTTTCCTTGTCGATGTCGGCGAG
>DBMH01000324.1:9740-11974 GCA_002297645.1 Rhodanobacteraceae bacterium UBA703 | reverse complement strand
TCGCCGTGCGGGTGGTACTTACCCATGACGTCGCCGACCACGCGCGCGCACTTCACGTACGGGCGGTTCCACACCGTGTTGGACTCGTGCATCGCGTACAGCGTGCGGCGGTGCACCGGCTTCAGGNNACGATCACGCTCATCGCGTAGTCCAGATAGCTCCTGCGGACTTCGTCCTCGATGTTGACGCGAATGATTTCTTTGGCCAGCTCAGCCATCGGCGGTCCTCTGCGATCGTCCAGTTGCGGGGCTGCGCCCGACGCGAAAACCCAGGGTTTCCCGTCAGCGTCTGGGCCACCGCGAAAGCGGGCGCGCCGAAAGGCCTCGGCGCGCGAAAAGGCAACGGGAAATCATATCACGGGAGCCCTCTCGGAGGGCTTTTTTTCCTGATTCCAGCGCAACTTAGAAGGCCCCGGCGGACCTCGCCGCTCGCGCGCGAACGGCCGCTCGCGACGAGCCTCTTCGACGCGTGCCCGCCCGCGCGTAGGGCGTCGACATACGCCTTCGATGACGGCTTCCCCGCGAACGCCCGGACTCAGCCCGGCGCCCGCTTCGGAGCGCGGAAAATCCAGTACTTGGAACTCAGGAAATTGACGAACGCACCGGCGACCGAACCCGCCGCGACGCCGATCGCCGGCCACTCGTGCACCAGCGGCCAGAGCGCCAGGCAAGCCGCGTAGGCTCCGTAGTTCAGGGCGAAGCCGCAAGCCATCGCGACGAGATAGCGGACGAGCTGGCGGCGCTTGCTGCCGTTGCTGCGGCCGGAGAACGTGTAGCGGCGGTTGAATGCCCAGGTCGTCGTCGCCGCGGCGAGGAAGGACAGCACGCGCGCACCGTACGGATTGAACTCGAAACCGCGTACGAGCGCCTGCACGATGCCGGCGTCGACGACGAAACCGATCACGCCGCTGATCGCGAACAGCAGGATCTCCTTGCGCAGCGCCATGCGGAACCGACCGCCCCGCTCAGTGCCGGCGGAACACGTCGGCCATGCGTGCCGCGTCCGGACGCTCGACCACGCCGCGCTCGGTCACGATGGCGTCGATCAGGCTCGCCGGCGTCACGTCGAACACCGGGTTCCACGCCTGCGCGCCCTCGACCACGGTGCGCCGCCCGCCGTAGCCGAGCAGTTCGTCCGGCGAGCGCAGCTCGATGTCGATGTCGTCGCCCTCCGCCGTCGCCATGTCGACCGTCGACGACGGCGCCACGACCATGAACTTGACGCCATGGTGGCGTGCCGCGATCGCGAGCTGGTAGGTGCCGATCTTGTTCGCGGTGTCACCGTTCGCGGCGATGCGATCGGCCCCGACGACGACCCATTGCACGGCGCCGGTCTTCATCAGGTGGGATGCCGCCGAATCGGCGATCAGCGTCGCCGGGATCCCGTCGCGCAGCAACTCCCAGACCGTCAGGCGCGCCCCCTGTAGCCACGGCCGCGTCTCGCCCGCGTAGACGCGCGCGATGCGTCCCGCCGCGAAGCCTGCACGGATCACGCCGAGCGCGGTCCCGTAGCCCGCAGTCGCCAGTGAGCCGGTATTGCAGTGGGTCAGCACTCCCGCGCCGTCACCGAGCAATGCCGCGCCCAGTTCGCCCATGCGGCGGTTGGCGGCGAGGTCCTCGTCCTGGATCGCCTGCGCTTCGCGCGCCAGCGCATCGACGTCCGTGCCGACGCGCCTCATGCGATCCAGTGCCCACATCAGGTTCACTGCGGTCGGCCGCGCCGCCCGCAGCAGGGCCCAGGCGTCGTCGAGACGATCGGGGTCTTTCCTCGCCGCCAGCACCACGCCCCAGGCCGCCGCAATGCCGATCGCCGGAGCGCCGCGCACGACGAGGTCACGAATCGCCCCGGCCACGTCGTCCGCGGAAGCGCAATCGACGTACGTTTCCTCGAAGGGCAGTCGCCGCTGGTCCAGCAGACGCAGATGGTCGCCCTGCCAGAGCACGGCGCGGATCGAATCGTGGTGGTTCGCGGAAAGATCGGTCATGCGCAGGAATCCGCTCGGCGGAGGCGGGACACGGAAGGATGGGCGCGCAGGGTAGCAGCGCCATGGCATGCGGACCAGCGAGTCCACCGCGCACGGCAAAGCGGTGACGTGAAACCGCCGCGGCCGACCAGGCGTTCGAGCGAAAGTGGGCAGGAGCACCTGCCGAACCGGAGCGCCAACGCGAAAAGGCCGCTTCGGGCGGCCTTTTCTGCGGACTTGCGTGGAAATGGTGGGCGGTGCAGGGATCGAA
>DBMH01000324.1:0-9642 GCA_002297645.1 Rhodanobacteraceae bacterium UBA703 | reverse complement strand
CGCTCTACCAACTGAGCTACTCCGGCGAGGGGCGCGGAGTATAGACAGCCGCGCGTCCTTGCACAAGCCACGCGCCCGCTCGAGGCCCGCGAAATTTCCTTACCAGCACTTCCCGTTGGTCGGCGGCTTGGCACCGCTCCAGTCCTTGAAGCCGGTATTGGTGAGCGTCAGGTCACCGCACTGGTCCTTGACTTGCAGTCCCTGAGGAGCCGCCGTGAGGGTATAGCTCTGGTCGGCGTCGCCCAGCGCGACGGCGACGGAGTAGAAGCCCTCATCCGAGTCTCCCGCCCCTACTCCGAGATCGGCGATCTCGCCGTATCGATTGAACCGGGTGTAGTAGCGTTCCTGTGCCGCGGCGACGCGCAGGAGGAATTCCTTGCCGTCAGCACGACGCGTGCGCTGCACATAGTTCGTGTAGCTCGGGTACGCAACCGCTGCGATGATCGCGACGATCGCGACGACGATCATCAGCTCGACCAATGTGAAACCCCGGGTCCAGCTCCTGCGAATCGTCATGAATCCCCCTCGAAATTGAGCGGGCCTCGCGGGAATTCCCGCGAGGCCACGCAGCCTACCAGCCGAGCAACTCGCGCCATGCACTGCGATGCCATGGCGGCAGGGCACGCCTCATGATTTCATCCAGCGCGTCCTTGACGGCGGGCGGAAGGCCGGGAGGAAGTCCGACGATCACGCCGCCGCCGCCGCCGCGCTTCACGACCGGATCGCTGGGCGGAGAGGGAGCCGACAGGACCGACCCGACCAGTCCGCGGCCATCGTCGATACCGGTCCCGCTCCAGAGCGCCTGCCCCGTTCCGGCGTCGAGTGCCATGATCGAATAACGCGCGCCCGGATCGCACGGGTCGTCGCTCTTCGGTATCAATCCGTAGAGAAGCGCCACGTTGACCGTCGGCAACGGAATGGCCCGGCGCTGTGCCCTCTCGCCCTTCTCCGTCGGCTCGTTCAGGCGAATACGCCAGCCGTTGGCGGCGACCGACTTGACGACCGCCTTGCCGTCCTCCTGGGTCTTCAGCTGCATGAGGGGCACATCCGATGTCGGCGGATTGTCCGGCTTGACGAAACCGGTGATCGCCCGCGCGTTGCCAACGCCCTGCTCCATGGTCTGCGTGACGAGTTGCCCCACGCTGATGGGATAGTGCTCCCACCTCGCTCCGTAATCGCGGATGCCATAGAAGGCCTGCTCGGGGATCGCCGTCGTGCGATCGTCCTTGCCCAGGTACTTGCCGGTCCCGAATACGAGGATCGGTCCGCGCGTCTGCGCATCGCGCAACGCCGTCGGATTGAACACGATGGGCTGGTCGCCCGCCTTGGCGGCACCGCCGTTGCCGTACGTGGTGAACATCAGGTCCACCGTCCAGTTCTGCGGATCGCTGGACGCGATATTGAAGCGCCACAGGTTGCCGGCCAGATCACCGGCGTACACGAGGTCGTCCACCTGATCGGAACCGACATCGTAGACCATCGGAGTGGACAGGCCGAACGTACGGAAACCGGCAGGCTTCTGCTGCGGAGCGAGGCTGGTGCGGATCTCCCGGATCAACTGCCCCGTCTCCAGGTCGATGACGAGCAGAGACGTGCGTTTGGCCGCGGCTTCCGTGCGGTCCCCGGGCGCCGCAGCGGCATCGAGATTGGACGGGAAATAGCCGCTGGAGACGACGGCCACCCATTTGTCCTGGTAGGCGATGCGCGCCACGTTGGCGGAGTCGTAGGTGTATCCCAGCGAAGCGCAGGTGCGCGCTCCCGCCACGCAGGGAGCATCCGCGTCCGAACTGGCGGTGGTGCCGCTGGAGAACTCCCACAGCACCAGCCCGTCCGTTCCGGTCGCCGCCGTTTCGCTGGCCATCACCGGAGTCGTCACGTCGAGAGCGTACAGCCCGCGCCCCCCCAGGCGCAGCGAGCCGAGCAGGATCGTGCGCCACTTGCCCTTGATGAACACGTCGCGTTCGCGCGGCATGGAATCGACGCCCGGCACGAGGCTCGCATCGCGCGCCGTCGACTTCGCGATACGCCCGTTGCGGATGATGGTGTCCGGGACGAAGGCCCAGTGCTCCTTGCCGGTATCCGCGTCGAAGGCGTGCAGCATGCCGTCGTTCGCGCCCACATACGTCATCGGGCGCCGCGCACGCTGGGCATTCTGGTAGCCGGCGTAGCTCTTTTCCTCGCTCTCCGCAGCGGCCTTGAATTCGGGCGAGTCCACAGGGAACGTGTCGTAGTATCCCCCTCGCGGGGAAGAAACGTAGGACGGCTCGCCGTTGACGACCGCACCCAGCAGCGACGTTCGCACGCGCATCGGCGGCACGGCCGTCCCCGTCTCGTTGTCCCGCGCACCGCGCAGGTAGTTGAGCCTTGCCGAACCGTAGCCGTCGCAGTTCGTGGTCCCGGTCCCTGCGCAGGCGGCGGCACCCGGCTTCTGGTTCAGGGCATTCTGCTGGAGCGCGGTCAGGCTCGACCAGCGGAAGGCCCTGCCGCTGGCCGAGCCGTCGGAGGTGACGATGATGCGGCTGTTGGGATCGCGTGCGCTGCCACCTGCGGGAGCACCGGAACAACTGCCGCCAGTCAGGATGCAGCCGGCATCCCACACGACGTCCGCCGGCATGCCGGCGGCATCCAGCATGGAGCGCCGGAACGAACCCGACCAGTTGCCGCTGTCGTAGCCCCCCTGGTACGCGCTGTTGCCGCCGGTCAGGATCGGCAGTGATACGGACGCCGGCGTGGATGCCGTGCTTTGCGCCACCACGCTGGCGATGATCTTCTGCAACGCCTCGATCAGCTCGGTCGGATTGGCCGCCGCGAAGAACTCGCCGCGACTGTTGAGCGCCGCATGCCACATGTCGTCGATCTTGCGACCGTCGTCGGTGCCGAGCACCGTGGTAGGCCATGAGATCTGGCCGAGCCTCAGCTGCTCGTAGTTCTTCGCGGTCTTGGGAATCGTGCCGTCGACGCCGAAACCGATCATGAACTGCACCAGGTGGGGCCAGGTGGCCGGATCGTTCGCCGGATTCCAGTAGATTTCCTTGTTTTCCAGCCAATTGTCGCCCAGCGCCAGGGGCTTGTTGCCCGTCACTCCCGTCGTGCGGTCGAGCAGATACGGGCGCACCTTGAGCTTGGTCTGTTCGTTGTTCTTGAAGTCCGGCCGGAGATCGGTCGCCCAGTAGTGGAATGCGATGTCGGCCATGCTGCGATTGTCAGGGCCGTCCTCGTTCCAGAAGATCTTGCTCTGCGCGATCTTTTCGTAGGAACGCCCGTCCGGCAGCGGACGCGGCAACGGACTGGTGTCGTTGCTGGTCGTCGTCGCGACCGAGCCGTTCCACAGGCCATCGGTCATCTGGATGTGGAAATTCTTGCGGCAGCTCAGCTCCTTCTGCGCCGTATTGTCCCAGTACGGATTCGTGTCGTAGCCGGTTTTCACCTGGAACAACTGGCCGACGCGGACGGCGGCGGCCTGATTCGGCGTACCGCCATTGGCACCGATCTGGAACAGCCAGTCGTTGTAGAAACTCGTCCGGGTGGTTCCCTCGAAAGGGAGGACCTTGGTCGTATTGGCGGCGAGCCAGTTGGTGTTGATGTTCTGCCAGGCGACACGGATGCTCTTGTCGAAAGAGGCATAGGCGCGCGAAACAGCGGTGATGGCGGCCATGTTCCGCGTGCGGTAATAGGAATACCAGTTCGCGAAATTCTGCTGCTGCGCCGACGGCAGCGTCGTCCAGGTCCAGTTGCCCGACTTGTAGAGATTGGTGAGCGAGGTCGCCGTCAATTTCCCGCTCGTGGCGTCGAGCGCCAACGCAGGGCCGGTATAGACGAAGTAGCCGGCCCCCGCCTTGCCGCAGAAGCTGTACGTCGTCAGGTTCCGCGTCGTCGAAGTCGACGGAGCCACTGGCCGATTCTTCAGGATGCCGTTGTCCCATGCCGCAGTGAATGGAGCATCCAGGAACTGGGTGCCGTCCGCTTTCTGCGGCGGCAGGTACGTCGATTTCGGATTGTAGTAGACGCCGTTCATCGGCCAGGATTCCGGCGCGGATGCGGCCGCATTCGGGTTGATGACGGCGGCGCACTGGAATGGATTGCCCCAGGCCGCTGAATCGTACGGCCGCTGGTCCGGCATGTAGGTCCATGCCATCGATCCCGAATCGTCGAACGTCAACACTACGTTCGGAGCGACGTTCGCCGTCAACTCGGGCGGGGTCGTCAGGAGATCGACCGTGCCCTCGGAAGCGAGCTGTGCGTGGGACGAATGCGACAGCCCGACCAGCAGGCTGATCGCGATCGCTGTCAGCGATCTGGAGAAAAACGATCGAGTTCGGTTCATGGCGTGCGCTTCCCGAAGAGCCGCTGCAAGAGATCAGGGACTTCCGGCTTCGATGCCGGTGTCGGTCAGATTGCTGGACGAAAACACGCTTTCCGTCACGCTGCTGGTTGCCGCGCTACCGCCTTGGCTCCGGGTGGTGATGCGGTAGAAACGCATCGCCGTGAGGTTCTCGGGATCGATCGCCCCATCCTGGTTCCCGTACCCGGGCGGCACGTTGCGTCCCATATCCTCGAGCATGACTTCTGGCTGCGTGGCGAGCGACGCGGTTTCGGCATCCCCCGTCAGTCCGGTGAGCGTATGGCGATACCTGGGGGCGCTGCGGGGAGCCTGAACCCAGGTCCGCGAGGTACGGAAGCTCTGCACGTCAGCCTTCAATCCCCCATTCCTCTCCGGTCGTTGGACGCAGGTATGCGCGCTCGTGGCGATGCAGGGAGGCAGCGGCTGCCCGATGACTTCGCCGGACGCGGCATCCGGCGCATTCGTGAAGTTCAGCGTCCACAACCATGCCTCGGTCCCGCGCAACGCACTCTCGGCGCCCATTTCCGCGAGTTGCCGATTGCGCATGCCGCCGGTCATCTTCTCCTGCAGGATCGATGTGCCCATCGCCGTCAACGCCAACAGCGTGACCAGCAGCAGGAACACCAGCGCGACGAACAATACGGCGCCTCGCTGGCGCCGGGGCAAACGGTTCGGTTCGAGATTCATGATTCGCGCCTAGAGTGTGCGATTGCGGCCGGAAACGTAGGCGATGAATTCGCGACGCATCTGGGCTCCGGCCTTGAGTCCCGACGGCAACGGATCGGCGTCGCCCGGCGCATGGGAATCGCCATTGAACCGATAGCTGCGGCTGATGGTATCGAGCCCGAAAATCTCGTCCACGGTATTCAGGAGCAGGTGCGGCTCGATCATCCGCACGGTGCGCCACAGGCAACCGGGCTCGGTCTTCAGGCCAGCCGATTGGGGCAGGCATGTGCCGTCGACGCTGTTGGCATCGACCTCCGCGGCGCTCATGAACCGGCTCGCGCCGGAGGCGTCCTGCACCAGATACCTGAACTCCATCTGGTCGACGCCGCGCACGAGTTCCTGCTCCACGCCGTTCTCGCGCCGAATCAGGACCGGAATCAAGCGCCGGGCCGCCGTGCTGTTCGCGCGCGCATCGGGGTTGTCGTCTCCGCGGAACGCGAGGTAGTAGCTGACCGTGACGAAATCCTTGCTGAAATTGAACACTCGCACGTCGCGAGTGGCATTGCCCCTGGCGATCGCGACGGGCGCGCCCTGCAGGATGCCTCCCGGCGAATCGGGCGCCGCTCCGATCGTCAGCGTGGTACCGGCCACCGCGCTGATCGGAAGGATCGCCGGGCTCACGCAATCGGAAACCAGGGCGAGCCCTGGTGTCAGACCATCGACCGGATCGTTCCCGGGCAAGGACACGACGGAGAATGTGGCCCCATCTTCCAGTTTCTCCGCAGAGGCCCCCACGTACGTGTCGACACCCAAGGGCCAGCCCGTACCGCGCTGGTAACGCAGGGTGAGCACGTCGGACGCAGGTACGCGCAAGCCTTCGGCGAGCCCCATGGCCGGAATCTGTCCGGTGCCCGACGGCAGAACGGGATCGCAGGCCGCCGCACCGCAGGAATATCCCTGCAGGAACCAGCGAGGACTCAGGATGTACGAACTCGCCGCGGGCGCTTCGACGGGATTGCCGTCGGCGTCGATGCTTTGGAGCTTGGAGTCGGGAAGCTTGAGGGACGGCGCATAGACCATCGGCGCGCGTGACGGCATCATCGGAACGTCCGTTCCCGGAACGGCAGCCCCTTCGGTATTGCTGCAGTACTGACCGGCGAACATGCGCAGGTCCTGTTCCATTCGCGTAATCGCGAAACGGCCATTCTCCTGCAGGCGCGCAAGCCCGTCCTGCACCTTGTTGGTGTGACTGGTGCCGCCGAACAGGGTCACGATGCCGATGCTGAGCAGAAGCCCCAGCGCGAGCGCGATCATGATCTCCAGCAACGAGAAACCGCCGCTGCGCATCGGCGGAATGCAACACCTCGCGGCACGCGATGACGTGTACTTCATGGCTGGAATACCCAGGCGAAGGTCTGCTTGGCAGGCGTACTGTCCGCTTCCTTTCCGAGCTCCGCTTCGGTCCATTCGATCGTCATGGTGCACAGGCCGTCGAAAGGTGCGGCGCCGAGCTGCGTGCTGCCGATTCCGAGCTGGCTGCCGGCACAATCGATCGTGGCCGACGGGTCCGGAAGGAAATCGACGAGCTGCTGGCTCCAGACCCCCTTGTCGCGCTCCACGAGCGCCTCGGGGGTGCAGACGTCGCAATCTCCGGCGCTTGCCGTGGAAGCATCGTAGGTCCCGTCGTAGCCCTTGCTCCAGCCGACGTTGGCGCGCATGCGGTTGACCATCGACTCCGCCAGGAACGACGCCTGCGTGCGCAGGTAGGCGCTGTGGTTGGTGCGCACGGACAGCACCATGAGCCCGGCGACGCCGAGCAGGCCGAGACTGAACACCAGCACGGCGATCAGGACTTCGAGCAGGCTGAAACCCCGGCTTTCCGTCGGAAAACGCATCGTCTTCATCCTCAGTGGCAGTCACCCGCCGGCGCACCGGTGGTGTCGCGGCGGGATTCGAAGGTACCGCTCTCCGCGACGCGGATTCGCCGGGACTTCTTCGGGTCAGCGAACTCCGGCGGGCGGCAGATACTGAATTCGAACACTCCGCCTTCCTGCAGCGCACCGGTCGGGGAAAAGACGACCTGCGTGCCGGCAGCGTCGTTCGCACCGAAAATCGTATAGCTGTCGGCCAAGGCGTCCTGATGCAGCAGGCACGAAGACACTTTCTTGTCGCCTGACACGGCATCGTCGAAATAGGTGGCGCAGGCTGCTGCCGTGGCTCCGGGAGAGACCGGCGTGTCCTCGATGATCCCGGCGCTTTCCTCTCGCGCCACGACGACCTGCCAGCCGTTGCTCCAGTCCCCGTCGTTGGCGATGACCGCCGCGGCACGCCCGCGCTTGACCGCCTCCGAGCGCGCCATGTTCAGCGCGCTCACGAGATGGTTGGTGTTGTCGGTGACCGTCATGTTGATCAGGAACTCGCGATAGTTCGGATAGGCGAGCGCGGCGAGAATGGCGACGATGGAGATCGTCACCAGCAGCTCGATGAGCGTGAAACCGCGACCCGGACTTCCGCCTCTGGCATCGCGACGACATGCCGCGAATGTTCTCGTACGCATCGATCGCCCCTGCTTCGCTCGCCCGGGATCCCGGGCACTTTCCGCGCATCGCCCCCGAATGTGCAGCCTGGACTAGGCTAGCGGCCTCCCGCGCGCGGCGTCAGGGGAAAGCCGACCATCGACTAGGCAAACCCGACGAGCGGCAGCCCGGGTCGAGCCCCGGAAACCCGGCCCCTTTCGCCGGAACCGGTTCGCGCTGCCCCGGCGGAGCCCCCCAGCCTATGCCACCACGCGGATCCGCAGGTCCTTCGGCAGGGCGAAAGTCACGTTCTCCGGCTCGCCGTCGAGCTCGCGCACGGTCGCGCAGCCCGCGTCCCGCAGGTGGGCGACGACGTCGCGGACGAGGCTTTCCGGAGCGGAGGCACCGGCCGTGACGCCGATGCGGCGGCGTCCCTCCAGCCATTCCGCGCGGATGTCGTCGGCGCCGTCGATCAGGTAGGCCGGTACGCCCTGCTTCTCCGCCAGCTCGCGCAGGCGGTTGGAATTCGAGCTGTTCGGAGATCCCACGACGAGCACGAGATCGCACTGCTGGCCCAGCCGGCGAACCGCGTCCTGGCGGTTCTGCGTGGCGTAGCAGATGTCGTCGTGGCGCGGCCCGACGATGGCGGGGAAGCGCTTCTGCAGCGCCTCGATGACCGCGCGCGTGTCGTCGATCGACAGCGTCGTCTGCGTCGCGAACGCGATGTGCTCTTCGCTGCGCGGACGCAGGTGCGCCACGCATTCCGGCGTCTCGACGAGGTGGATCGCGCCGGCATTGGACGAATCCCACTGCCCCATCGTGCCTTCGACTTCCGGATGGCCGGCGTGGCCGATCAGCACGACGTCGCGACCGGCCTTGCCGTGACGCGCGACCTCCATGTGGACCTTCGTGACCAGCGGACAGGTCGCGTCGAACACGCGCAGGCCGCGTGCGTCCGCCTCGTTCCGCACCGCCTGGGAAACGCCGTGGGCGCTGAAGATCACGGTGGCGCCGTCCGGCACTTCGTGCAGTTCGTCGACGAATACCGCGCCCTGCGAGCGCAGCTTGTCGACCACGAAGCGGTTGTGCACGACTTCGTGGCGCACGTAGATCGGNNTCGACGCCGGCGCAGAAGCCGCGGGGATTGGCGAGGATGACGTCCATGGCGCGATTATCCCTCGCTCCCGGCGCCTTTCCCACTGGCGAATCCGAACAGGATCAGAAGGACGGCGCCGACGCTGATCGCCGAATCGGCGATGTTGAAGGCCGGAAAGTACCAGTCCCCGTGATAGACCTGGATGAAGTCGGTGACATGGCCGAGGCGCACGCGGTCGATCAGGTTGCCGAGGGCACCGCCGACGATCAGCGACAGCGGCAGCACGGTACGCCAGTCGCTGCGCGCCGTGCGGCCGATCCAGACCACGAGTACCGCGCTCACGCCGATCGCGAGTGCGGTGAACAGCCAGCGCTGCCAGCCGTTCTCGTCGGCCAGGAAACTGAAGGCCGCTCCGGTGTTGAACGCCAGCGTCCAGTTCAGGAAACCCGGGATCACCTCGACGCGCTCCAGATGGTTCAGCGCGCCGAGCACGATCTGCTTGGTCCACTGGTCGAGCCCGATGACGACGAGCGAGACCAGAAGCCAGGGCAATGCGTTGGGGGATCGATGTGCGGTCATGGCGGTTTCACGGCTCGGTCTCGGGCGGGCGCTGGCGCCCGCGAACGCGCCCCTCTCCCGCTGGCGGGAGAGGGAGGAGGACTCAGAACCAACGGCGCGTTTCGCCGGTGCCGTCGACGTTCTCCACGCAGCGCCCGCAGATCTCCGGATTGTCGGCATGTGTACCGACGTCGCTGCGGTAGTGCCAGCAGCGGATGCACTTGGGGGCATCGCTCGGCTGCGCGGCGACCCAGACCTCCGCGCCCTCGATGTCCACCCCTTGCGCATCACCGCGCTCGGACGGGTCCGGCACGACGGCGAGACCGGTCAGTGCGAGTTCGGATGTGATGAACAGGAAGCGCAGCTCGTCCGCAACCTCGGCATAACGCGTGCGCGTCGCTGCGTCGGCGTGCACGACGAGCCGGGCCTGCAGCGAAGCGCCGATCGCGCCGGTCGCGCGCATG
>DBMH01000323.1:10849-12231 GCA_002297645.1 Rhodanobacteraceae bacterium UBA703 | reverse complement strand
GGCGCCCATTCCCAGGCCTATGCACATGGAGACCATACCGTATCGAGTATCGCGCTTATGCATCTCGGAGAGCAGGGTAGCGGTGAGCTTTGATCCAGTACAACCAAGCGGGTGCCCCAAGGCGATGGCACCGCCGTTGACGTTGATGATCTCCTGATTCAGTTGCAGCTCCTTGATGATCGCCAGTGACTGGGCAGCGAAGGCCTCGTTGAGCTCGATCAGCCCGATATCGTTCTGCTTGAGCCCGGCCCGCGTGAGGGCAGCCGGTATCGCCTCAATAGGACCGATTCCCATTACTTCCGGCGCCACCCCACGGACCGCGAAGGCCACGAATCGGGCTGCCGGGTCCTTGCCGAGCCTTTTGACGAATGCTTCGGATGCAACCAGCACTGCGGCGGCACCGTCGGTCATCTGGGAGGTGTTGCCGGCTGTGACTGTCCCGTTCAGCTTGAATACCGGACGTAACGTACCGAGCGAAGCTGCCGTGGTCTCCCCGCGCACGCCGTCGTCAATGGTTACCAGCTCTTTTGTCTTCTTCATCTTGCCGCCGGAGAGTTTCGCATGCTCCACCTCAACCGGGATGATCTCTTCGGCGAAGCGGCCGGCGGCAATGGCCGCAGCTGCCTTGTGATGACTTCCGGCGGCGAAGATGTCCATCTGTTCGCGGGTAATCCCGTACCTCTCCGCCACCAATTCAGCCGTCATCCCCATCCCCATGAAGGATTCAGGCCATGTGCTGACCATATGAGGGTTCGGCGTCGCCTTGTTGCCGCCGAGCGGGACACAGGTCATCGACTCCGTGCCGCCGGCGATGATACAATCGGCCAGGCCAGCCTGTATCCGCTCCGCTGCCAGGGCTATCGCCTGCAGCCCGGACGAGCACAACCGGTTGACGGTCATGCCGGGCACGGTGACCGGCAGGCCGGCCCTCATTGCCGCTACGCGGGCAACGTCCCAACCCTGCTCGGCTTCAGGAAATGCACACCCGAGTATGACATCTTCCACCTGTACCGGCTCGATACCGGTCCTTTCGACCAAACCCGCTATGGCGGCAGCGGCCAGGTCATCCGGTCGCATCCCGCTGAATTTACCCTTTCCTGCCCGGCATCCCGGCGTTCTGTATGCGGCAACTATATATGCAGTATTCATTATGATATCCTCCAGCTCCGATTTGGTTATCCGATTGGTGTCGATCTTCAGGCACCCGCCCTCGAACCTCCCCCCACCCTAACCCTCNNCCCGCCAGGGGGGAGGGGACTTTTTTTCGTTAATTCAAGTGTTACGTGGTACTAGTTTCTTAGCGGTTTGCCGGTCGTGAGCATATGTTCGATCCGTTCCAAAGTTTTTGGCCTGCCGCAGAGACTCAGGAACGCCTCACGCTC
>DBMH01000323.1:0-10798 GCA_002297645.1 Rhodanobacteraceae bacterium UBA703 | reverse complement strand
TCCGCCGGCCATCATGTTCCAGACCTGGCTCTTCAGCGCAGACGCCACGTTGCGCCCCGGCGCCTTCAGGTTCTCCAGGGGGCTCCCCGGACGATACGTGGCGGCCAGTGCCAGCACCTTCCGCTTGGCATCGGCAATCAGGCTGTCGATATCCATGGTTATGGCATCTCCCTGACGCAGCATACCCATGTCGGCAAGTTCGGCCGCCGAACCGGAAACCTTGGCCATAACGATGTTGTTGTAGAACTTGGCGATAATGGGGGAGACATCGACCTTGAACGAGTCGGCCAAGGAGATGGCCCGCAATGCCATTTCCTTGGTGCCGCCGCCGGCCGGCAACAGGCCGACTCCGATTTCGACCAGTCCCATGTAGGTTTCGGCGTGGGCATTGATTGCGTCGGCTTGTAAGGCAACCTCGCAGCCGCCACCCAGGGCCATGTTGAAAGGCGCGGCTACAACCGGAACATGGGAATATTTAACGGCCATGAGTGAGGCGTGGAAGGCGCGGATGATCCGGTCGATGCTGTCAAAATCCCCCGCGTGTATGGCAGCGGCGATCTTCGAAAGGTTGGCGCCGGCAGAAAACACCTTGCCCTGGTTGCCGATCACGAGTCCGATACCTTCATTTTCGGCGCGACTAACCGACCTGGCGATCAGGTCAAGGATGTCGTGGTCAATTGCGTTCATCTTGGAGTGGAATTCCAGGCCGAAAACTCCGTCACCCAGGTCATAGAGAGATGCATCACTGTTGCTCTCCACCACTTTGCCGCCCCGCTTCAGGATATCCAGGCTGATTTGGGTCGGCGGCAGAACCAGCTCGCTGTACGCACCTTTGTGCAGATCCCAGGCGAACTTCCGGTCACCTTCGTACTTGTAGAACGATTTCACCTGCTTGAGGAGAGCCGGGACTTCAACACCATCGGACTCGGCGCGGGCGACAAAAGCGCTCACCCCCAGGGCGTCGAGCATCTCGAACGGCCCCAGCTCCCAGCTGAAGCCCCACTTCATGGCATTGTCCACATTGACGATGTCGTCGGCGATCTCCGGTATCCTCCGTACGCTGTAGATCAGGGTGTCGCGCAGGTTGCGCCAGGCGAAGCGGGCCGCGGCATCATCCCCGCTCACAACTGCCTGAAGGCGCTTCGCCGGGCTCCCTCCCTTGGCTGCGGCCACTGAGGCGAACTTCGGATTGGCGGCGGGTTTATACTCGCCGCTCACGTAATCGTAATAGGAAATGCCGCTCTTCTCCTTTTTGAAGAAACCCTTCTTTACCTTGTTGCCATATAGTCCCTTGGCAATCATGTCATCCAGGAAGGCCGGGATTCGGAAGGTCTCCCGTTGTTCGTCATTCGGCAGCAGTTCGTAGGTATTCTTTCCGATATGAACCAGGGTATCGTTGCCCACCAGATCACACGTTCTGAAAATTGCGCTGCTCGCCCGCGCAGTCGCCGGGCCCCCGACGGCATCGACCTCCTCGACGGTCATCCCCAGTTCGGTCATGTGATGCATGGCGTTAAACATGGCAAACACGCCGATCCTGTTACCGATGAAGTTCGGCGTATCCTTGCCAAAGACGATTCCCTTGCCGAGGCGGATACGACAGAATTCAGCCATGGAGGCGAACACCGCGGGATCGGTTTCCGCACATGGAACGAGCTCCAGGAGACGCATGTAGCGCGGCGGGTTGAAGAAATGGGTGATCAGGAAATTCTTCCGCACCGCCACAGGCAGGAGTTCGGCCATCGCATTTACCGACAGGCCGCTGGTATTGGAGGAAAGGATGGCGCCATCGGCAAGGTTCGGCACCACCTTCTCGGTGAGCAGACTCTGCTTGATGGCCATATTCTCAACCACCACCTCGATCACCCAGTCGCATTCCCTGAGCCTCTCGATATCGTCCTCCAGATTCCCGATCTCGATCTGACGGAGATAGTCCTTGTGATAGAATCCTTTATTCTTCAGGACTCCCTGCACGCCATTGGCCGCAAAACGATTGCGGACGGCCTTGTTCTCCAATGAGAGTCCCTTCTCCTTTTCCTGTTGATCGATCTCCCGGGGAACTACGTCCAGCAATACGACGCCCAAACCCGCATTTGCCAGCTGTCCGGCAATTGTGGCCCCCATAACACCCGCGCCCAGGACTGCAACTTGTTTGATCTGTCTCACATGACCTCCATTTTCTGTTACTCCGTATGAATTGAATAAACGCAGCACTTCATCAGCATCCAGTTGATGTTGTGTTTTCCTACGACAGCAGCATCTTCGAGATAACCACCCGCTGCACTTCGTTGGTACCCTCGTAGATCTCGGTGATCTTGGCGTCACGGAAGTAGCGCTCCAGCGGCATTTCCTTCGAATAACCCATGCCGCCGTGGATCTGCACCGCCTGGTGCGTGATGAACATCGCCGCTTCCGACGCGAACAGCTTCGCCACCGACGCCTCGGTGCTGAAGCGACCGTTGTTCCTGTCCGCCTCCATCTTCGCGAAGGCGGCGCGCAACACGAGCAGGGTCGCCGCGTCGAGGCGGCACTTCATGTCCGCGATCTTGGCCTGGATCATCTGGAACGAGCCGATGGGGTTGCCGAACGCCTTGCGCTCGCGCGCCCAGTCCAGGCTCGCCTCGTAGGCGGCGCGAGCGAGGCCAACGGCCTGCGAGGCGATGCCGATGCGGCCCGCGTCGAGCACGCCCATCGCGATCGCGAAGCCCTTGCCTTCCGGACCGAGCATGTCGGCGGCCGGGCAGACATAGTCGGTGAACTCGATCTCGCACGTCGCCGAGGCACGGATGCCGAGCTTGGGTTCGGTCTTGCCGGCGTGGAAGCCCGGACGCGAGGTGTCGATGATGAAGGCCGACACGCCCTTCGCGCCGATGCCCGGGGTCGTGATCGCGAACAACACGATGTAACGGGCGACCGGGCCCGAGGTGATCCAGCTCTTCTTGCCGTTGATGACCCAGTCGCCGTCCGCGTTCTTCGAGGCTCGCGTGTGCATCGCGGAGGCGTCCGAGCCCGATTGCGGTTCGGTCAGCGCGTAGGCGCCGATCGCCTCGCCGGTGGCGATCGCGCGCACGTACTTCTGCTTCTGCTCCTCGGTGCCGTACTTGAGGATGCCGTTGCAGTAGAGCGAATTGTTGACCGACATGATCGTCGAATGCGCGCAGTCCGCCGCGGCGATCTCGATCATCGCGAGCGCGTAGGCGATCGTGTCCATGCCGGCGCCGCCGTACTCGTGCGGCACCTCGATGCCCATCAGGCCGAGCTGGCCCATCTCGCGGATGTTGTCGAGCGGGAACTCTCCCTTCGCGTCGAGCTCGGCCGCGGCCGGAGCGATGCGCTTCTGCGCGAAATCGCGCGCGATGGACTGGATCGAGAGTTGGTCTTCGGTGGGACGAAAGTCCATGCGGGCTCCTGGAGAACGATCGGGTGCGGTAGGTCGGATTGCGCCATTCCCGCACAGGCGGGAATCCCAGCGTGTCGTCCGGCGGCAGCGCCTGACGTGCGGCGAAAACCGATGGATACCCGCTTGCACGGGAACGACGACACGAAGGGTCTGTGCGGGATTTTAGCGGCTCGGCAGGCATCGCGCCCACCACGCCGCAGCGGACGGCCGGCCCTAGCGGACGAGCGCCGCGAAATCGCAGGCCTTGCCGTGCAGGCGTTGCGACAGCATCCACGGCAACAGCGCATCCTCGGCATAGGCGCGCGGCCAGATCACGTGCTTCTCGCCGGGATACTCCGTGTAACGCGGCTTGCCGCCCATCGCACGCAACGCGCGCACGACCGCACGCGAGCCGACCATCGCGCCGTCGTAGCCGGTTTCGACGTTGGTGTCGTCGTCGTCCGAGCCGTGGAAGATCCATTGCGGTACGTCGCGGATCGGCCCGAGCCCGGCGAGTTCGGTCATGCCTGACATCGGCACGCCGGCGGCGAAGCACGCGGGATACGCCTTCAGCGCGTCCCAGACACCGGTCGCACCGTCGGAAATGCCGGTCAGATAGATCCGGCGCGGGTCGATCGGCCAGCGTCTCATCGCGTCGGCGACGACCGTCGCGACGCGTGCCGGCGGCCAGTAGGCATCGGTCGTCTGCGGCACGACATAGACGAGCGGGATGCCGCCGTCGCGGGCGGCATCGACCAGTTCGTAGGACCCGTTGCCGCGACCGGCGAGCTGCGATTCGTTGTCGGTACCGTCCTGCCAGTCGCCGTGCAGGAACACGACCAGCGGCAGCATCTCGCCGTCGCGGCGGCCCGGCGTCTCGATCGCGCGATACGGCACGCGCCGTGCGTCGGGCGTCCAGAACTTCGCCAGTTCGGCATCCTCCAGATCAGCGGCAAGCAGCGGAGGAGCGAAGCCGGCAACGACAAACAGCACGGCGACGGCAACGCGCCGGATATCGGGAAAGAATCGACACATGACGGCAAGGATAGCGCGCGCCGTCGACCGTCCGCGACGCGATGACTTGGACGATGGAAGCCGTCCGCTGCGAAACCCGCCACGTGGAGTATTGGCCGGCCGTCAACGGCCGGCTTGCGGGCGCAGCGGCGACCACGGCGTGAACGTGTGGCCGTCCACGCGCAGCGCGCGCCCAACGCCGGCACGCGACCGTGCATGTCGACCAGTCCGCGACAGCCGGCGGAAGCGAGCCGGGTAGCGACGAAATGAACGGACATCCGTTGCCGCGCACGCGCTGACCGAGCCGCGCGGAAGCCTTCCCCCGCGTGGCGGAAGGAACCGCGGGGCGAAGATTGACGGGAACAGCCCGCGCCGCTACGCTGCGCCTCCATCTTTCAATCAAGATGAAGGGATGAATACGTGGACCTGGCCGCCACATCGGCGTTGCTGCGCCTGCTCTCCGACCCGACGCGCGTACGCCTGCTCGCTCTGCTCGAACGCGAGGAACTGACCGTCGCGGAGCTGTCGGCGATCCTGCGCCTGGCGCAGCCGCGCGTCTCGACGCACCTGGCCAAGCTGAAGGAAGCCGACCTCGTACGCGACCGCCGTGCCGGGGTTTCCTCGTACTACCGCTACAACGGCGAACTGGACGCGAAGGAAACCGCGCTGCTGCGCGCGCTGCGCGAGAACGTCGACGATGCGATCCTGCACGACGACGTGCGCCGCCTGCCGGCCCTGCTCGCCAAGCGCGCGCGCGCCGAAGGCTGGGCCGACACGGTCGCCGGCGACATGGAGCGCCACTATTCGCCGGGCCGTACCTGGGAGACGCTGGCGCGCGGCATGACGCAGCTCGTCGAGACGGGCGACGTGCTCGACGTCGCCTCCGGCGACGGCGTGCTGGCCGAGCTGCTCGCACCGCGCGCCCGCTCGATCGTCTGCGTGGATGCCAGCGAGCGCGTCGTCGCCGCCGCGCAACTGCGCCTGAAGACCTTCCCGAACGTCGAGGTCCGCGTCGGCGACATGCATGCGCTCGACCTCGCGGACGCGCGCTTCGACCTCGTGCTGCTGATGCATGCCCTGACCTACAGCGAGCGTCCCGCGCTGGCGATCGCCGAGGCGGCGCGCGTGCTGCGCCCCGGCGGGCGCCTGCTCGCCGCGACGCTCGGTCGCCACGCGCACCGCACCGCCGTCGAGCCGTTCGAGCACCGCAACCTCGGCTTCACGACCGACGAGTTGCGCGGCTACGCGCGCGACGCGGGCCTCGAACCCGTCACCTGCGAACGCCTGACGCGCGAACGGCGCGCGCCGCACTTCGAAGTATTGAGCCTGCTCGCGAGGAAGCCATGAGCCTGCCCTACCTCACCCCCTCCCGCGCCGACGCCCTGCTGTCCGCGCTGGCCCGGCGCATCCTCGTCATCGACGGCGCGATGGGCACGATGGTGCAGGGCTACGGACTCGGCGAGGACGACTACCGCGGCGAGCGCTTCGCGCCCGGCTTCGACGTCCGGCACGAACCGCAGCGCGACGCCGCCACGCAGCCCGGCCACGACCTGAAGGGCAACAACGACCTGCTGACGCTGACGCGCCCCGACGTGATCGGTGCGATCCACACCGCCTACCTCGACGCCGGCGCGGACCTCGTCGAGACCAACACGTTCAACGCGACCTCGATCAGCCAGGCCGACTACCACCTCGAACACCTCGTCTACGAACTGAACCGGGAAGGCGCCCGCCTCGCGCGCGCCTGCTGCGACGCCGCCGAAGCAAAGACCCCGGACAAGCCACGCTTCGTGATCGGCGTGCTCGGGCCGACCAGCCGTACTGCCTCGATCAGCCCCGACGTCAACGATCCCGGCTTCCGCAACACCAGCTTCGAGGAATTGCGCGTCGCGTACCGCGAAGCGGCGGCGGGACTCATCGACGGTGGCGCCGACACACTGATGGTCGAGACGATCTTCGACACGCTGAACGCGAAGGCCGCGCTGTACGCGATCGAGGAAGAGTTCGACGCGCGCGGCGCGCGCCTGCCGGTGATGATCTCCGGCACGATCACCGACCTTTCCGGCCGCACGCTGTCGGGCCAGACCGCCGAGGCCTTCTACGCCTCCGTCGCGCACAGCCGGCCGCTGTCGGTCGGCCTGAATTGCGCGCTCGGCGCGAAGGAACTGCGCCAGTACGTCGACGTGCTCGCGCAGGTCGCCGACTGCCAGGTCAGCGCGCATCCGAACGCGGGGCTGCCCAACGCGTTCGCCGAGTACGACGAGACGCCCGAGCAGATGGCGGACCTGATCGGCGAATTCGCGCGCTCCGGGCTCGTCAATCTCGTCGGCGGCTGCTGCGGCACGACGCCGGCCCACATCAAGGCGATCGCAGAGGCGGTCGAAGGCGTGACGCCGCGCGCGCTGCCGACGAGGCGGGCACTCGCCGCCTGATTTTCCGCCGCCATTCCCGCGCAGGCGGGAGTCGTTCCGAAAAGCCACAAGCCGGTCATCCCTCTCGCTTCCGCGGCGCCACGAAAATGGATTCCCGCTTGCGCGGGTATGACGCCGACAGGAATACCGACACACACCATGTCCGATACACCCCGCCATACCCGCCTCTCCGGCCTCGAACCGCTCGTGATCACGCCCGAGCTGCTGTTCGTCAACGTCGGCGAACGCACGAACGTGACCGGCAGTGCGCAGTTCCGCAAGCTGATCAAGGAAGAACGCTACGACGAAGCCGTCGCGGTCGCGCGACAGCAGGTCGAGAGCGGCGCGCAGATCCTCGACGTCAACATGGACGAGGGACTGATCGATTCCGAGGCGGCGATGGTGCGCTTCCTCAACCTCATCGCGTCCGAGCCCGACATCGCGCGCGTGCCGGTCATGGTCGACTCGTCGAAGTGGAGCGTCATCGAAGCCGGCCTGCGCTGCCTGCAGGGCAAGGGCGTGGTCAACTCGATCTCGCTGAAGGAAGGCGAGGACGTCTTCCTCGACCACGCGCGCAAGGTGCTGCGCTACGGCGCCGCCACGGTCGTGATGGCGTTCGACGAGCAGGGCCAGGCCGACACCTGCGCGCGCAAGGTCGAGATCTGCACGCGCGCCTACCGGCTGCTGACCGAGCGCCTCGGCTTCCCGCCCGAGGACATCATCTTCGATCCGAACATCTTCGCGATCGCGACCGGCATCGAGGAGCACGACAACTACGCGGTCGACTTCATCGAGGCGACGCGCCTGATCAAGCAGACGCTGCCGCACTGCCACGTTTCCGGCGGCGTATCGAACGTGTCGTTCTCGTTCCGCGGCAACGAGACCGTGCGCCAGGCGATCCACGCGGTGTTCCTCTACCACGCGATCCGCGCCGGCATGGACATGGGCATCGTCAACGCCGGCGCACTGCCGATCGTCGACGATCTCGATCCCGAACTGCGCGAGCGCGTCGAGGACGTGGTCCTGAACCGGCGCCGGGACGCGACCGAGCGCCTGCTCGAGATCGCCGAGCACTACAAGGCGAAGAAGGGGGAAGTCGCGACCGAAAGCCTCGCCTGGCGCGCGCTGCCGATCCGCGAACGCATCGCCCATTCGCTCGTGCACGGAATCGACGCCTACGCCGAAGTCGACACCGAGGAAATGCGCCTGCAGTGCGCACGTCCGCTGGACGTCATCGAGGGTCCGCTGATGGACGGCATGAACGTCGTCGGCGACCTGTTCGGTGCCGGTAAGATGTTTCTGCCGCAGGTCGTGAAGTCGGCGCGCGTGATGAAGAAGGCCGTCGCCTACCTGCTGCCGTTCATCGAGGCCGAGAAGGCGCGTACCGGCGACGTCGGCCGCTCGAACGGCAAGATCGTCATGGCGACCGTGAAGGGCGACGTGCACGACATCGGCAAGAACATCGTCGGCGTCGTGCTCGCCTGCAACAACTTCGACGTCGTCGACCTCGGTGTGATGGTGCCGGCGCAGAAGATCCTCGACACCGCGATCGCGGAGCAGGCCGACATGATCGGGCTGTCGGGCCTCATCACGCCCTCGCTCGAGGAGATGAGCCACGTCGCACGCGAAATGCAGCGCCAGGATTTCTCGATTCCGCTGCTGATCGGCGGCGCGACGACCTCGCGCGCGCACACGGCGCTGAAGATCGACCCGCACTACAAGTCGCCGACCGTGTGGGTGAAGGACGCCTCGCGCGCGGTCGGTGTCGCGCAGTCGCTGATCTCGAAGGAGCTCGTCGACGACTTCATGGCGAAGATCCGCGCCGAGTACGCCGAGATCCGCGAGCGCCACAAGGACCGCAGCGGGGCCAAGCGCCTCGTGCCGCTGGACAAGGCGCGCGCGCAGCGCTTCGACGGCGGCTGGGCCGACTACGTGCCGCCGGCTCCGCGCACGCCGGGACTGACGGTATTCGACGACTATCCGCTTGCCGAACTGGTCGACACCATCGACTGGTCGCCGTTCTTCAACGCCTGGGAACTGGCCGGGAAATTCCCGGCGATTCTCACGGACGAGATCGTCGGCACGCAGGCCAGCGAGCTGTATCGCGATGCGCGCGCGATGCTCGAGAAGATCCTCGCGGAGAAATGGCTGAAGGCCAGCGGCGTGATCGGCTTCTGGCGCGCGAACGCCGTCGGCGACGATGTCGTGCTGCGACTCGGCGACGGGTCGCAGACGACATTGCACTTCCTGCGCCAGCAGGCCGACAAACCGGTCGAACGCCCGGACTTCTGCCTTGCCGACTTCGTCGCGCCGAAGGATTCCGGCCGCGAGGACTGGATCGGCGGCTTCGCGGTGACGGCCGGACTCGGCATCGACGAGCACGTCGCACGTTTCGAACGCGACCACGACGACTACTCGGCGATCCTGTTGAAGGCGCTGGCCGACCGTCTCGCCGAGGCGTTCGCCGAACGCATGCACGAACGCGTGCGGCGCGAATTCTGGGGCTACGCGCCGGACGAGGCGCTCGACAACGAGGCGCTGATCGCCGAAAAGTATCGCGGCATCCGCCCGGCACCGGGCTACCCGGCCTGCCCCGACCACACCGAGAAGGCGACGCTGTTCCGCCTGCTCGACGCGACGAACCGTGCGGGCATCTCGATCACCGAGAGCTTCGCGATGCTGCCGACCGCGGCCGTCTCCGGCTGGTACTTCTCGCATCCGCAAAGCCAGTACTTCGTCGTCGGCCGCCTGACCAAGGAGCAGGTCGAGGACTACGCCAGGCGCAAGGGATGGTCGCTGCCCGAAGCGGAACGCTGGCTGGCGTCGAATCTCGACTACGACCCGGAATAGCCGCGGGGAAGCCACGCAGCCTCACAGGGGAAGGCCATGGAGAACCTGATCGCCACGGTCATCTCGTCCATTCTTCTTGCGAGCTGCGCGAGCCATCCGACGACGCCGGAGAGCCACTACGCGCCGGTCAATCCGACGCTCGGCGATACCTTGCACGATCGGGGCATCTACCTGCTGGCCAGGCCCGCGGCGAGCTTCAGCCGCATGACCTGAGCCGATCACGCCAAACTGTCCGCCGGGATGTTGTTCGGTCCGATCGGCGCCGGCACGGAGCGGCCACGGTGTTCTCGCATGCGGAGAGCGTCGGACACGCGATCGCGACGGAGAACGGGATCGCGGATCCGACCTTGCGGCTGGCCGAACGCGTTCGCGAAATGCTCGCCGCCCGATACGGCAGCGCATCCACCGGCTCCGGTCTCGCGATAACGGTTTCCACGGACAGGTGGATGCTGTGGAGGGACGACGTCGTCCTCGCTGCCTCCATCGCCATCCAGAATGCAGCCGGCGATGCGGCGAAATCGGCAAAGCCGCTGGCGAAGGGTGTCTGCCAGTACCGCTCGGCCGCCGGCGGTCCCGCCGCGGATGCGCTGTTGGCGAACGGGGCGGCACAACTCAAGGCGCAACTCGACACCGCAATCGAACATTGCGTGGAGGCGTTCCGTACGAGGTTCTTCCTCTAGCCGGATCCACTTGCCCCGGGATCCACTTGCCCCGGGATCAGCTTTCTTCTGAACCGCCGGGGCTGACCACCTCGGGCTGGTGGTGGCGCAGGTGCACGTAGACGTTGTACGCCGACACGAACATCGGAAACGCATTCTGGATGATGCCGACCGAGTCGTTCTTGCCCCAGATGAAGTAGCACAGCGTCATCACGCTGCCGACGACGGACAGGTACCAGAACGACATCGGCATGACCACGCGCTTGAGCTTCTTGGTCGCGTAGAACTGCACGAACCAGCGCGCGGTGAACAGGAAGGTACCGATCAGGCCGACGAGCTTCCAGGGCGTGATCGTGATGCCGTGCAGGGTGAGCAGGACGTCGTTCATGGGGTGGCTTGCATCCGGGTCGGAAGTTGCGCGCAGCTTGCCGCGCGGCTCTTTCGGAACCGTTTCGCGGGCGGTTGAAGGTCGTAGGTGTCGCGGC
>DBMH01000201.1 GCA_002297645.1 Rhodanobacteraceae bacterium UBA703 | reverse complement strand
GGCGAAGCTCGCCCGTTCCGGCACGATGCCGACGCGGCTGACGACCTGCGCGTCGCGCAGTCGCGCCTCGTTGACCTGCACCCGCGCGCCGGCGACGGCACCCGCGCCGACGAAGACGTTGCGCGGCACCGCGGTCACGGCGTTCACGTTCGTGCGGTAGGCGTAGTTCACGTTGGTGATCGGGCCGCCGCGCGAGTAGTTGTTGTAGACGTTGGTGATGTAGGTGTTGTTGATGATCGTGGTGTTGCGCACGTTGACGTTGGTGAAGTAGTCGCGCGAGGCGCGATACCAGGGCACGTAGACGTCGCGCGGGCCGAGCGGGAACCAGCCCACCGGGCCGCTGTTGAATCCGACGGACACGCCCCAGCCGCTGCCGCCGACGAAGGCCACCAGCGCCGGCGCGTAGATCGGACGCACGCGGCTCGGGCCCGGGCACCAGCCCCAGCGGTTGCCGATGTAGGCCCAGCGGCCGTAGTGGAACGGGGCGAAGCCCCACGGCGAGTTGTCGACCCAGGTCCAGCCCCAGGGATCGACCCAGGACCAGCGGCCGTAGCGGTACGGCGTCCAGCCCGCGTCCACGCGCGTCGGATACCAGACGGAGCCGTAGGTCGGCTCGTCGTTCCAGCTGCCGTAGTCGTCGAGGTCCGCGTAGCCGATGACCTCCTCCGACACATAGCGGCGCGACACCGAGCGCTCGTAGCGGTCGTTGCGCGTCGCGCACCACTGGTCGAAGTCGTCGCGGCGGGGGAGGTCGAACACCTCGTAGTCGCGCAGCGCGGAATCGTGGAATTTGTAGGAATTGCCGCTCTGCACGCTGTAGCTGGCGTTGTTCTCGCCGTAGACGTCGCCGCTACCCTCGAAGACGGTGACCATCGTCGAACTGCCGTCGGGAGCGATGTCGACGCGGTAGTCGCCCGGGCGGTCGACGACGAAGGCCAGCGTCGGCGTGTCGATCTCGTACGACTGGCCGTCGAACACCCGGCGCACGTGCAGGTTCAACGTGCCCTCCGTGAGTTCGAGCTGCGCGATGTCGTCGTCGATGTTGAGGAGGCTGGCCGTGGTGCCTTCGTCGAGGCGCATGGTCGCGCCGCCGATCTCGAGTTCGGCACGCGAATCGCGGTCGGCATAGACGCGGTCGCCCGTGATGACCGGGCGGTTCAGCGACATCTGGACCCACTGGTCGTCGCCGGACGCCTGGAAACTGACGTTGCCGCGCAGGTAGCTGACGCGCGCGACGCGATCGGGCGGATCGCCGGCGGCGTGGGCGGCGCCGACGAGCAGGCCGAACGCCAGCGTCGCGGCAGCGAGCCAGGCCCTCGGAACGGAATGACGCTTGGTGACCATGAATGTTCTCCTGGGCCTACGCCAGGCGCGGCTGCGGTGGGATTCGCCTTCCCCTACGTATCGGCCGCCCGCGCTGACAGGCCGACGACAATATCAGCGGAAACCGGCTGAACCACGACTATCCGCATCGCGGATTTTGCATCTCCTTGCAGGCGGCACGCGGCAACGGTTCAGGAGCGGCCCGGGCGCTTGTCGGTGTCCGCGCCTGCCGTTACGCTTGCGCCACCCCGCGGGTGTCGTCTAATGGCAAGACAGCAGCTTCCCAAGCTGCGAACGTGGGTTCGATTCCCATCACCCGCTCCAGGCCCCGGCCGTGTCCGACGATTTCCTTCCGCCGCCGGTTTCGACGATTCCGTGCGCGAACCTCGGCTGGCGCGAATGGCTGGCGCTGCCGGCCCTCGGTATTCCGGCGATCAAGGCCAAGGTCGACACGGGCGCCCGTTCCTCGGCACTGCACGTGGAGGAACTGGAAACCTTCGAGCGGGATGGCACGCTGCACGTGCGCTTCGCCGTGCGCCCGCGGCGACGGGGCCGGTACCTGATCGAATGCAGCGCGCCGGTGAGCGATCGCCGCCCGGTCATGGACTCGGGCGGCCATCGCAGCGAGCGCTGGTTCATCGAGACCGACGTCGAGCTCGCCGGCCGGCGCTTCCGCACCGAAATCAATCTGTCAGACCGCGGCGCAATGCTGTTTCCGATGCTGCTCGGGCGCAGCGCGCTCGGCGGCCGCTTCCGGGTCGATCCGGCGCTCTCCTATTCCTGTCCGCGGCCCCGGCGTCGCGGCGAGTCCTGAAAAGAAAACATGAAGATCGCCATCCTCTCGCGCAATGCGCGCCTGCACTCGACGGTGCGCCTCGTCGAGGCCGCGCGGGCGCGCGGGCACAGCGCGCGCGTGCTCGACCCGTTGCGCTGCTACATGCGCATCGACGCCGGCAAGTTCGAGATGCACTACAAGGGACGCGTCCTGCGAGGCGTGGATGCCGTGATCCCGCGCATCGGCTCGTCGATCACGTTCTACGGTACCGCCGTCGTGCGCCAGTTCGAGATGATGGGCGTGCACACGCCCAACAGCTCCGACGCGATCCTGCGCGCGCGGGACAAGCTGCGCGCGCTGCAGATGCTCGCCGGTGCGGGCATCGCCTTGCCGACGACCGTGTTCGGCGACAACCCGGACGACACGACCGATCTCCTCGCGATGCTCGGCGAGCCTCCGTACGTGATCAAGCTCAACGAGGGGGCGCAGGGCCAGGGCGTACTGCTGGCCGAGAAGCGCTCCGCGGCGCGCGGCATGATCGAGGCGCTGCGCGGCCTGTATGCGAACTTCCTCGTGCAGGAGTTCATCCGTGAGGCGAACGGCGCCGACTTGCGTTGTTTCGTGGTCGACGGCAAGGTCGTCGCCGCGATGCGGCGGCAGGCGCCCGAGGGGGAATTCCGCGCGAACCTGCATCGCGGCGCGAAGGCCGCCGCGGTGGAGCTCAGTGCGCTCGAGGAGCAGGTCGCGGTGCGGGCCGCGCGGCTGCTGGGACTCGGCATCGCCGGCGTCGACCTGCTGCGTTCCGCGCGCGGGCCGCTGGTTCTCGAAGTCAATTCGTCGCCCGGACTGGAGGGTATCGAGGCGGCATCGGGCGTCGACGTCGCCACGAAAATCGTCGCCAGCCTGGAGCGGGCGATGCGGAAGAAGAGGAAGGGCGGCCGGAGCCGGTAGCCGCCCGGGGCCTACGAAATCCATCGTTGACACGGCCACGCCCGCGAGCATAGCATCGCTACGATGCTGGTCGTACGATAATTTGGATCGAGCGATCCGGCGGGACTGGCGGCCGGTCGTCCCGAACAGGTCCGGCAGCTGGATGCAGGTTCGTTCCGTAAGGGGTTTTTCGTATGTCGATGAAGATGTTGTCGTTGGCGCTGGCATTGGCCGCGTGCGGGTTCTCGGGCGTCGTCGCAGCCAAGAGCGCCGATCAGTGGAAGTTCAAGGCGGAATCGTCGGCTGCTTTCGAGGAGCAGGCGGCGAAGGTCCGACAGGGCATGGAAGGCGAAGGTCAGTATTCCGGCATCGGGCAGGCCGACCGGCGTGCCGTCGAGGCCGACCTGGACAAGATCCGCGAGATCCTGAACCGCAAGGGGACGGCCGGCTCGCTCAGCGACCGCGACCAGGTCGATCTGGCCAATGCCCAGGAGCGCGTGAATGCGACCCTGACGCGCAACGACGGCGACCGCCTGATCTGCACCTACGAGAAGCGGTCCGGCTCAAACTTCAAGTACAAGAGCTGCATGACCGCGAGCCAGCGCGATGCGGAGCGCCGCCGCAGCCAGGACAGCTACCAGAACACGCTCATGAAGGGTGGCGCCAGCCAGCGGGGCAACTGAGCCCTGGGCGGAACGGGCGGAAAAGTCCATGATTTGGACTTTTCCGCAAAAATGCGCACGATTGGCCAATGGACCGCCGGGCCGGAAAGGAAGGCCGCTTGGCGGATTGCGTCGTCCTCCGCTCTGCCAAGTCCCTCCGAGGGTTCGTTCCGATGAGTCCCCCACCACGCAAGCCTGTCGATACTCCCAAGCCCACCGAAGCCGAACTCGCGATCCTCAACGTATTGTGGGAAAGCGGAGAGGGGACGGTCCGCGATGTCTATCAGGCCCTGTATCGCGATGATGGCGGCGGTTACACGACCGCGTTGAAGCTGCTGCAGATCATGCACGCGAAAGGGCTGGTCGAGCGCGACGACTCGCAGCGGGCGCACGTATACCGTCCGGCGGTCAACAAGGAGCGCACGCAGAAGCGCTTCCTCGCGGACATGGTGCAGCGCGTATTCGACGGCTCGCCCTCGCAGCTCGTGCTGCAGGCGCTCGGAGGCAGGCCGCGCGCGACGCGCGAGGAACTCGACGAGATCCGTGCCTTGCTCGATCGTCTCGATGGAGGCAAGCCATGACGTCGTTTCTCGCGCAATCGCCCTGGATGCAGGCCCTGGGGTGGACCCTGCTGCATTTCGTCTGGCAGGGAGCACTGGTCGGTGTCATCTTCGCGGCCCTGCGCGCCCTGATTCCGAAAGGGCACAGCAATGCACGCTACGCCAACGGCCTCGCCGCGCTGGCGCTGATGTTCGTGTTCCCGCTGGTCACGCTGTTTGCAATGCTGAGCGCGCAGGCGCCGATCGAGCCGGTCGCGGCCGTGGAGGCCGCCACGGCCGGTGTTCAGGCTTCCGTCGGAACTGCCGTCGAGGCCGGGGCACAGCCGGCAGTGCTGTCCTTGATGGATCTGGCGCTGCAGTGGCTGGTCTGCCTGTGGGTGGCCGGCGTCCTGCTGATGGGGTACCGCTCGTGGTACCAGTGGCGTTCCCTGGTGCGGATTGCGCGCGAATGGGCCGAGCCGATTCCCGAGCTGGAAGCGGCGCTGCGAGGCCTCGCGCGCCGTTTCGAATTCGTGCGCAAGATCCAGGTGCTGGTGTCCGACCGCGTCGACACGCCGATCCTGCTCGGCTGGTTCAAGCCCGTGATCCTGCTTCCGACCGCCGTCGCGCTGGGCTTCCCGCGCCATCAGGTCGAACTGATCCTTGCGCACGAACTCGGCCATCTGCGCCGCTACGACCACATCGTCAATCTCGTGCAGGCGCTCGTGGAGACGCTGTTGTTCTACCACCCGGTCGTGCACTGGATTTCCCGCGAGATCCGCAACGAGCGCGAGATCTGCTGCGACACGCTGGTTCTTCACCGGACGTCGGGCGATCCGTGCGAATACGCCAGGACGCTCGCCGCCCTGGAGGAATTGCGGCAGCCCCCGGCCCAGCTGGCTCTGGCCGCGAACGGCGGCGTCCTGCTCGAGCGTGTGCGCCGGATCCTCGGCAGCCAGCGTCATTCCGGGCGTCGCTCCGGACGCTGGCCCTGGCTGCTGGCCGTCAGCGGAACGGCGATCGCGCTGCTGGTGGCGATGCGGGTCGAGTTGCGCGAGCCGGTGCAGGTTCCCGGAGTCGAGCTTGCCTGGGAGCGCCCCTCCCTGGAGCCGCTCATGGTGGCCGACCGCTTCGTCGCTGCGCCGTTGCGTCCGAAGCTGATCGTGCCGGAACTCGTGGTGCCGGTTCCGTCCGAACCGGAGCCTCGCCAGGTTGCGGTGTCGCCGCGCCCCGAGCGCGAGGTCGCGCCGGTCGAAGCGCCCCGGATCGCGCCGCTGGTGACGACGCTTCCGGTCCCGGCGCCCGAGCGTGTGGTCGCGGTGGCAGCGGAACCCGCCGTCGCACCACCGCCCGTCGTGCAGCTCGTGCAGGCTCCCGAAGCGGCGCCAGAGGCGCCAGAGCCGGCCGTCAGCGCCGAGCCCGCACCGGCGCCCGTGGCGCAGGCGGCGCGCGAGAAGACACCGACTCCCCGCCATATGGTTTCCCCGGAATATCCGGATTCCTCTTCGGGGCACACCGAACGCGTCAGGCTGGAATTCGCGATCGCGTCGGACGGCAGCGTGCGCGACGTGCGCGTCGTCACGAGGCAGCCCGAAGCCTTCTCGCGTGCCGCCGAGCGGGCGCTGAAGCAGTGGCGGTTCGAGCGCGGCTCCTTTGCTTCCGGAGCCAAGCGCTACTCGCAGACCTTCGTCTTCGCTCCCCCGCAGATCGACCTGGAAGGGGCCGAAAGCGGATGCGTGCGCCGCACCGGAACGAAGCTCTGCCGTCGCTCGATCGACCCCGCCGAGCCGGGTGCCGACCTGTTCCACAATCCGAGCCAGGTGGCACAGGTGCCCTCTGCCACAAGTCACGGAAGTTAACGGAAGTGTGAGACGGGTTTAACAGCAGTTTAAGTATCCGAAACCTATAGTTTCCTCACTGTAGTTTGCTCGACACTCCTAAGTCAGGTCAGGTGACTGGCGAATTACGGTAATCGGGGCAGTAGCTTTTTGGCCCAAGCGAGGCGCGTTCCCCCAATGGCGCCTCCTTGGGCCATTTTCTTTTGTGTGGACAGGTGCGACCTATCGGGGACTGCACGGACCACCGAAGGGAGCCGAGCCCGACTTCGCCGGAGTCCAGTCCGGAAGCGGCCATCCCGTGGTTGTACGTCCCATCGGCAGCACGCCTCGCTCGTGGCGCTGTCGACTGGTCTTTCGGGAAACCAGCCGCATTTCGGGTGGAACTTTCCCGCAGCCGCCGCGTTCCGCATCCGCCGGGTTCCGCGTTAAAGTGAGCACACCATGCGCATCCTCGTCATTGAAGACAACAGCGACATCGCAGCGAACATCGGCGACTTCCTCGCCGACAAGGGGCATGTCGTGGACTTCGCCGGAGACGGCGTCACCGGCCTGCACCTCGCCGTGGTCAACGATTTCGACGTCATCGTGCTCGACCTCGGCCTTCCCGGCATGGACGGCCTGGAGGTCTGCCGCAAGCTGCGGCAGGAAGCCAAGCGGCAGACGCCGGTCATGATGCTGACCGCGCGCGATTCGCTCGACAACAAGCTCACCGGCTTCGATTCCGGCGCCGACGACTACATGGTCAAGCCGTTCGCGCTGCAGGAACTCGCCGCGCGCCTCGAAGTGCTCGGGCGACGCGGCAGGGGAAACAAGAGCCGCCTGCTGCAGCTCGCCGACCTCACCTACAACCTCGACACGCTGACGATCAGTCGCGCCGGCAAGTCGATCCAATTGAATCCGATCGGACTCAAGCTGCTGCAATCGCTGATGGAGGCCGCGCCGTCGGTCGTCACGCGGCAGGAGCTCGAAACGCGCGTCTGGGGAGAGGAATTGCCCGACAGCGATTCCTTGCGCGTGCACATCCACGGACTGCGGGCGGCGATCGACAAGCCGTTCGACAAGCCGCTGATCCAGACGCGTCACGGCATCGGCTACCGCATGGTCGATCCGGATGCGCTACCGGCATAGGCTGCGCAGCCGCATCATCATCTCGTTCGCGTTGTTCGGACTCGGCCTCACGGCCCTGTTCGCCGTCGCCACGATCTACCTGCGCGCGCGGCTGGAAGACCAGCTCATCAACAACACGCTGCAGCGCGAGGTGAAGAACTTCGTCGACTTCAAGCGCGACAACCCCGATCCGAACGCGCCGTGGGCGATGAGCCTCTACCTGGCCGACATCTACAGCGCGCGCAAGTTCGCCAATGTCCCGTTCGCGTGGCAGAAGTACGACACCGGCGTCTACGACATCGAAGGCATCGGCCGCGAAGGCAAGATCCGCCCGTTCAAGCTGGCCGTCTACAAGGCCGACGACTACTGGGCCTTCCTGCAATTCGACATCTCGACCCAGAAGCTCAACGAACGCCAGCTGCTGACCGCGCTCGGCGTGACCGTGCTGCTGTTCGCCGTCTTTTCGCTGGTGATCGGCTTCTGGCTGTCGGCGCGCGTGATGAGCCCGGTCACCCAGCTCGCGCGCCGCGTGCGCGCGATGAGCCGCAGCGGCGAACCGGAATCGCTGAAGAAGCACTTCGCCAACGACGAGGTCGGCGAGCTCGCCTCCGTGCTCGACGACTACTCCACCCGCCTCACGGAAATCGTCCAGCGCGACCGCGAGTTCAACGCCGACGTCAGCCATGAGCTGCGCACGCCGCTGTCGGTCATCGCCAGCACGACCGAACTGCTGCAGGCCTCACCGGACCTTACCGACAAGGTGCGCGAGCGCCTGAAGCGCATCGAGCGCGCGGTGCGCCAGTCGAGCGAACTCATCGACGCGCTGCTGCTGTTGTCGCGCCGCGAACGCCAGGCGCCGACCGACGGCGACAGCACCGACGTCGCGAAAGTCGTCGAACAGGTGGTGGACGCGCAGCGGCCGCACCTGTCGAACAAGCCCGTCGACGTGCGCGTCGAGTTCGAGCAGCCGCTGGCGACGCCCGCGCCGTCGTCCGTCGTCGCGGTCGCGCTCAGCAACCTGATCGGCAATGCCTTCAAATACACGCCGTCCGGCGAAGTCATCGTCACCGTCGGCCACGGCCGCGTGACGATCGAGGACAGCGGGCCCGGCATCAAGCAGGAAGACGCGGAAAAGCTGTTCGAGCGCGGCGTGCGCGGCACCACGGTCGGCAAGGGCGGCGGGCTCGGCCTCGCGATCGTGCGGCGCCTGTGCGAGCTCTACGGCTGGAAGGTGGCGCTGGCCCCGAGGCCTCAGGGCGGAGCCACCGCGACGCTGGATTTCTGCGACCGCTCCTGATTGCGGTATCGAGAGGCGGGCGTTCCCGCCCGCACGCTTCGACCCTCCGCCCCTTTCATCGGAAAGGGCGGCCCGGAGGCGAACCGATGACGGCTGCCGTCAGACCGGCTCGAGCCAGCCCCACTCGTCCTTGGTCCTGCCGTCGAACAGGCCGAAGAACAGCTCCTGCACACGGGCGGTGACCGGACCGGGCTTGCCCGCGCCGACCGGCTTGCCGTCGACCGAGCGGATCGGCGTGATCTCCGCCGCCGTGCCGCACATGAACAGCTCGTCGCACAGGTAGAGGTACTCGCGCGGCAGGTCGCGTTCGACGACCTCGATGCCGTTCCGACGCGCGAGCGTGATGATCGAGTTGCGCGTGATGCCGTTCAGCAGCGCCGCGCTGACCGGCGTGGTGTGCAGCGCGCCGTCGAAGACGAGGAACAGGTTCTCGCCCGCGCCTTCGCTGAGCAGGCCGGTCGAGGCGAGCGCGATGCCTTCGCCGAAACCGAGGCGGCGCGCTTCGCGCGCGACGAGCTGGCCGGAAAGATAGTTGCCGCCGGCCTTGGCCCCGGCCGGGATCGTGTTCGGTGCGAAGCGCTGCCAGCTCGACACGCAGGCGTCGATGCCGGCTTCGAGCACGCCCGCACCGAGGTACGGGCCCATGAACCAGGAAGCGACGGCGACGTCGGTCGGCGTTTCGGCCGACAGCCCGAACCCGCCGAGGCCGCGGTACGCGACCGGCCGCAGGTAGGCCTTGGTCAGCCCGTTCGCCCGGATGACCTCGCGGCACGCGGCGCTCAGTTCCTCCAGCGTGTACGGAATCTCGATGTCGTAGATCTTCGCCGACAGGTACAGGCGCTTGAGGTGGTCGGTCAGGCGGAAGATCGCCGCTCCGTTCGGGGTTTCGTAGCTGCGGATGCCCTCGAACACCGACGAGCCGTAGTGCAGCGCGTGCGCCATCACGTGAACCGTGGCCTCGGCCCAGGGCTTGATGCGGCCGTTGTGCCAGATGTGATCGGGATAGGTCTGCGCCATGGCCGGGTTCCGTCGTTCGCGTCGAAACGCGGATGATACCAGCGGAGTCCGGGTCTCCCCGCTACCAGCGCAGCCAGTAGCAGCCGCCTTCCGCGTCGATGCCGAAAGCGAGCGAACGCACGCCGCCGGTGGCACCGCTGCCGGTGCGAACGGTCAGGACGTCGCCGGGATCCAGCGCCAGCAAGGGGTGGCGTACCAGTTCGCGCAGTTCGCGCAGGCGCTGGTTCGCGGCCTCGCCGCCCACGCCGTGCCAGCGGATCATTCCCGCGACCGCATTCGCGTCGTGTCGCGCGATGGCCGCGGCGAGACGGTCGCGCAATTGCGAAGGGGAGGCGGGACAGGAGTCGGCCGGCGGCGCTTCGTATGGTGTCGCCGTCGCATCCGTGCCGGTGCCGCTCCGTCCGTCCGCGCCGCAAGGCAGTCCCGAGAACGCGATCTCGCCGTGAGCGCCCACGCATCGGTGCACGCGCTGACCGTCGCCGTCCTGCGACAGCGCGCTGTCGCCGCCGCAAGCGAGCGCGGCGCAGGCCAGGACACGAGCGAGGAGCGTCCGTTGCATGAGGCGCAAGCTACCATCATCGCGCGGCAGCGGACGCATCGGTTCATCACCGCACCCGCGGCCGCTGGCCGTATCCGATCCGCCGGCGGGAATGCGTTCCTGCCGTGGCGCCGTCTGCCGTTCTGCATGGGGCGCGCCGTCGGGTCAGGGGTCGAAGCCGTCGGCGAAGAGGGTGTCCGAACAGGTCACGACCACATCGGTGACGTCGTTTCCGGGCATCGAGCCGGAGCCGTTGGCGATCGTGCACGTCTGGTCGGGTGGCACCTCCGCGAGGCTCGCTTCGTAGGTCGCGCCATACGGCACGACGGTCGTGAACGCGAATGCTCCGTCGGCAGAGATCCCGCGGTCCTCGCTTTCCGCACCGGCGTCGAGGTGCAGCAAGAGAGAACGGCCGGGCAGCAACCCGGCGACGCGGCCGCCGACGGAGTGCGGCACGACGTCGAGGCTGGCCGCAGCGGTACCCGGCAGGTAGGTCGCGTCGCCGGAATAGGCCGCGGTGATCGGAAGCGTGCCGTAGGTGCCGGGAGTGAACGTGCACCCGCTCGCGGCCGCCGGATCGAACGAGCACGATTCGTGGCCGTCGCCGATCTCGACGCTGCCGCCCGGCGTTCCGGCGATCGCGCCGACGACGGTGGCTTCGAACGTCGCCGGCTGGCCGAATGCGATCGACGCCGGCGCCGCAAGGAGTACGGACGTGGCGGCACGCGCAACGGTTTGCGTCGCCTCGGCGGAGCTGCCTGTGACGTTGGGGTCGCCATCGAACACCACGCGCAGCGCATGATCCCCGGCATGCACCGGAACGATCGAGCAACCGGCCGTGGCCGGATACGGATACGAACAGGACAGGCCGTCGGTCTGGTCCTCGACGGTGACGATGCCGCTCGGCGCCGCCTGGCTCGGCGCGTTCGCCACGACCTGCGCGGCGACGGTGAAGGGCGCGCCGATCGTGGACGGGTTGGGGATCTGGCTGGCGACCGTGATGGTGGACGTCGCAGGCACCACGGCGAGTGCGATGCCGCTGCCGTCGACACTACCGTAGGTTCCGTTGCCGCCGTACACGGCCTTGAGCGTGCGGCTGCCGGCGGCGAGGCTGCCGATCGGCACATCGCAGCTCGCGCTCATGCCGCCGCCGACGCTGGCCAGCGTGGCTCCCGTGCAGAGCGGCAGGTAGGCGCTCGCGCTCGCCTCGAAGAACGACACCGAGCCGGACGGCGCGGTGGCGCCGCCGCTGACGGTCGCGCGCAGCCGCACCGGCTGGCCGTGGATCGCGCTCGTGACCGGGACGTTCGCGCCGTCGGTGACGGCGAGCGCAACGCCGGCGAGTACCGAGGCGCCGCAGAATTCGTTGTCCGGCGAACCGGCGCTCTCCGCGCAGAACCACGACCACGGTCCGCTCCCGAACGGTCCGCCCTGCAATACCGCGCCGACCGCGCAGAGGTTGGGCGCGCCGGCGCCGAGGCTGGCGAAGCTGCGGCCGTGCGCGCTGCCGCACAGGCCGGTGTAGGGAACCTCGAAAGCGCCGATGTCGGGAAAGCGGTACACCCAGCGCGGGAATCCGGCTCCGCGCTGGTCGTAGGCGAGGTTGGACGGATTGCTGCCGGCGTTGATCGCAGGACTGCCGGCGAGCAGCGCGTGCGTCGGCGTCGGGCCACCGTTGGCCTGCAACGGGCCAAGCTTCGGGTCGCCGAAAACGGGTGTGCTCGCGAAGGCCGTGCTCGCGTCGATCGCGGCGGCGCTCGCGACCAGGTTGTGGTCGCCGCCGATCGACAACGGTGCGGCACCCGCGTAGGCGATCTCGCGGCTCGTGGCCGTCGTGCAGCGCGTCTGGTTCGTGTTGGCGAAGATCGAGCTGAACGCGTCGAAGCGCAGGGGAATGTCCGCGATGGTGATGGCGGCGCTGCCCGACGTCGAGGAATTGCACGCGATCGTGCTGTTCAGCACGGACAACGGGCCATGCGTGCTGTTGCTGTTGACCACGTGGATCGCGCCGCCGGTGCTGGACCGGTTGCCGCTGACGGTCGAATCCACCAGGGCGAGCGAGCCGCGCGAGGACACGATCGCACCGCCACCGGACGTCGCGAGATTGCCGTCGATGGTCGAGTTCTCGACCAGGATCGACGGGACGGCGCCGCCGATCCCGCCGCCCAGGACATCGGCGACGTTCTGGCTGACGCGGCTCGAACGCAGCGTCAGCGAGCCGTTGCCGGTCACGTAGACACCGCCGCCGGCGTCCGCGCGATTGCCCGCGATCGTGCAGCGCTCAAGCACCAGGTGCGTCTGGTGCGCCGCCACGCCGCCGCCGACGAGGCCGTACTTGGAGAAGTCGCCGTCGCCGTTGCCGTTCTCGAGCGTGAGGCCGACGAGGGTGACGTGGCTGGGCGCGGCCAGAGGGCCGATCGACTTGATCACCGAGAACTTGTACGGGGCGCCGACCGAGCTCCTGCGCACGGTGACGCTGCGCCCGGCGCCCGCGTCGATCGTGAGGTCGATGGCGAGCACGTCGAGGGCGTTGTGCGGTGTGTCCGCGAGCGTGATCGTGTCGATGCCCGGCGCGAAGCGGATCGTGTCGGCGACGCGGAACGCACCGCCGGTGTTCTGGCAACTGCCCTTCAATACGCCGGCGTTCATCGACGCGATCGCCTGGCGCAGCGTGCAGGTGGCCGCCGATTGCGGATCGGTGTCGCCCGGGCTGGCGACGACGATGGTCGCCGCCCCGGCGTGGCTGAAGGCCGCGAGTCCGAGCGCGATCGCGGCGACCATCGGCACCGGCCGGGGGAGGCCGCGATCCATGGCGGCGAACGGGGTGAGGCGGGTGATCCGGCGCGACGGGGCGTGACGATCCAGCATGGAGGCTCCACGGTATCCAGGGCCGCGGCTGGCCCTCGTGCAGGGAGTCATCGGAAAACGGCGCGCGACCGGATCACCGCCCGGCGCGTCCGTTGCGAATCGACGCGGGAAATGCGCGTTACCATTCCGGCATGGGAGGAGGAGACGCCGAAGCGATCGATCGTCTGCTGGCCGGCTGGACCGGCAAGGCGGACGCGGCTGCGCTCGATGCGGCGATGCCGCTGGTGTATCTCGAACTCAAGTCGATCGCGACGCGCGCGCTGCGTTCGCACGCGCGCGATCCGGCGATGCGGACGACCACGCTCGTGCACGAGGCCTACCTGCGCCTGCGTGAACGCGACGCCGTATGGAAGGTCGGCCGCGAAGCCCTGATCGCGATGGCCGCGCAGGCGATGCGGCGCATCCTCGTCGACGACGCGCGCCGGCGCGAGGCGCGCAAGCGGCAACCGCCGCTCGATCTGGCGGACTTTCCCGAGGCCGCCCGGCACCCGGACGTGCTTCTGTTCGATGCCCTGCTCGACGAACTGGCCGGCCTGAGTGCGCGCCAGGCGCGGATCGTCGAATTGAAGTGCTTCGCGGGCATGGGCATCGAGGACATCGCCGAACTCCTCGACGTCGCGCGCGTGACGGTCGTGCGCGACTGGCGCATCGCGCGCGCGTGGCTCGCGCAGCGCATGGCGGATGCATGAGCGCACCGGCCGGCGACGCCGGACGCTACGCCCGCGCCTTGCGCATCGCGCATGCGCTGCTCGACCTGCCGCCCTCCGAGCGCGAATCCGCGCTCGGACGCGAGTGTGCGGAGGACGCCGCCCTGCGCGAGGAGGTCGCCTGGATGATGCGCGCCGCGCAGGAGGACACGGAGGACGGCGACGAGCTCGCGTTCGGGAACGCGCTATCGGTGGACGGCGCCGCACTGGCCGTGCTTGCGCCGCGCGAGTACCGCCTCCTGCACCCGCTCGGCGAAGGCGGTGCGGGCCTCGTGTACCTGGCGGAGCGAACGGAAGGCGACCTGCGCCGGCCCGTCGCGCTGAAGCTGCTGCGTGCGACCGCCGCCCCGCGTTCGCAGCGGTTCCGCGAAGAGCAGCGCATCCTCGCCGGCCTTCGCCACGACAACATCGCGCACTTCATCGACGCCGGCGTGCTCGCGAGCGGACAGCCGTTCCTCGCGATCGAGTACGTCGAGGGGATTCCGTTCGACCGCTGGTGCGCCGGACGGCCGCTGGCCGCGCGGATCGAGGTGTTCCTGAAGGTGTGCGCAGCCGTCAGTCATGCGCACGCGCAACTGGTCGTCCATCGCGATCTCAAGCCCGGCAACATCCTGGTGACGGCGGAAGGCGAACCGAAGCTGCTCGATTTCGGCATCGCGCGCCTGCTCGACGGCGACGTGGAACGCACGACGACGGCGATGCGCGCGCTCACGCCGGTCTACGCCAGCCCCGAGCAGGTCGACGGCGGCGTCCTGGGCACGGCGACGGACGTGTATTCCCTCGGTGCCGTGCTGTACGAAATCGCCAGCGGCGTGCGTCCCTTCGATGGCATCGTGTCGGAAATGGTGCTGCTGCGCGCGGTCTCCGCGGGCGAGGTCACGCCGCCGTCCCGCGTGGCGCGCGTGTCCGCCGACATCGAGGCGATCGTGCTGAAGGCGATGCGCCGCGAGCCCGCGCAGCGGTACGCGAGCGTCGCCGAACTCGCCGACGACCTG
>DBMH01000147.1 GCA_002297645.1 Rhodanobacteraceae bacterium UBA703 | reverse complement strand
GCACGGTCGACTTCCGCAACACGGTCATCGTGATGACCTCGAACCTCGGCTCGCAATACATACAGGACTACGCGGGCGATGACGAGGCCGCGTACACGCAGATGAAGGCCTCGGTGATGGGCGTCGTGCAGGCGCATTTCCGCCCCGAGTTCATCAACCGCCTCGACGAGATCGTGGTGTTCCGCGCGCTCGACAAGGCGCAGATCCGCCAGATCGCGCGCATCCAGATCGGCAACCTCGAGAAGCGCCTGGCCGAACGCCAGCTGCGCCTCTCGATCACCGACAAGGCACTCGACCTGCTCGGCAACGTCGGCTTCGATCCGGTCTACGGCGCGCGGCCGCTCAAGCGCGCGATCCAGCAGCAACTCGAAAACCCGCTGGCGAAGGAGATCCTCGAAGGCAAGTTCCAGCCGGGGGATGCGGTGCGCGTGGATGCCGAGGGCGGGCATCTGGTGTTCGCGCGGAACTGAGCGTCGACAGTGCAGCGCCCGCCTTGAGCGGGCGCTGCGTCGGACTGACCGTCGAGATCAGCAGGGGCGGGAGGTCGTCGCGATTCATTTCGGCGGCCGGCGCCGCATCCATTCGCGTATTCGGGAATATGGTCGGCAGCTGGCTGCAAGCGCCTTGCGGCATGGTCCCGCCGTCGGGTCGTTCGAAGGACGGGCCGCATTGCGACAGCACGACACGCCGATCGGTTTCGTCGCCTCGCGGATCCGCCGAGTGTTCTCCCGCCTGCGCGGGTGGTGCCGGCGCGAGGGCACGCATCACCAGCGATAGGCCACCTTGCCGTATGCGTAGGCGCCGTTGAATCCGAACGGCGAGAACACCGAGTAGGGCAGCGCGCCGTTGTTGCTGGTCGCGGCGATGGTCCTGTCCGGATAGGTGTCGAGCACGTTGTCTCCGCCGAGCGTGAAGGTCCAGCGGTCCAGCGTGTAGTCGACGGCCAGGTCGAGCAGCCATTTCGCGCCGAAGGTCTGGTCCAGCGCCGGGTTGGTCGAGTTCACCGCGACGAAGCGGTCGTAGCGCGTCAGCGTCGCACTGAAGCCCCAGCGGTCGAACCGGTACAGGCCGTTGAGGATGAGCTTGCTCTTCGGCGTCGTGTCGGCGAGCAGGCCGAACTGGTCGCGGCGGTCGATGCGACGCAGGTTCAAGCCGAGCTCGTCCAGTACGGGCGGGTTCGGTTTCACGTGCGTGACCTTGTTGAGGTTGCGGTTCCAGCTCAGCGTCGCGTCGAGCTTGCCGCCGCCGGCGAACTCCCAGCGATACGTGCCGACGACGTCGACGCCGCGCGTTCGCGTGTCGACGGCGTTGGTGAAGTAGGCGATGCCGGCGTAGTTCGCATCGGTGACGCCGTGGGCGGCGAGATACTGCTGGACGGCGGGCGTATTGGTCGCGAGGTTGCTCGACAGCGTGATGCGGTCGTCGATGTGGATCTGGTAGAGATCGACGCTGAGGCTCCAGGCGTCGGTCGGGTTCCACACCGCGCCGACGGTGAGGTTGCGCGATTTCTCCGGCTTCAGCGCTTGCGCGCCGAGCAACTGGCCGACCGCGCTCGTCGCCGGCACCAGGCCGGTGCTGTAGATGCCTGGCGGCAGGCCGAGCGAGTTGCCTTCGCCGTAGTACAGCGACGAGGTATAGGCGTAGAACTGCTGCGCCAGCGACGGCGCGCGGAAGCCGGTCGAGGCGCTCGCGCGCAGCGCGAAGCGGTCGTTGAAATCGAAGCGGCCGGCGAGCGAGCCCGATGTCGTGTCGCCGAAGTCGCTGTAGTCCTCGTGGCGTACCGCGAGCGAGCCGCTCAGGCGATCGGTCAGGCTGGTCTCGAGGCTGACGTATCCGGCGACGTCGTGGCGCGCGTGCGATCCCGCATTCGCCGGCTGGTAGCCGCCGAAACCCTGCGCGCCGCCGGACACGCCCGACGTTCCGGTGTACCAGGACGCTTCCTCGCCGGCGCGGATCTCGTAGGTCTGGCGCAGGTATTGCCCGCCGAACGCGACGGTGACCGGATTCGGCAGGAATCCGACGGACACGTCCTTGGCGATGTCGACGTCGAACGACTGCAGCTCGGCGGACAGGTGGCCATCGTGGAACCGGGTCTGCGTGCGGCCGAAGTCGTTGAGCCAGGCGAGGTTGATGCTGTCCTTCGTGCCGTAGCCGACCCGATTGCCGCCGTAGTTGGCGCTGACGTCCCAGCGCCAGCCGCCGGCCGTCGTGCCGCGGAGGCCGGCGACGAGCGACTGGTCGATCGAATTCGCGGTCTCGAGCGGCAGGTAGCCGAGCGGGTAGAGGTCGGCGACCAGCGGATTGCTGCCCGGCGCGCGATAGAACGCCGGCGAGATCGAGTTGCGCTGGCCCCAGTGGCCGAAGGCATAGATCTGGATGTTGTCGGCCAGCGCATACTGCGCATTGAGCAGGACGTTCTTGTCCCACACGTCCGGATCGCCGAAACGCTGGCGCTTGCCGAGCCAGGCGTAGTTCTTGTTCGGGCCGGCGCGGTTGGTGAAGTCCTGGTGGCCATCCTGCACGGTCACGCGCAGGAAGCTGTCGGGCGTGTCGCCGAGCGGCAGGCCGAAATTCGCCGAGGCCCTCCACTGGCGGCCGTCGCCGGCGGAATACTGGCCGCCGCCCGCTTCCACGGTGCCGCCCTTCGCTCCCTTCTTCAGCACGATGTTGATGACTCCGGCGATCGCATCCGAGCCGTACTGTGCCGAGGCGCCATCGCGCAGCACCTCGATGCGGTCGATCGCGCCGATCGGGATCGTGTTGAGGTCGACCGCCTGCGAGCCGCGGCCGAGCACGCCGTTGGTCAGGATGATCGCGCCCGGATGCCAGCGTTTGCCGTCGACCAGCACCAGCACCTGATCCGGCGACAGGCCGCGCAACTGCGCCGGACGTTGCGAATCGGCGGTGTCGGCGGCGGACGGGCGCGGAAAGGTCAGCGATGGGATCACGCGCGCCAGCGCCGTCGAGAGCTCGGTCGTGCCGGTCTGCTGCAACACCGAGGCTGGAACCACGTCGATCGGTGTGATGGCCTCGCTCTCGGTGCGATGGTTCGAGCGCGTGCCGGTGACGATGATCGTGCCGAGTTTTTCGGCATCGCCACCGGCGGCTTCCTGGGCCGTCACCGGTGCGATGCTGGCGATGGCGACGGCGACAGCAACGGAGAGGGCGCGGTTCGCGGGCGTGGACATGGTCTCGGATCTCCTCTGAAGAACGTGAGCCCGCGGTCGCACGAGCCACCGCGACTCCTCTTTCATGCCGGGCACGTCCACGCTCGCGGCGATGGCGATTCCCCGGGCCGGCGTGCCGCGCTGAGCCGCGCGACACGGACGGGGATCGACGCTAGGTCCGTGCCGGCACCGGGTCAATCGACGAGCGGCCGATTTGCGATGCGCATCGGTTGGAAACTCATGCCGCAACGGCATGTGGCGGTGGGGGTGCCCCTCCGCACCGCGCGCCGGTCGCATGGCATTGCGCGTGGGTGCACGCTACCCTCCGCGCGTGACTCGCCGCCTCTTCCGCTTCGACTCCTGTCGCATCGATCTCGCCACGCGTGAACTGCATCGTGGTGGCGAACTCGTGGCGCTTTCGCCGCGGATCTTCGATTGCATCGCCTGGCTCATCGAGCACCGCGATCGCGCGGTCGGCCGCGACGAACTGGCGGCAGCCGTCTGGGGCAAGGCCGACGTGACCGATGCCCAGCTCGTGCAGGCGATCCTGAAGGCACGCCGCGCGATCGGCGACACCGGAGAGGAACAGCGCGCGATCCGCACGATTCCGCGTTTCGGCTACCGCTGGGTCGCCGA
>DBMH01000277.1 GCA_002297645.1 Rhodanobacteraceae bacterium UBA703 | reverse complement strand
TGAGCGCCGCGCTGCCCGCGCCCGGCAACCGCGTCTGCGTCGGACCGCCGTTGGCGGCCAGCGCACCAAGCACCGGGTTGCCGGCGCCGTCGCCGGGCTGCGCGAACGGGCACTGCGTCGTACCGGCCCAGACGTTGTATCCCCCCGAAGTCGACACGCCGTCGCAATTGCCGTTGGTGTTGTCGGCGATGATCGAGCGGCTGATGATCGTGGTGCCGCTCGAATAGATTCCACCGCCGAAGACCATGCCGGTGTTTCCCGCGATCGTGGCATGGATGATTTCGCCGCCGTCTCCCTGTTGGTAGATCGCGCCGCCACCGCTGCCTGCACCCGTCGTGCTGTTCGCCGCGAACGTGGAATTGACGATGCGCATCGACGAGTTGCTGTAAACCGCACCGCCGTTGCCGCTGGCGGAATTGCCCGCGAACGTGCTCGCGACGACGCCGAGAGTGCCGCCGTTGTTCAGAATCGCGCCACCATTTCCGTTCGGACTCGCCGCGGTATTCGCGTTGCCGCTGAACGTGCTCGCGATGACCGACAGCGTGCCCGAACTCGCGACCGCCGGGCCTCCCGACACGTTGTCGCGTACGACGACGTGGTCGAGCACGAGTGTGCCGAAGCTCTCCAGCGCGTGGCTGCTCGCGAACTTGCCGTGCTGCAGCGTCAGGCCCTTCAGCGTCAGGCTCGCGCTGGCATAGGCCTGGAAGAATGCCGATCCGTTGTTGCCGTCGAACGTGATCCTGCCGCCGCCGTCGACGACCACCGCCTTCGCGATCGGCTTGTAGTTCGAGAACGTGATCGTCGCCGTGCCGCAGTTGAACGTGATCGTTCCGCCGCCGGCGGCATCGACGCTGGCGAGCGCGCTGTCCAGGCCCGCTTCGTTGCAGTTGGGCGGGCCGATGACCACCGCCCTTGCCGTGACGGACCATCCCGCCAGCAGCAACGCGCCCGAGATCCATCCGAATCCACCGTGGATACGCATGCCGTTTGCCTCCCCTTCGTGAGTGCAGCGCGACATGCTGTGCCGCACTGCCGTCGAGTTCCGCGCCGGCGATTCGGAATCGCGGATCGATCGGGGCTGGAAAACGCCGGACGGCGACGATTCGCGACACGCGGGCCGCGAGCCGTCCACCCGTCAGGTGGTCCGTTCCTCCGCCTTGGCGCGGTTCCACAGCGCATCCTGCTCCGCCAGCGACTTCTCGTTCAGCGCCTCGCCGACGCCCGCCACGAGCCCCTCCATGCGCCGGAAGCGCCGCTCGAACTTCGCGTTCGCCTGGCGCAGCGCCTGGGAGAAGTCGACCTTCGCGTGCCGCGCGAGGTTGACGCACACGAACAGCACGTCGCCGATCTCGTCGGTCAGGCGCGCCGGATCCGCGCCGTTCGCGAACTCGACGCGAACCTCGTCGATTTCCTCGTGCAGCTTGTCGAACACGGGGTCGACGTCGGGCCAGTCGAAACCGACGCGCGCCGCCTTTTTCTGCAACTTGAGCGCGCGCTGCCATTCCGGCAGGCCGCGCGGGACGCCCGCCAGCGCGCTGGTGTCGGCCTCGCCCTTCGCGGCACGTTCGCCGGCCTTCAGGGCCTCCCAGCTCGCCGTCTGCGCGTCGATCGAATCGAACCGCTCGTCGCCGAACACGTGCGGATGCCGGCGCACCATCTTGTCGCAGATCGAGGCGACGACGTCGCCGAAGCCGAAATGCCCGGCCTCCTCGGCCATGCGCGCGTGGAACACGACCTGCAGCAGCAGGTCGCCAAGCTCTTCGCACAGGTCGCGGTAGTCCTTGCGGTCGATCGCGTCCGCGACCTCGTAGGCTTCCTCGATCGTGTACGGCGCGATCGTCTCGAAGGTCTGCTCGACGTCCCACGGGCAGCCGCCCTCGGGATCGCGCAGTCGCGCCATGATGGCGAGCAGGTCGTCGATCTGCGGAGGTGCCGGTGTCTGGGTCATGGGGTCGAGGATCGTGGACTGAGGGCAGAAAACCGCGTCGTCATTCGCGCAAGCGGGAATGACGACGAGACGGAGCCGGCCCGGCTTCCGCTTCAGGGCCTGGCCAGCAGCGCCGACCAGTCCGCCTCGCGGTCGCCGACGGCGAAGAAATCCGGATTCAGCAGCGAGTCGCGCGTGTTGTAGCGCAACGGCAGGCCGTCGAAGCCGAGCACGGCACCGCCGGCCTGTTCGAGCACGCACTGGCCGGCCGCCGTGTCCCATTCCGAGGTCGGGCCGAGGCGCAGGTAGAGGTCGGCCTCGGCCGCGGCGATGCGCAGGAACTTCAGCGAGGAGCCGAGCGGCAGCTTGGCGCAGGGACCGAGTCGCGCCAGCAGGTGCGCCTCGTGCTCGGAGCCGTGCGAACGGCTGCCGGCGACGACCAGGGGCGAGGCGCGGCGGCGCGTGGAGACACGGCGCGGCTTCGCGCCCGCATCCTCCGCGAACCAGGTACCGCCGCCGTCCCAGGCGACCGCGAGTTCGCCTCCGACCGGCTTCTGCACGACGCCGATCACGGGGCGGTCGCCGTCGACCAGCGCGATGTTGACGGTGAACTCGCCGTTGCGCTTGACGAACTCGCGCGTGCCGTCGAGCGGATCGACCAGCCAGTAGCGCGACCAGCGCGAACGCTCTTCCCACGGCGCGTCGGCCGATTCCTCGGACAGCACCGGCAGCTCCGGCGTCAGCTCGCGCAGCGCGGCGACGATGAGCCGGTGCGAGGCGAGGTCGGCCGCGGTCAGCGGCGTGCGATCCTCTTTCTGCTCGACGGCGAACTCCGATTCGTAGACGTCCAGGATCGCCGCGGCCGCGCGTTCGGCGATCGCGGCGGCGGCACGTGCGAGCGTCTCGAGAGTGCGGCTCATGGCTGCGGCCTGAAGCGACCGGCGAGGTATTCGCGCGCCATGAACAGCGCCGCGATCGAGCGTCCCTCGGTCGCGTCGGGCCGTTCCAGCAAGGTATGCAGTTCGGACAGCTTCCACGGCACGACTTCGAGCTCCTCCGGTTCGTCGCCGACGAGGCGCTCGGGATACAGCTCGCGCGCCAGCACGACGTGCGTCATCGCGGTCATGTAGTTCGGCGACAACGACAGCCGCCCCAGGATGTGCATCTCGCGCGCGCCGTAGCCGACTTCTTCCTTCAGCTCGCGGTCGGCGCCCTGCTCGACCGTTTCGTCGCGGTCGAGGCGCCCTTTCGGCAGGCCGAGTTCGTAGCGGTCGGTCCCGACGGCGTACTCGTACACCAGCAGCACGGTGTCGTGGTCGAGCATCGGCACGATGATGACCGCGCCGAGGCCGGAACTGCGCAGGCGCTCGAAGGTGCGCTGCTGGCCGTTGGAGAACTCGAGGTCGACCTGCTCCAGGCGCAGGAAAAGGCTCGAGTCGACGTGGCGGGTCTCGTGGATGATCGGCGGCTTTCGCATGCGGCGATTGTACGTGAGTGCGGCGTGCGGAGACCGGCCTCACGGCAGCGCGTCGGACCAGTTCCACCACCACTGCTTGGGCTGCGTCGGCATCCGTTGCCACCAGGCGTCGATCGCCGACGGTTCGCCGGCGAGCCAGGCCGCGCGATGCGCGGGATCGACGGCGATCCCGAGCGCACGGGCGAGGCGCGGATACAGCGACCCGCGCGCCAGCGACGGATGGCTCGTCAGCAGGCTCAGCAGCGTGAAGGCGTCCGCGTCCGTGGCCACGGCGGCGACGCGGTCGGCCAGTTCGGCCGCCGGAAGCGGATCGGCCGCTTCGAACTGGCGTTCGAGTTCCCGCACCGCCTGCACGAACGCCGGCACCGCATCGGGCCGCAGCGGGGTCGACGCGCGCTGTGCATCGAAGTCCATTGCGAAACCGGAAGGCAGCAGCACGTCCCGCGCGCCGAGCCGGTACGCGACCCAACCGCTGCGCACGTAGACCGTGCCGCGACCGTCCGCGCCTTTCCACACGTCGAAATCGCAGCCGAGGTCGACCACCTCGGCCGCGCCGGCTTCGACGCCGAAAAACCCCGGCGGCGCCCAGATGCGTGCGCGCAGGTGGCCGCGATCGAGGGCGACACGATGCTGGCCGCTGCGCGTCTCGACCAGACGCAAGGTCGACTGCGGCGACAGCTCGATGCGACCGATGCGCGCGACCGCGATCGTCAGCGACTCCAGCGCGCCGGTCTCGAGCGTCGCGCCGGGCGCC
>DBMH01000120.1 GCA_002297645.1 Rhodanobacteraceae bacterium UBA703 | reverse complement strand
CGCGTGAGCGGGCCGGGCGAGGACGTCGCAGGTCCGGCGTCAGGCCGCTTCCGCCGCTGCCGCGCGCACGGCCTTGCGCGCGACGTGGGCCCCGAGCAGGCAGGCGGCGAACAGTACCAGCGCGGCGATCAGGAACGCGCTGCCGATGTGCGGGAACCACGCGCCCGGCCCGATCGAGGCGGCATACACCGCGCCGAAGAACAGCGGCGAGACGATGCCGGCGATGCTGCCGACGCTGTTGTTCGCGCCTTGCAACTGGCCCTGCTCGGACTCGGACACGCGTTGCGTCATCAGCGACTGCAGCGTCGGCATCGCCAGTGCCCACAACGCGTTCGGGAGCAGCGCCAGCGCGAACGCCCAGTCGTTCGGCGCGAGGCCCATGCAGGCGATGCCCACGGCGCCGGCGAACAGGCCGAACACCATGACCTTGCGGTCGCCGAAGCGGCGTACGGCATGGCCGGTGAGCACGCCCTGCACGATCAGTTCGAGCACGCCCGCGAGCGCGAGCAGCAGGCCGACGTGCCAGGCGTCCAGCCCGTAGCGGAATCCGGCGTACAGCACGAACACCGCCGAGAATACGTGGTGCGCGAAGTACAGCAGGAAATTCACGACGGCGAGACCGGCCAGTTCCGCGTGCGAGCGCAGCAGGCGCAGTGCGCCGAGAGGATTCGCGCGTTGCCACGAGAACGCCATGCGGCGTTCCGGCGGCAGCGACTCGGGCAGGATGAAGGCGCCGTAGAGGAAAGCGATTGCGCTCATCGCCGCGGCGGTCCAGAACGGCGCACGCGGCGACCACGCGCCCAGGGCGCCGCCGAGCAGCGGACCGGCGACGAAGCCGGCGCTGAACGCCGCGCCGATCAGGCCGTAGCCGCGCGCGCGGTTCTCCGGCGTGGTGATGTCGGCCATGTAGGCGTAGACCGTGGTGAAGCTGGCCGAGGTGACGCCGGCGATCATGCGCCCGAGCGCGAGCCACCAGAGATTCGGCGCCAGCGCCATCAGCACGTAGTCGGCGGCGAGGCCGGCGGTCGAGAGCAGGATCACCGGGCGGCGGCCGTACCGGTCCGACAGCGAGCCGATGATCGGCGAGGCGACGAACTGCATCAGCGCCCACAGCGCGACGAAGATGCCGTTGAGGATGCCGGCGCGCGAGCTGTCGCCGGCGAACTGCTCGATCAGCGGCGGCAGTACGGGGATGACGATGCCCATGGCCACAATGTCGAGCATCGCGGTGACGAGGATGAACGCGATCGCGGCCTTGCCGGCGCGAAAGTCGGAAGATGACATGAGGGATTGATCCGAGGCGGGTGCGCGGAACGCGCGCGTAGAGATCCGGCGGGCGCGGAAGGCGCCCGTCGATGCGCTACTCAGCAGCTGACGACACTATCCATAGTGGCGGACCTCGGAACGGGTACGGCAAGAGAGCGCGATGATACCCCGGCAGGCGGTCGCTCGCGCAAGCGCGGCGACGTTCCTGGTATCGGAGTCACGCGGCGTCAGCGCGGCATCGCGGCGCCTGCGTAGGTCGCCGCGACCTCGTCGAGCAGCTTCCGCAGGTCAGCGCGTGCGTACCAGCGGCCGTTCGCCATGACGCCGAGCGGTTTGCGCAGGGTGGACAGGTCGTCGAGCGGATTGGACTCGGACAGGAGCAGGTCGGCGCGCCGGCCCGGCGCGATCGTGCCGAACGTTTCTGCCGCCGGCAGCGCGCGGCGGATCAGTTCGCCCGGCGTGCGCGTCGCCGTCGACAACGCACGGTAGCGGCTGAGGCCGGCTTCTTCGAGTGCGCGCAGATCCTCGTGCAGCGAGTAGCCCGAGGCGATGCCGGGAATCGTCGGGGCGTCGGTACCGGCGATCAGCGGCACGTCGGCGTCGCTCAGTGCCTTGGCGAAGCGCCGCAGGAAGTCGCGATTCTCGTCGAGGCTGCCCTTGCGCCTGGCGTAGTCGCTGCCCTTCCATTCGATGCGCCGCTGCGGCGCCAGGTGGCGTGTTTCGGGCCAGCCGAGAAAACCGGCGACGACGTCGGGCTTGCCCCATTGCCGCGCGATCGCGTCGTAGGTGGCGAGGTCGGCGGTGACGAAGGCGTGGCTGCGCTGGACCCGCTCGATCGCGGCCGGAATGCGGGCCGGGTCCGGCGACGGGTCGTCACCGCTCCGGTTCGGGTCGGCGAAGAAGGTGTAGAGGAACTCCTCCAGGTGCGCGACCATCAACTGGCCGGCGTCGAGCTGGCGCGCGAGGCCGACACGGGTGACGCCGTGGCCGACGACCGGCAGGCCTTGCGCGCGGCCCTCCTCGATCAGCGCCGTGAACGCTTCCGGCGACAGGTCGTTGTAGACCTTGATGAACTCGTAGCCGTTGGTCCTGGCCAGACGCACGATCCAGCGCGCCTCGTCCGCGCCGGTCACGCTGAGATGGCCGTAGCGCGGAGAGCCGTCGACGACGAAAGCGGCGTAGACGTGCGGTCCCGGCCGGGTGCCGGCGTGGATCGCCGGCCGTACTTGTCCCATGAACGCGTTCGAGGCTTCGCCCATGTTCAGCACGCTGGTCACGCCGTTGGCGAGGTAGACCTTCATCTCGTCGGCCGTGTCGGCGTGCGTGTGCATGTCGGCGAGACCCGGCGACAACCAGGCGCGACCGCGACCCTCGACGACGCGCGCGTCGCGCGGGACCGGCAGCGAGGGACCGATCGCCTCGATGCGGCCGTCGCGGACGAGCACGGTCTGGTGCGGCAGCACGCGTTCCGAATCCATCGGCAGCACGTTGACGTCCACGAAGGCGGTGGGCGCATCCGATGCCGGCGGCGTGGCCGCCGGCGCGATCCCGGGCGCACCCTGCAGCATCAGCGACGCGAGGCAGGCGAGGCGGATGCGCGATGCGCCGGCGCATGCGCTCCCGAACCACCGTGCGATGCGGAGGACGAAGGGCGTGGCGGAGGGGTTCGGCATGGGACGCTCGCTGGCGGGATTGCGTACCGGTCTCGGATGCCTTGCGGCGGCGTTCGGTTTATGTCTTCGCGCGAATCCCATCCATACGCCTGCCGGGTGCCGCGGCCTCGGGAGGCCGCAGGCCTGGGATTGGCCCGCCGACCGCCGCTCGCGGGCCAAGAGCAGCGGGAGCGAGATCGCGGTCAGAGTTCGAGGAACGGCTTGAAGCCACCCCAGAACATGCGCTTGCCGTCGAACGGCAGCTTTTTCGGGTCGCTCATCGTGGCGAGGCGGGGATCGGCCATCACCTTCGGCAGGATGCGGTTGCGGTCCGCGCGGGACTTGTAGACGACCCACGAGAACACAACCACCTCGCCCGGCTTCAGCTTGACCGCCTTGGGGAACGAGGTGAGCTTGCCGTCCGGCACGTCGTCGCCGACGCATTCGACGTAATGCAGGGCACCGTGTTCGATCCAGACCTTGCCGGCGAGGCGCGCCAGCTTGCGGTAGGCGGCGAGGCCGGCTTTCGGCACCGGAACGATGAAGCCGTCGACATAGGACATGGGAGAACTCCCGGCATGGCCGCCGGCGGCGGCCTTCCCTGGCACGACGAACGGGCGCGGCGCGGATCGACAGCCGCGCGGCTACTCCGCGACGCCTTTCGCCTCCGACGTCGCCAGCAGCTCCGGCTGGCTGATGCGCTGCGGCCGCGAAACCAGTGGATGCACGAACACCACGCCGATGATGATCGCGGCGCCGAGGTAGAACATCGGCGTCAGTTCCTTCTGCTCGCCGAGCAGCAGGGCGGCGAGCACGATCGCGTAGACGGGTTCGAGGTTGGTCGCCAGCTGCGCCGAGAACGCGCTCATGTGGCGCAGCGCGACCAGCGACAGCGAGAACGGCAGCAGGGTGCAGGCGAGCGCCAGCGCGAGCAGCAGCGCGCCGTCGTGCGGGCTCGGCAGCGCGAACGGATCGCCGCCGAGCGACGGATGCACCAGCGCCAGCAGCGGCGCGAGCGCGGTCAGCGCGATCGTGCCGGCGCCGAGCTCGAGGCCGGTTACGGTGAGCGCGTCGCCGTGTTCGACCATGCGCTTGTTCAGCGAGCCGAACAACGCCACGAACACGGCCGAGACGGTGCCGACGACAAGGCCAAGCCGCATCTCGTCCGGCAGGCCACCGGCGACGAGCGCGACACCGGGCAGCACGGCGATGCCGAGCAGGAGCTCGCGCATCGAGAAGCGGCGCCTCGCCAGCCACGGTTCCATCAGCGCCGTGAACGGCGTGCCGAGCGCGATGCAGGTCGCGCCGACGGAGGCGTTGGCGAGCTTGATCGAGGCGTAGAAGGTCAGCCAGTGCAGCGCCACCAGCACGCCGATGCCGGCGTAGGCGAGCATCAGCCGCGGCGGCATCGCGCGCAGTCCGCGCCACGCGCGCGGGACCAGCGCCAGCGCCGCCACGACCAGCAGCATGCGCCACCACACCAGCGGCAGCGAGTCGAGCGTGATCAGCTTGCCGAGAATGGCGGTGAAGCCCCACAACACGACGCAGGAATGGATCTGCAGTTGCGCCTTGGCGGTGGGGGAAAGGGGAGGCACGAGGACGTTCCGCGAGTGGAAGGGCAGCCCGCCATGATACTGCGTGCCGCAAACCATCGGATGACGGTCCGGTCGCGCGGCGCCTCGGCCAGCAAAGGTCCGGAAGACGATTTCGTCGCCGCAGTGCGAGGACGCAAGGAAAGGCGATGCCTTTCTCCGTGCCTCTGCGTCCCGCGAGGCAAGGCGTCCGGGTTCGGTTTCGATCGGAGAAGCGGGTTGCCCGCCGGCTCGGCCACCTCCGACAATCGCCGCATGGGCGACGAACGATTCCAGCGCATCGAAGTCAACGGCGAGCCGGCGGGGTTGGGCGACTTGCGCCTGCTCGCCGTGCAGAACTACGGCCATTTCACCTCAATGCAGGTGCGCGACGGCCGGGTGCAGGGACTGGACCTGCATCTCGACCGGCTGCGGCGCGCCACGCTCGAACTGTTCGACCGGGAACTCGATCTCGATGCGGTGCGTGGCTGGATGCGCCGCCTCGCCGGCGACGAGGGAGCGCTGTCGCTGCGCGTGAACGTGTTCTCGCGCGGCTTCGACCGCGACCGGCCGTCGCGACCGGCCGTACCGGACGTGCTGGTCAGTGCCGCGCCGGCGCGAGCGGTCGATCCGGCGCCGTTGCGCGTGCGTGTCCAGCGCTACGAACGCGACGCGCCGCACATCAAGCACGTCGGCACGTTCGGGCTGTTCCATCAACGCCGCCTCGCGCAACAGCACGGATTCGACGACGCCTTGTTCGTCACCGCGGGCGGCGCGATCTCGGAGGGCTCGGTCTGGAACGTCGGCTTCTTCGATGGTGAGCGCATCGTCTGGCCGGAAGCACCAATGCTGCGCGGCATCTCGATGCAGTTGTTGCAGGACGGCTTGCGCCGCAGCGGCGTGCCGACGGAGATTCGCCGGATCGAGCGTGCCGAGCTCCCCGGTTTTCGCAGCGCGTTCTTCACCAACAGCGCTCGCGCGATGCAGCCGATCGCGTGCATCGACGGGGTCGAATTCGCCGCCGATGCCGCGTTGCGGGAGCGGCTCGAAGCGGCGCTCGCGCTGCAGGCCTGGCAGCCGGTCTGAGGAACCTCCGCCGTCGGCCACGGTCGAGAGTGGCTCACCGGCCGGCGAGGACTCCACGATGATGCGTTCGATGGCGGCCGCGGCAATGGCCGTGCTGGCGATGTCGTCGCCGGTGCAAGCGGTGGAGCTGGGTACGCACACGCCGTTTTGCGGTCCGGTTCTTTACTCCCCTTACGGGTTCGCCCCCGGCATCCTCTCCGGTCCCGCGCACGATTCGGCGCCGGCCTTCGCGCCCGATGGCGATACGGTCCGCGACGGCGCGCAGCGGGGCGAGCCGGTCTGGCTCGGAGAGACGGTCAACAGCCCCGGCTCGGACGCCGAGCCGCGCCTCGGGCCGGACCATCGCACGCTGTATTTCAGCAGCGAGCGCGTCACGCAGGTCGTCTTTCCGCGCAGTCGCGAGCACGCGGTTGAAGACACCGCGCGCCTGCTGGCCTGGGACAACGGCAACGACAACATCTGGGCGACGACGCTGCCGCCGTGGCTCGACGCGCAGGCCGAGGCGGCGTCCACCCCGGCCGCGGAGCGCTAGCATTGCCGCGATCCAGCGACCGGAGCCGCCCATGCCAAACGCCGAAACCTTCCTCGAACAGGCCATCGCGCTCGCGCTCGACAACGTCGAACAGGGCGGTCGGCCGTTCGGCGCGGTCGTGGTGAAGGATGGCGAGGTCGTCGCGACCGGCGTCAACCGCCTCCTCGCGACGCGCGATCCGACCTCGCATGCCGAGCTCAATGCACTGCGTGCGGCATCGCAGGCGCTCGGCACGCCGGATCTTTCCGGCTGCGCCGTCTACGCGAGTGGCCATCCGTGCCCGATGTGCTTGGCGGCGATGCGCATGGCCGGGATCGGCGAGGTCGTTTTCGCCTATACGAACGAGGACGCGGAACCGTTCGGCCTGTCGACCGCGGCGGTGTACGCCGATCTCGCCAAGCCGTTCGCGCAGCAGTCGATGACGATCCGGCACGTCGCGATGGACGATCCGGCACGTCCCTACCTGGCGTGGAAGTGCCGGCAGGCCGTCACCTGAGGCGTCAGCGCAGGCGCTCGATCAGCGCCATGGCGGCGTGCGGCGCGCGTTCCTTCGCGCCGTTGATGAAGTAGACGAACACCTCGCGCGGGGGTGAGGGCGCCTGCGCCGGCAGGACGCGCGGCAAGTCGTCCGGTTCCGCGCCACGTGCCCAGGCCTCCGCGCGCGCGGCCCAGCGGTCGAGCGCGGCCGCCGCATAGCCGGTAGCGACCTGCGGTTCGCTGCACATCAGCCGCGCGTAGGCGAAATCGCCGGTGAGGTCGGCGAAGGACGGATGTTTCGGCGAATCGGTGAACACGGTGGCGATGCGGCGCTCGCGCGCCAGGGTCACGTATTCGCTGCACTGGAAGCTCGGATGCCGCACCTCGACGACGTGGCGCAGCGCGCGTCCGTCGAGTTCGCGCGGCAGTCGGTCGAGGAAGGCGGCGAAGTCGTCCGCGTCGAACGCCTTGGCGGGGCCGAACTGCCAGTTGATCGGACCGAGGCGGTCGCCGAGTTCGGCCAGGCCGCCGTGCACGAAGTCGTCGATCACCTTGCCGGCGTCGGCGAGCACGCGCCGCTCGGTCGCGTAGCGCGGCGCCTTCAGCGCGAACACGAAGCCGTCGGGCGTCTCGTCGCGCCATTTCGCGTAGGTCGCCGGCTTCTGCGCGCCGTAGTACGTGCCGTTGACCTCGAGCGTCGTGACGGCGCGGCTCGCGTATTCCAGTTCGCGTTTCTGCACCAGCCTGGACGGATAGAAGTTGTCGCGCCACGGCGCATAGGTCCAGCCGCCGATGCCGACGCGCACGGACGCTCCGGCCGCGCGAGGAGCGGCGAAGAGGTCGGTGTCGCGGGCCGGCGGCTTCGGCATGGGAATCCGGAATCGAGGGTCTGGCCCGGTATGATGCGGCGTCCGCTCGTGAAAGCGAAACCCGCATGACGAAGTCGGTTCGAACGCTGGCCCGGGCGACGGCGCTCGTCGCCTGGATCGCCGTCGCCTGGCAATACGCGCTGGTGCTCGCGATGATGTGGAACGATCCGGGACCGTGGCTGGCGACGCTGCGCTTCTTCAGCTTCTTCACCTTGCTCAGCAACCTGCTGGTCGCGCTGGTGGCGACGTGCGCGGCCGTCGAGGTCCGCTCCAGCATCGGCCGCTTCTTTTCGCACGCGTCCGTGCGCGGTTGCGTCGCGCTCTGCATCGCCGTGACCGGCCTGGTCTATTTCCTGCTGCTGCGCATGACCTGGGCCCCGACCGGGGCGCAATGGCTGGTCGACAAGCTGCTGCACTACGTCACGCCGGTGCTGTATCTCGGCTGGTGGCTGGCCGACGCACGGCACGGCGGACTGCGCTGGAGCGATCCCTTGCGCTGGCTGCTGTTCCCGGCCGGGTTCCTCGGCTGGACGCTGCTGCACGGCGCGTTGACGCACTGGTATCCGTATCCGTTCCTCGACGTCGATGCGCTCGGCTACCGTGGCGCGCTGCTGGACGGTGTGGGCATCGGCGTGCTGTTCGTCGGTCTCGGCCTGGTCCTGGTCGCGGTCGATCACGGTCTTCCGGGAGCCTCGAAACACCTCGATCGCCGTCATCCCCGCGAAAACGGGGATCCCTCCTGCCGTTGATTTCCCTGGGCAACGTCGAAGCGGATCCCGGCCTTCGCCGGGATGTCGAAGTCATTCGGGATCCCTTTTCCGGACGCTCGGGCACAATGGCCACCTGGGTCCATGGAGAACGGCAATGCCGGATGTGCGCGAGCCTCACGTGCTGGTCCTCGGCGGCGGTTTCGGCGGCTTGTGGGCGACGCGCGCGCTGGCCTCGGCGCCGGTCCGCGTGACCCTCGTCGACCGCACGAACCATCACCTGTTCCAGCCGCTGCTGTACCAGGTGGCGACCGCGGGCCTGTCCTCGCCGGACATCGCGGCGCCGTTGCGCCACATCCTGCGCGGCCAGGGCAATGCGACCGTGCGCCTCGACGAGGCCGTCGCCGTCGACGTGGACGCGCGACGCGTCACGCTGGCCCACGGCACGCTCGATTACGATTTCCTGGTCGTCGCGACCGGCGCACGCCATGCGTACTTCGGTCG
>DBMH01000104.1 GCA_002297645.1 Rhodanobacteraceae bacterium UBA703 | reverse complement strand
GCAGGCGGCGACACTGGAATCGGGGCCGGGAACCGCCGCCGCGATGCCGGTCGCCGCCGCACCGCTCGGCGCGACGGCGATCGCGCAGATGAGCGACCACACGCCCGCGGCCATGGGGGGCGCGTCCTGCTCGGACGCCGAACTCGGCATCACGCGCGGCAACAGCTGGTGGCGGCGCTTCTATCTCGACGAGCACGGCGTCTCGTCCTCGCTGACGATCGACAGCGTGACGGTCGGCGTCGAGACCGGCTCGACGCCGGTCACGATCCGTCTCCACGCGCTGGCGCACGACGCGCCCGCGGAAACGATTCCGCTCGATCGCCTGCGCCTGGTTGGCACCTCGGACCTCGTCACCGTCGGCGGGACGCTGCAGACCGTCACCATTCCCGTCACCGGCACGATCGCCGACACCGCGGCCGAGGATCTCGTCGTCGAATTCCACACCGACGGCAACACCGCGCAGGCGTTCTATGCCGGCGGCAACGCCAGCGCGCAGACGCACGAGGCGTTCATCAGCGCCAGTGCCTGCGGCATTCCGGAACCGGCGCCGATGTCGGCCGTCGGCTTCCTGAACGCGCACATGATCCTGTTCGCGAACGCGGCGACGCCCGCGATCGGCGTGGTGCAGGACTTCGCGCCGGCCATCGTGATCGGCGAGGCACCGAGCCGCCTGTCCATCACGCTGCTGAACCCGCTGCCGGCGCCGGCGGCGCTGCTGGCGGACTTCGTCGACGACCTGCCGGCCGGCCTGAAGGTCGCCGCCACGCCGAACGCAGCGACGGACTGCGGTGGCACGCTGACCGCGCAGGCGGGAGCGTCCGTCCTGAGCCTCGGGGCGGCCGGCGCGACGATCCCCGCGCTGGGACGCTGCACGATCGCCGTCGACGTGGCCGCGGCCGCGGGCGGCAACTACACCAACCGCATCGGCGTCGGCGCCCTGCGCACCGGCCAGGGCGACAACGCCGTGGCGGCCGAGGCGACGCTGGTCGTGGTGCCGGCCGGCGGCAACGGCGTGATCGACAGCGGGCCGCTGCACCATGCACTGGTGCCGACCCTGGCCGGAACCTCGTTCAACCTCGTCAGCGGCGAGTTCAACGATCTCGGCACGCTCGATCCGGCGCATTTCGACCTGAACCTCGCGGTGTCGCTCAACGATTCCGCGCTGGCCGCGCTGACCCTGAACTTCCGGCCGGTGGCGCCGGCGCGCCTGCAGATCCTCGTCGACGGCGCGGACCGCGCGCGAGCGCTGCGCGACGGCGACGTGGTCGGTCCCGGCGGTTCGTTCTCGTCGCTGGAGGTGGTGCAGTCCGATATCGACTGGCTGGTCGGCACCGAAGCCGCGCTCGGCGTGCGCTTCGCCTGCGGCGGGCGCCTGACCTATCCGGTCGCCGGCGGCTACTGCTACGGCTACGTGCGCATCGCGACGGCGGGAACGAGCGGCTACGCGGCGCGCCTGCTCGATGCGCGCTTCGACGGCGACGGCAATGCGATCACGGTGGTCCTGCCGGCGGCGCAGGCGGAGCCTTCGGCCAGCATCGCGCCGCTGTCGCTGACGTTCCGGCTCGCGCCCGGCGAGATCGGCACGCAGTCCCTGGCGCTGTCCAACGCGGCCGGCAGCCGCCCGCTGCAGCACGCGCTCGCCGCGCAGGGTGAGACGGTCCCGGCGATCGTTTCGCCGCGGTCGCGACGCAGCGGCACCACCGCCGCGGTGCCCTTGGCGCCGCTCCGTCCGCGCCCGCAGGCGGCATCGCCGTCGCCGCTGGTCAGCCGCGACGTATCCGGCTCCGCGTCGGCCCCGTGGCAGACGCCCGGCGGCCTCGCGCTCGCGCTCGACGACGGCAGTTACGAGAACATCATCGGATTCGGCGAAGTGCCGGGGATCTGGCTCAACCGCTTCCACGTCTTCGCGCCGACCACGATCAATTCCGTTTCGGTGCTGTGGCCGCAGCAGTACGAGGAGGGCAGCCTGGTCGGACTGCAGGCGAACCTCGTCGCCTACTACGACGAGGACGGCGACGGCGATCCCTCCAACGCGGTGCGCCTGGGTATCGACGAGATCGTCGCGATCGAGCACCTGGACCGCTTCGAGAACTATCCGACGCAGTTCCAGGTGCCGGGCCCCGGCGACGTCTACGTCGGCTTCGTCGAGCACTGGCCGATGCAGGAGCAGCCGTTGCCGTTGTCGGCGGTCGCGATCGACATGGACAGCTTCTTCGGCGATTCGTACCTGTCGGTGAACCTGCCGGCCGATCCGCCGGTGCCGCTGGACCTGGATCACCTGGGACAGAACGATTTCTCCGGCACGCTCGCCACGCTCGTCGGCGGCTATCTCGGCGGCAACTGGCTGATCCGCGCCAGCGCCACGATCGACGGCTGCGACGGTGCGCCGGTTCCCTGGCTCAGCGCCAAGGCACCCGCGGATGCCGTGCGCGGCGGCGGTACGGCCCCGATCGTCGTGCAGGCGGATGCGTCGGCCGACGGGCTCGCGCCCGGCGAGCACTTCGCCCAGATCTGCCTCGCCACCGACGACCCGGCGCATCCGCTGATCGTGGTGCCGGTCCGGCTGACCGTGGCGGCGCCGTCGTCGTGCGCCGGCGACAGCCTGTTCTGCGACGGCTTCGACGGCGCCGCCGCAATCGACGCGGACCTCGTCGAGAGCGGGCCGCTGCGGCTCGACGTGCCGCGCGACGTCTACGGACTCTCGTTCAACTTCGCGCGCGGCGAGTGGTCGCCGGCGTCGTTCTTCGGCGACGACTTCGCCGTGTACTGGAACGACATGTCGCGCCGGGTGGAATTCCACTGGTTCGACGAGCACGTCGCCGGCGCCAATGCCGGCGTCGCGTCGCGTCCGTCCGGGCCGCTGCGCTCGCTGCGGTCCGGCGACGTCGTCGGACCGGACTCGCTCTTCAGCAACCTGGCCGGCGAAGGCGAGGCGGCGGAACTCGTCGCCGACGGCGAACGCATCCTCGGCCTGCGCTTCTTCAACGAGGAAACGCGGCAGACGAACTACGGCTACGTGCGGCTGATGGCGACCTGGCCCGGCGCGTTCCCGCTGACGATCGTCGGCTACGCCTACAACAAGTCCGGCGCGCCCATCGTCGTCCCGTAGCGCACCGGCGGCTTCCCGCGAACCGACCCCCGCGCGCCGCCCCACGG
>DBMH01000283.1 GCA_002297645.1 Rhodanobacteraceae bacterium UBA703 | reverse complement strand
TCGCGCGCCCCGCCGACGCGGCGACGGCCGACGCGCTGCGCGCGGACGGCTGGCTGGTTCCTTGAACGCGCCGCAGCCGAATCCCGCGCGAAGGACTTCGCGCGTGCGCTGGGCATGGTGGTCGCTGGCCTGGATCTCGCTCGGCCTCGGACTCGTCGGGATCGCCCTGCCGGGCCTGCCGACCGTGCCGTTCGTGCTGCTTTCCGCCTATGCGGCGGCGCGCGGCTCCGAGCGCCTGCACGCGCGCCTGCTCGCCGATCCGCGTTTCGGGCCGATGATCCGCGACTGGCAGGCCAGGGGCGCCGTCAGCCGGCGCGCGAAGTGGATGGCGCTGACCAGCATGGGCGGCAGCGCGCTGGTGCTCGCCGTGCTCGCGCCGACCTGGGCGGCCGTCACGGGCGTCGTCTTCATGGGCAGCGTCGCGCTGTGGCTCTGGCGTCGCCCGGAACCGGCTCAGGACAACGACTTCTCGTAGCGCAGCGCGTCGTGGCCGTCTTCGTAGTACGCCGCGCGGAAGCCGAAGCGGCGCCAGCCGCTGCGCTCGTACAGGCGCTGTGCCCCGCTGTTCTCCGCGCGAACCTCGAGCCGGATCGCGCGCGCGCCGCGGCGGCGAGCGGCCTGCTCCACCATCGCCAGCAGGCGCTCGCCGACGCCGCGGCCGCGTTCGCTCGCGGCGACCGCGATCGAGTACAGGCGCGCGACCGGGCTGCCGCGGCGGAAGAACAGCACGGCCGCGCCGACGATGCGGCGTTCGCGGACCGCGACGAAGATCTCGGCGGAGAGACTGTCCAGATGGCGACGCCACTGCCGCTCGCTCATGCGCTCGACCGCGAAGGACGCGTTCTCGAGTTCGACGAGGGCGTCGAGATCGACGCCGGTCGCGCGCCGGACGTGGACTTCCGGCAGGAATTCCGGTTCGCGAAAGGGGCGGGGCTGGGCGGACACGGCGCGCAGCCTAGTCCTGCGCCGGACGCATCGCAATTCGATCGCCGCGAACGATTCATCGAGGCTTCACCTCCGCTGAATCGCCGGCCTCCGCGCCCTGCTCGCACGCCGGCGCCTGTGTCACACTGCGTCGCCCCGACACGCAGCCGTCGACGCCCCATCGCCAGGCATCGCGCTGCGGACCGCAGCGGCAGCTCCCCCGACATGGATTCCAGGCACTGCGCATGAGCCGGCTCGTCATCGTCGTCGAAAAGGCCTCCGACTGGGGCTCGTACTACCCGTCCGACAACGTCGTCGTCACCGCGCAGGACTATCTGAAGGAGCCGCTCGGCACCGACGACGAGCGTACCCAGGTCATCAACCTCTGCCGCAGCTACAAGTATCTCGGCACCGGCTACTACGTCTCGCTGCTGGCCGAGGCGCGCGGGCACAAGGTGATCCCGTCGGTGCGCACGATCAACGACCTGCGCCGGCGCTCGCTGTATGGCCTGGACATCGAGGACCTGAACCAGAAGCTGTCGAAGTTCCTGCCCGACGGAGGGCGCGACACGACCGATTTCGGCGTGCTCGTGTACTTCGGCGAGACCTCGTCGGAGAGCCTCGAGGACATCGCGCGGCAGGTGTTCGAGACGTTCCCGTGCCCGATCCTGCGCATCGAGTTCGAGCGCGACCGTGTCTGGCAGATCAGCGCGATCAAGCCGACCGGGCTGCACACGCTCTCGGACCCGCAGGAGGACGCGTTCGCGCAGACGCTGGACAAGTTCTCGAAGAAGCTCTGGCGCAAGCCGCGCGCGCGCAGGAAGTTCCGCTACGACGTGGCGATGCTGGCCGATCCGAACGAGGCGATGCCGCCGTCGAACCGGCGTGCGCTGAAGCATTTCGTCGAGGCCGGTGCCGAGCTCGGCATCGAGGTCGACCCGATCACGAAGAACGACTACGCGCGCTTGGCCGAATACGACGGCCTGTTCATCCGCGAGACGACCGCGCTCGACAATCACACCTACCGCTTCGCCAACAAGGCGGAGAAAGAGGACATGGTCGTCATCGACGACCCGAGTTCGATCCTCAAGTGCACGAACAAGATCTACCTGCACGACCTGCTGAAGTCGCGCAAGCTGCCGACGCCGCGCACCGAGATCCTCTATCGCGACGAGCCGAAGAGGCTCGCCGAGCTGCCGGACCGGCTCGGCTTCCCGATCGTGCTGAAGATCCCCGACGGCTCGTTCTCGCGCGGCATCGTCAAGGCCGAGAACCCTGACCAGCTCAAGGCCGCGGCCGAAGACCTGTTCCAGCACACGGCGCTGGTGCTGGCGCAGGAATTCATGTTCACCGAGTTCGACTGGCGCATCGGCATCCTCAACCGCGAGCCGCTGTACGCCTGCAAGTACTTCATGTCGCGCGGCCACTGGCAGATCTACAACCACGGCGCCAAGGGCACCGCGAAGTCCGGCGGCTTCGAGACGCTGCCGGTGCGCGACGCGCCCGCCGAGATCGTCAAGCTGGCGCTGAAGGCGACCGCGCAGATCGGCGACGGCCTCTACGGCGTCGACCTCAAGCAGGCCGGTGACCGCATCGTGGTCATCGAGGTCAACGACAATCCGTCGATCGACGCCGGCGTCGAGGACGGCTACCTCGGCGAGGACCTCTACCGCCGCGTCATGGACGAATTCCTGCGCCGCCTGGAGCGCAAGCGGCTCGGCTTGCGCGGCTGACGCGCCCGGCGAGGCGGCGCGTGACCGTCATGTCACGGCATGAGCGGCGGAAGCGGCGGACATCAGAACTGGAAATAGACGAACGGGATCTGCAGGTCCACGTAGGAGCAGAACTCCAGCGCCAGTCCCGCGAAACCGGCACCCAGCGCCGCGACCTGCCACGGCGCGCGCTCGACCAGCCAGTCCTGCAGCCGCCGCCGGCGATCGAGCACGCACCAGGCGAGGCTGCCCAGCGCGATGACGAGTACACCCGGATGACCGGCGACGAAGCCGAGGTCCGGCAGCGCGCACAGCGCCTTCAGCGTGGCCACGGTGGAGGCGAAGTCGGGGGCGCGGAACGGCACCCAGCCGATGGTGGCGAGCAGGAACGTCAGCGCGACCCACAGCGGAACGAGCATCGGCGCGTCGACGATACGGCCCCAGCCTCGCGCATCCGCGCGCCGGCGCAGGAAGCGGTGCATCCCCAGCAGGACGCCGTGATAGAGCCCCCAGACGACGAAGTTCCAGCTCGCGCCGTGCCACAGGCCGCCGAGCCCCATCACGATCAGCAGGTTGACGTAGGTCCGCCCCGGCCCGCGACGATTGCCGCCGAGGGGAATGTAGAGGTAGTCGCGCAGCCACGTGGACAGCGAGATGTGCCAGCGCCGCCAGAACTCGGTGATGCTGGTGGCGAGGTACGGGCGCTCGAAGTTCGGCGGAAAGCGGAACCCCAGCAGGCGCGCGCAGCCGCGCGCGATGTCGGTGTAGCCGGAGAAGTCGAAGTAGATCTGCAGCGAGAACGCGAGAACACCGACCCAGGCCGGTACGGCGACGCCGTCATAGGGCGTCCCGCCGAAATAGGCGTCCGCGATCGGCGCGAGGTAGTTCGCCAGCGCCAGCTTCTTGAAGAGCCCCTTGAGGATTTCACGCAGACCCCAGCGTGCGGCGTCGTCCGGCAGCGAGAACGGCCGCCCCACCTGTGGCAGGAAGTCCATCGGCCGGATGATCGGTCCGGCTACGAGGTGGGGGAAGAACGAGACGAACAGGGCGAAGTCGAGCGGATGACGCACGGCGCGCAGGTCGCGCCGATACACGTCGACGACGTAGGCGATGCCTTCGAAGGTGATGAAGCTGATGCCCACCGGAAGCACGATGCGCAACGTGAGGCTGTCCGGCGACAGGCCGAACAGCGCCGCGAACGACTCGATGAAGAAGTTGAAGTATTTGAAGAAACCGAGCAGGACCAGGTTGGCGGCGATCGCGACGGTGACGGCGCGGCGGCGCGCGGAACCGGCTCGTGCGTCGATCCACAGGCCGAACAGGTAGTTCGCCAGCGTGGCGCCACCGAGCAGCAGGACGAAACGCGCGTCCCAGACCGCGTAGAAGACGTAGCTGGCCACCACTAGCAGCCGCTTCGTGCGCCCCGCATTGAGGGCCGCGCACAGGACCAGGACGATGCCGAAGAACAGCCAGTAGGCGAGGGTGTCGAAAAGCATGGCGCCTCAGGGCAGCAGGGCTTGGAGACGCTGGGCCAGGCGTACCGTGAAGCGTTCGCGGCCCGAACGGTTCATGTGCTCCTGGTCGAAGAAGTGATGCGGTTGCTCGATGTCGGTGAACGTGTCCCCGGGCAGCGCCAGGACCTTCCCCGCCGCTATCAGCTCGCCGATAGCGCCGCCCGGCGTCGGCACGGGCGCCTCGGAACCGTGCCACGGTCCCCGTGGCACGGCGATGAGGACGACCGGGACACCGGTGCCCTGGTATCGCTCGACGATGCGGCCGAGCCAATAGCGGTAGTAGCGCTCGTTGCTCGCGAGGGTGTCCTCGGGCGGTTTCACGTGCAGCCAGCGGAAGTAGTGCTCGGTCAGACCGCGTCGCATGCGCTCGTCGACGCCGTTCCAATGGACGGGCAGCCGTGTGGACGGGTCAATCGGCAGATCGGGGAGTGCCTCGCTGCGCCCCAGGTAGCGCAGGTAGTTGGGCACGTAGTTCCGCTCCTGGTCCCGGACCTTCTCGTAGCGCTGCGCCGGAGCCGACAGGAATGCCGCGATGTCCCGGCGCAGGGGCTGTGCGGGAAACAGGATGGAGCGCGCCGCCTGGTTGCGCAGCACGGGATCGTCGAACGACAACGCGAACGACGGCAGGTCGCTCAGGCGCAGCAGCGGCGCCAGATAGTTGATGTCGGCGACGCGGTTGGCCATCTTCCCGAGTTCCTCCTCGGCGGCCAGGGGCGTGGCGAGCACGATGGCGCCGTAACGGCGGGCGTCCGGGTCGACCTCGCGCAGCAGGTAGTACCAGATCCGCAGGTCCGAGCCGGGAATGAAGCCGTTGACGAAATGGAGCCCGCCGTCGGAGACGGTCTTGTCCGCCAGCGACATCGACAGCCCTTCGCCGATCTTCGAGTTTCCGACGACGAGGACGTTGCGTCGGCCGGGCATCGTCGTCGCCTCGACGAGGCGCAATGCGTTGCGGGTGGAACCCGCCACGGACCCCGGCTCCAGCCAGCGCCGGTAGAACCCGCTGCGGAACACCAGCGCGTCGAAAAGCACCACGACGAGCAGGGCGACCACGACCAGACGCGTGACGAAAACGAGGCGTCGAAACAAGGATCGGCTCCGGTTCGGCAAGGATGCTTCCTGGGGGACTGTCCTGGACGATCGCAGCGGTGTCGAGTCGCGATGATCCTCGGGCAAGGCGCGGCATTCCAGTGCAGCACGCTCCGGACGGCGGATTTGCCGCGCGCGCCGTCGCCGTCCGCGACGCGCCGGATCGGATCGGATCGGATCGGATCGGATCGATCCTGTACCATCCGCGCACCGCGCCGCGGGTGCGGCTGCCCTGACCGTCGAACATGAAGCTCGCCGCCCTGCCGCGCCATGCGACGGCGTTCGCCCTCGTCGCGGTTGTCGCAGCGGCCGCCTTCGTCGCCGTCCCCGCGTGGCAACTGATCGGACCGGGCCCGTTCGACTGGCACGTGCGCCAGGCCGCGTTCGTGCAAGGCGGCCTGGAAGCGCTCGCGCTGATCGCCCTGGCCGGCGTCGGCCTGATGCTCGATCGGCGCTGGTCTCTGCTCGCGCTGTCTGGGCTGCCGATACTGTTCTATCTGCGCCGGCACGCGGTCGACGTGCCGCTGCTGATCGACGTCGCCTATCTCGAGATCGTCGTCGGGCTGGGGGCCTTGGTGCTGCGCCGGTTCCGGTTGCCGCCGCCGGCCGACGCCGTCGGCTACCTGCGGGCATTCACCTGCGGCTTCGTCGTCTGGAGCCTGGCGGCGTGGAGCGCATCGGCGCTCGATGCCGGTTCGATCCGGACATTGCGCTGGTTGACGCTGCTGCTCGCGATCCCGGCCGCGTTCGGCGGCCACGTGCCGCTCGTGCTGCATCTGTGGCGGAGCCGACGCGGACTGGACGCCACCGCTCGTTTCTGGAGCGGCGCGCTCGCCGCATGGATCGCGGTGCTCTGCGCGCGCACGAACGTCGTCTTCAGCCATGACGCGTTGTGGTACGGGCTGCGCGGCGAATACGTGCTCGCTCCGGGAAGCTCGGTCTACGAACCGCTCGGCCTCGTATCGCCGGTGCATTACTTCCCGAAACTCTACGAGATGTTCCTGTTGCCGGTCAGCGCGCTCGGCGACAGCAGCGTCGTCGACGGCATGACTCTCGCGATGCTGGTTCTGGTGTTGCTGGCTTGCCACGCGCTCGCCTGCCGCATCGGCCTGCCTTCGCAGGCCCGATGGCCGGTGTCCGCGCTGGTCGCGACCCTGCCTGCCCTGGCCAATTCGGCGCTCGAACCGAAGCCGGACGTGATCTCGGTGCTGTTCGTCCTGCTCGCCGCCGAAGCCGCGCTGTCGTTCGGCCGCTCGCGCGCGGCGAGCGAGGCGGCCTGGCTCTTCACGTTCGGTACGCTCGCCTGCCTCGCCAAGCTCACCGCGATCCCCTACGTGGGCGCCCTCGTGCTGATGACGGCGTTCGTCGCCTGGCGACGTCGCGGCCACGAAACGGCGCGGCTGGACCGTCGGCGATCGCTCCTTGCGCTCGCTGTCGCAGCGGGCACCCTCGTCCTCGCAGCTTTCGTGACCGCGAGAACCTGGCGCCTGGCCGGCATGCCGACGATCGGGCCGGACCCGCTGTTCGGATTGTGGAGCGCACTCGGCCTCCGGCTCCAGGCACCCGTCGGCACGCTGGAATGGACCTTGCCGCAGGATTGGGCCGACGTCCCGGTCCTCGTCGTGGACTGGCTGTTCCGGCCGCAGCACCTGCAGCACGTCGTCATTTCATGGGTCGGCAATGTCTGGCTCTGGTGCGCGCTGCTCGCACTGGTCGCGGTTCCGCTCATACGAAACACCCTTGCGAGCGATCGGTCGCACGGACCGCTCGCAGCGTTGATGACGACGGGATTCGCGCTGGCGGTGGGCATCCGGTATCACGTGCGCGGCAGCGACGGAAACTACTTCCTCGCGGCCCTGCTGCCGGCCGTGCTGGTTGCGTCGACCGCGCTGTTTTCCCGGCTCGCCGCGATGCCACGCGCGTTCGCGGCGGCACTCGCATGCCTGCCCGCTTTCGTCCTGTTCCAGGCAGCCTACGCCTTCGCCAGTGCCGGGTGGCAGCCCGGGACGCGTGCCTTCGACATCGACCTCGCACGCAACTGGCGCGACACCCTCTCCCTCCGCAGGCAACGACTGGAATCGGCCGGGCTCACCCACATCGGCGAGCACCTGGCGCGACAGCCCGGCATCGCCCACGTCGTCGGCTACGCCGTGGAAGCCGGCAGCTTCTGGTTGCCGGCGCGGTTCGAGCACGTCGTCACGATTTCGTTTTCACGCCCCGACTACGTGTACGACGCGCAGCGGTTCCTCGACTTTCTCGCGGAACAGCGCATCGACTACCTGATCCTGCCCTTGCCGGGGTCGAAGGAATCTATTGCTCCGCCACTGGCGCCGTCGCTGCTGGAAGCGGCGTCGATCCTGCAAGCCGACGCGAACGTACGCCGCATCGACGATCGCGAGTACTACCTGCTCGACCTGTCGTCCTGGCGCCGCCGCGGCTCCGCGGACCTCCGATAGGCCTGCACGGGTGCGGCGACGCGATACCGCCGGCAAATGCCGAGCGTCGCGCCGATCCAGCGCGCCCGCATCGTCCAGGCGAGGCCGATCGCGGGCGCCGCCACCAGCCAGAACGGCAGGGTCGCTCCCCATCGCGCATCCCCCCGCGCGGCCGGCACGAGCCACCACGTGCACGCGCCGATCGCGAGCCAAGCGACCAGGATCGGCGGCACCGGGCGCCGCTGCGGATCGTGCGCCGGCATCCGTTCGATCGTTCGCGGTGCCGCAGGCTTCGCGGCTGGGCGGCGGCGAACGGCGGCTTCCGGCAGGGTCAGCGGCGAGAGCAGCATGGGAAACGCTCCTGTGGCGAAGAGGCACCAGCCTGCGCCGGGCCGATCTCAGCAACTGCGACGCGGCGCGGACGGGAAAGGGCCGCGTGCGATAATTCCCCGCCACCCAAGGAGCTCCCGTGACGGATCATGGCTTCCTCCAGTACGCGGTCGTGCTGCTGCTCGCCGCCGTCATCGCCGTGCCGCTGGCCAAGCGCTGGAGGCTCGGCGCCGTCCTCGGCTACCTCGGCGCGGGCGCGCTGATCGGCCCGTCCGGGCTGCGCCTGATCGGCAATACCGAGCAGATCGCGCAGCTGTCCGAATTCGGCGTCGTGCTGATGCTGTTCGTGATCGGCATGGAACTGTCGCCTCAGCGCCTGTGGGTCATGCGCCGCGCGGTGTTCGGCCACGGCAGCCTGCAGATGGCCGGTACCGCGGCGCTGATCGGCGTCGTGGCGTACGCGACCGGCCTCGACTGGCGGACGGCGTTGGTCATCGGCCTCGGCCTGGCGCTGTCCTCGACCGCGATCGACCTGCAACTGCTCGCCGAGCGCAAGGAGCTGACCAGCGCGCACGGACGGCTCGGCTTCGCGATCCTGCTGTTCCAGGACGTCGCGGCGATCCCGATCCTCGCCCTGATCCCGACGCTCGGGGCCGGCATCGCAGCGGAACACGACGCGTCGCCGTTCGCGGCCGTGCGCGTGATCCTGACCATCGCCGTGGTCGTCGTCGGTGGCCGCTACCTGCTGCGGCCGCTGTTCCGCTCGGTGTCGAAGGTGGGTTCGCCCGAGGTGTTCACGGCCGCGACCCTGCTGGTCGTGATCGGTACCGCCTGGCTGATGGAACTGGCCGGCATCTCGATGTCGCTCGGCGCCTTCTTGGCCGGCGTGCTGCTGGCCGACTCGGAATACCGCCACGAGATCGAGGCGCAGATCGAGCCGTTCCGCGGCCTTCTGCTCGGCCTGTTCTTCGTCAGCGTGGGCATGTCCCTCGACGTCGCCATGGCGATGGAGCACGCGAAGCTCGTCGGCGTCCTTCTGGCCGCGCTGATCGCCCTGAAGGCGCTGGTGCTGTATGCGGTTTCGCGCTTCGCCGCCGGCGAAGACGCACAGCAGTCGCTGGCCCTCGCCGCCCTGCTCGCACAGGGCGGCGAGTTCGCCTTCGTCGTGTTCGCACTTGCTGCGTCGAACGGACTGATCTCGACGGCACAGCGCGACATGCTGGTACTGGTGATCACGCTGTCGATGGCGGCGACCCCGCTGCTGGTGCGCCTGCGTACCGAGATCGCCCCGAAGACGAAGACGACGACGCCTGCGCGCGAGTTCGACAAGCTCGACGCCGCGACGCCGCGCGTCATCATCGCCGGCATGGGGCGCGTCGGCCAGATCGTCGCGCGCATGCTCAATGCGAACCGGATCCCTTTCACCGCGCTCGAATCCGATCCGGAGCAGGTCGACTTCATGCGCCACTTCGGCAACACGGTGTTCTACGGCGACGCCTCGCGCCTCGACCTGCTGCGCGCGGCGCAGGCGGACAAGGCGGAAATCTTCGTCGTCGCGACCGAGGATCCGGAGTCGAACCTGCGCACGGCACGGCTGATTCGCCGGCACTTCCCGCATCTGAAGGTGTTCGCACGCGCGCGCAATCGTCAGCATGTGTTCAAACTGATGGACCTCAATGTCGATAGCATCGTCCGCGACACGTTCTTCTCGAGCCTGGAGATCGCGCGCGGCGTATTCGAGGCCCTCGGCTACGACGAAGCCGATGCCGACGAGTACGTGCGGCGGTTCCGCGAGCACGACGAGCGCGTGCTCGCGAACCAGTACCCGATCTACGACGACGAAGCGGCATTGCTGCAGTCGGCCAAGGAGGCGCGCGACGACCTCGTGCGGCTGTTCCGCGCCGATGCCGAAGAACAGGAAGGCAATCCCTGACATGCGAGGTTACGCGCTCGCCGAACGCGAGCTGATCACCTTCGACCGCCAGTTCCGCGCGAACTGCCGCGTGCAGCGGCCGGACCGCTACCGGCTGCTCGAAGCCCTGCCCGCGGACGCGCCGCGCATCGCGCGCGGCAGCGGCGTGTCCTATGTCGGAGCCAGCTTCGGAAACGAGGCGATCACGCAGGAACTCGGCGCCTTCGACCGCCTGCTCGCCTTCGATGCGGACAACGGCCAGCTCACGGTCGAGGCGGGCGCGCGCATCGGCGACCTGCAGCGCTTCGCGCTGGCGCGGGGCTGGTACCTGCCGGTCGCTCCGGGACACCCGGGCGCCACCGTCGGTGGCTGCATCGCCGCCGACGCGCACGGCAAGAATCCTGCCCGCGACGGCACGTTCCGCCACTGGGTCGAGGCGATCGAGCTGCTGCCGCCGCGGCGCGGCCCGGCGATCGCGAGCCTGCGCCAGAACGCCGATCTCTTCGCCGCGACGTTCGCCGGCTTCGGCCTGACCGGCACGATCGCCCGCGCCACGCTGCGGCTC
>DBMH01000235.1 GCA_002297645.1 Rhodanobacteraceae bacterium UBA703 | reverse complement strand
ACGTCCGCTGTGCGGCGGACGTCGGCAGGCCATGCTCCGAAGGCGAGCCGAAAGCCCGCTTCGTCGTTCCGGCATCGGAACACGGCTTTGTCGGAAGTCGAAGCATTCATTCACGACTCCGCGAGCGGATGGGGGAATCCAGCCGATGTCTCCGGCTTCGTCGTTTCATTCCATCGACATGAAGCCGCTGCGCCTATGCACTCCGGCTCGGGTGCCTGGATGTCGTCCGGGGGCGGCCTTGATTCTCCATTCGCGGATCCATTCAATCCTGTCTCATGGACGAGGCACGCTGGGTCGCACTCGAAGCACTGCTTCGCCGTCAGGGCGCACTGCCGGCGGCGGCGATCGCGGCCGAACTCGACCTCAGCCAGCCGACGGTTTCGCGCCTGCTCGCGCAGGCCGGTGAACGCCTCGTGTGCATTGGCCGCGCTCGCGCCGCGCGCTACGCACTCGCCCACGACATCGCGCGCATGGGCAGCCACTGGCCGCTGTATCGCATCGACGCCGATGCGCGACCCGAACGCATCGGCGAATTGCACGCGCTGCACGGCGACGGCTTCTTCTTCGAATCCGGCGGCGAGCCGCCTGCGCTGACGCACGGCGATGTCGCCTCTGGTCTCTATCCCGGCGTGCCGTGGTTCCTCGACGACCAGCGTCCGCAAGGCTTCCTCGGCCGCGCGTTCGCGCGGCGCGTCGCCGCCGACATCGGTGCGCCGAATGACATCGGGACCTGGCGCGGCGATGACGTCGTGCTCGCGCTGCTGCGCCACGGCGACGATCAGCCCGGCGACCTCGTGCTCGGCGAAGCGTCCTTGCAGCGTGCGCTGCACGCGATCCTCGATCCGCGGGACACGGTTCCCGCGGAGGAGTGCGTGACGCGCTATCCGCAGCTCGCCGAGGCCACGCTGCGCGGCGACGTCGTCGGTTCGCCGGCCGGCGGCGAGCAGCCGAAGTTCGCGATCACGCTGCGTTCCGACGAGGGGCTTCTTCCGGTCATCGTCAAGTTCAGCGATCGTCTCGACACGCCCGCAGGCCGGCGCTGGGCCGACCTGCTGATCGCCGAGCACCATGCCTGCACGGTGCTGCGGGAGCACGATCTGCCGGCCGCGGAAAGCGCCATCGTCGAAGCGGGCAGCCGCGTGTTCCTGCAATCGACACGTTTCGATCGCACGCTGTCTCTCGGCCGTCGCGGGCTCGTCTCCCTGGCCGCGCTCGATGCCGCGTACTACGGCCATCGCCGCATCGACTGGCGCGCGTTCGCGGCGCAACTGCAACGCGACGGCTGGCTCGACGCCAACGACGCACGCCGACTGCGCCTGTTCGGCTGGTACGGCACGCTGATCGCCAACAGCGACATGCATCTCGGCAACGCGTCGCTGCACCTCGTCGATCGCCGCCCGCTGCCGCTGGCGCGGGCCTACGACATGCTGCCGATGCGCTTCCGCCCGCTGGTCAGCGGCGAAGTCGTCGATCACCGCTACGAGATCGTGCTGCCGACGCCGGAGCAGGTGCCGGAATGGTGTGAGGCCGCTGCGATGGCGCGGGCGTTCTGGCGGCGCGTAATCGCGGACGCGCGGATTTCCGGCACGTTCCGCGCGATCGCCGGGGATGCCGACGTCGCCCTGGCACGCGCGGCTGCCTACTTCCGTTCCTGAGGCCTTGGCCGGGGCGCGCTACTGCGCCGGCTGTTCCTTCAGCGCGATCGCATTGAAGCCGTTCTCGGCCAGCGTCTTCTTGGCCGATTCCAGTTCGCTCGCGCTCGAGTACGGGCCCAGGCGCACGCGATGCCAGGTCTTGCCGTTGATCGTGACCGGCTGCACCTGCGCGCTGAAGCCGGACAGGGCGAGCTTGGCCTTGGCCTCGTCGGCGGTCCGCGGGTCCGGATACGAACTGATCTGCAGGACGTAGCGGGACCCCGTGGCGGCCGGTGCGCTCGGGCTCGCGGCCGGCGTCGCCGGCGCGGTCGTCGCCGGCGCGGCCGGATTCGCGCGTGCCTGCTGCGCCTGTTTCTCCGCTTTCGCCTTGGCGGACAGCTCGGCGTCCGGGATCACGACCTCGGCTTCGGGCAGCACCTGGTAGAAGTCGTAGTTCTTCTTCGGCGGCGCCTTCGCCTCGGCCACCGGCGCTTCGCTCTCCTTGGGCGCGGTCGCCTGCGGATTCGGTTGCGGGAGATCCCGCTTGCGCAGCAGCGGCGCCCAGTCCTTGCCGAGCACGACCAGCATCAGGCCGATGCCGAGCAGCATGCCGACGAGCACCCACAGCCACGCCGGCTTTTGCGCGCCGTTGCCGCCGCGCGTCGCCTGGCGACCATTCCGCTTCGCTGCCATCACATGCTCTCCGGGGCGGAAACGCCCAGCAGGTCGAGGCCGTTCGCCAGTACCTGGCGCACGGCGTCGGCGAGCGCGAGCCGCGCATCGCGCAGGTCGGCGTCGTCGACGAGGAACTGGCTGGTGTTGTACCAGCCGTGGAACGCGGCCGCGAGCTCGCGCAGGTAGGTCGCGACGAGGTGCGCTTCGAGGCTCGTTCCGGCGGCCTCGACGACTTCGCCGTAGCGCGACAGCTCGACCATCACGAGCTGTTCCGCCTCGCCGTCGAGGCGATCGAGTTTCGCCGTGCCGTTCGCACGGTCCCACGCCAGTCCGCGTTCGCCGAGCTGGCGCATCACGCTCATCACGCGGGCGTGCGCGTACTGCACGTAGTAGACCGGGTTGTCGTTGGTCTGCGCGCGCGCGAGGTCGATGTCGAACACGAGCTGCGAGTCGGACTTGCGCGCGATCAGGAACCAGCGCGTGGCGTCGCGGCCGACTTCGTCGATGAGGTCGCGCAGCGTCACGTAGCTGCCGGCGCGCTTGCTGAGCTTCACTTCCTCGCCGCCGCGCATGACCGTGACCATCTGGTGCAGCACGTATTCCGGCCAGTTCTTCGGGATGCCGCAGTCGAGCGCCTGCAGGCCGGCCTTCACGCGCGCGAGCGAGCCGTGGTGGTCGGAGCCGAGTTCGGTGATCGCGCGCTCGTAGCCGCGCTGCCACTTGCTGCGGTGGTAGGCGACGTCGGGCACGAAGTACGTATACGTGCCGTCGGACTTGCGCATGACGCGGTCCTTGTCGTCGCCGAAGTCGGTCGTACGCAGCCACAGCGCGCCGCCCTCTTCGTAGGTGTGGCCGTGGGCGACGAGTTCGCGCACGGTCTCGTCCACCTTGCCGTCGGTGTACAGCGAGGATTCGAGGAAGTAGACGTCGAAGCCGACCGCGAACGCGGCGAGATCGGCGTTCTGCTCGCGGCGCAGGTAGGCGACGGCGAAGCGGCGGATCGCGTCGAGATCGTTCGCGTCCTTCGCGCCGGCGACCACGTGGCCGTCGACCTCGACCTCGGCCCCGTCGAGATAGGCGCGGGCGACGTCCTTGATGTAGTCGCCGCGATAGCCGTCTTCGGGCCAGCCCTCGTCCTCGGGGCCCTTGCCGCGCGCGCGCGCCTGCACCGAGATCGCGAGGTTGTTGATCTGCGCGCCGGCGTCGTTGTAGTAGAACTCGCGCCGGACGTTCCAGCCGTTGGCGTCGAGCACGCGCGCGATGCAGTCGCCGATCGCCGCCGCGCGGCCGTGGCCGACGTGGAGCGGGCCGGTCGGGTTGGCCGAGACGAACTCGACGCCGGCCGTCCGTCCGCCGCCGTCGTTGCCTCGGCCATAGGCCGAGGCGCGGTCGAGCGCGTGGCGGACTTCGGCGTGGTACGCCGCCGGGCTCAGGAAGAAATTGATGAAGCCGGGGCCGGCGATCTCGACCTTGGCGATTTCCGCGCGTGCCGGCAGGGCGGCGACCAGCGCGGTGGCGAGGTCGCGCGGCTTCTTCCCGGCGAGCTTGGCGAGGAGCAGGGCGAGATTCGTCGCGAAATCGCCGTGCTCGCGGTTCTTCGTGCGCTCCACCACGAATGCCGGCAGGTCGCCCGCCGGCACGGTGCCGTCGGATTGCAGGGCCGCGAGCGCGTGATGAAGGGATTCGACGAGATGTTCTTTCACGGAAGGGAACCGGTCGCAAAGCCGGGCATTGTAGTTGCAATGCAGCCGCTGCACGCGTCCCCCGCCGCCGCAGGCCCGGACGTCATCCTACGGTAAACCCGCCTGCCTACGCTGCCCTGCTCGCGCCGGACCGCCGGAGCGCGGACAGCTCAGGGGCCGGAATGATTCGTGGTTTGCACAGGTTTGCATTGGGGAGCGTGTTGCTGACGGCCGTGCCGGTGGCGCAAGCGGAGGTGGAAGCCGTCGAGGGGGAACCTTCGACCCTGCTGGTCCGGGTTCGGTCGGCCGACGGTACCGCCGTGCCGGCGCGCGTCGACCTGCTCGGCACGACACAGGCCGGGGAGGAGATCTCGCGCTCGGCGACGACGGATGCCTCCGGCGAGGCACGGATCGACGTCCCGCGTGGACGCTACGGCATCGCCGCGGAAGCCGACGGCTACGGCACGGCGGTCAGCGAGGACGTGACGGTCGGCGCGAGCGGCGCCGCGACGGCCGAGATCGTGCTCGGCGCGGTGGCGAGCGGTGCGGATGCCGGCGGTGCGCCGAACCAGCTTTCCGGCGTGACCGTGCACGGTCGCGTCGCCAGCGGCGACCAGGCGCTCTACCTCGACGAGCGTCGCAGCGCCGCGGTGGTGACCGAGGCGATCGGCGCCGAGCAGATCGCCCGCACCGGCGACTCCGACGTGGCGACGTCGCTCAAGCGCGTGACCGGCCTGACGCTCGTCGACGGCAAGCACGTCTACGTGCGCGGCCTCGGCGAGCGCTACTCCAGCGTGCTGCTGAACGGCGCGCCGATCCCGAGCCCGGACTACACGCGCCGCGTCGTTCCGCTGGACCTGTTCCCCAACGAACTGCTCGACGGCATCGTCGTGCAGAAATCCTATTCGCCGGACATGCCGGGCGAGTTCGGCGGCGGAACGGTGCAACTGCGCACGCGCGGCGTGCCGCAGGGCCCGTTCTTCCGCATCCAGGGCACGCTGGGCTACGTCGACGGAACCACCGGCGAGGACGGCCTGCGCTATCGCGGCGGCGGCCGGGACTGGACCGGCTACGACGACGGCACGCGCGAAATGCCCGGCTCGCTGGCCGCGGCGACGTCCGGCGGACGCTACCTGAAGCCGCAGTCCGGATCCGATCCGAGCGGGGCGAGCCCCGAGCAGTTGCAGGCCTACGGCCGCGACGTGGCGGCGGCGGGCTACGGCATCCGGACGAAGGAGATCGGCCCCGACACCGGTTTCTCGCTCGGTGCCGGCAGCGGTTTCCGCGTGGCCGACGACGTCCGCCTCGGCGTCATCGGAGCGCTGCGCTACAGTCAGGGCTGGGACCATCTCGAAGAGCGCCGCAATACCTACGCAGCCGGCAACGCGGGCCTCAGCCCGGTCGCCGAGCAGGCGGTGGAGGATACCCAGCGCAACGTCGATCTGAGCGCCTTCCTCGGCCTCGGCCTCGACATCGGCATGAACCACCGCATCGGGCTGACCCGCATGCTGCTGCGCCAGACCGACGATCGCGCCAAGATCAGCGACGGCACCGTCGACAGCGTCGACGCCCGCTTCTACGAGCAGAAGTGGGTGGAGAACCAGCTGCACACCGAGCAGCTCAACGGCCACCACGCGTTCCCGGCCGCGCACGACCTCGAGATCGACTGGCGCTACACCTGGGCCAAGGCGGAGCGCGACGAGCCGAACACGCGCCGCTACCGCTACGACTACCTCGGCACGGAAGGGCTGGAGTTCTCGCGGCGCTCCGACTCGAACTCGCAGACCTACGGCCAGCTGGCCGACCAGCAACGCAACGCCAGCCTCAAGGCGATGCTGCCGTTCGACTTCGGCGACGGCACGCGCCTGGCCCTGTCGGCCGGCGGCGAGCGCACCACGCGCGACCGCGCTTCGTCGATCCGTACGTTCGCGTTCCAGCTGGCGCCGGGCTCGCGCCTCCTGGTCGACGATCCGGATCTGTACCTGCGGCCGATCGGCACGATCTTCGCGCCCGGGAACATCCGTCCGGACGGCTTCGTGCTGCGCGAGTCGACGCGTCCCACCGACAACTACCGCGCCTCGCAGGTGCTCGACGCCGCCTTCGTCAATGCGGATTTCACCTGGCGCGACACCTACCGGCTCGCGCTGGGCGCGCGCCGCGAGAGCAACTCGCAGCAGGTGTCGACCTTCAGCATCGTCAACGAGCACGCACCGCCGGAGGTGTCGCGCGACGATGGCGTGCACTGGCTGCCCGCCGCTGCCTTCACCTGGATGTACAGCGACAAGGCGCAATTGCGCGCCGGCTTCAGTCGCACGCTGTCGCGCCCGGACTTCCGCGAGCTGTCGCGCGCGCCGTTCACCGATCCGGAGTTGGACATCGACTCGGTCGGCAACCCGAACCTCAGGACCGCGCGCATCCGCAATCTCGACCTGCGTTGGGAGTACTACTTTTCCGACACGGATTCGTTCTCCGTCGCCGCGTTCGACAAGCGGTTCGAGGATCCGATCGAGCGGCTGCGCCTGCCCGGCTCGTCGCCGCTGCTCAGCTACGCCAACGCGATGAGCGCGCACAACTACGGCGCCGAATTCGAGTTGCACAAGGGGCTGGGATTCGTCGGGAACCCGGCCTGGCTGAAGGTCGATCCGCGGAACTTCTACGTCTCGTTGAACTACGCCCGCATCCGCTCCAAGGTCGAGCTCGACGCCGCCAGCGCGAGCTACCAGACCCACCTGTCCCGGGCGATGCAGGGGCAGTCGCCGTACGTGGTGAATGCACAATTCGGCTATCTCGATCCAGACGGCAGGCTGGAGGCGGCGCTCGCGTTCAATCGCTCGGGCCGCCGCATTTCCCAGGTCGGCGTGCAGGGGCAGCCCGACATCTACGAGGAAGCGTTCGACGCGCTCGACTTCCAGCTCCGCTGGCGCTTCGCGCCCGGCTGGCGCTGGGCCTTGCGCCTTCGCAACCTGCTCGATCCGAAGGTCGAGTACACGCAAGGCGGCCTGTCGACGCGCGAGTACCGCCGCGGACGCGAGGTGCTCGTCAATCTCGAGTGGCGGCCGGATTTCTCGTCGCACTGAGGGGCGTCCCGACCGACCGTCGATGCGCCGCGGAGCGTGGTGCGCCGATGCGGGATGACGTAACCGCTTCGTCATCCCTGCGCGACCCGGACGTCACGTTCGATTCCTAGGCTCGCCAACAGCGGTCGGCTTCGTCACCTCAGCCGCTTCCGCTCCGAACTCACTTCCGGGGGATATCCGATGAAATCTGCGTACCACAAGCTCCTGCTCGGCAGCCTGATCGCCGCCACGTTCGCCGCCGGTCCGGCGGAGGCCGCGCTGCGACTGTCCGATGCTTTCGATGGCGCCTGGGGCGATCTTTCGAACGCGCACGGCGAAGGGCGCGGCTGGGTTCTCGACGTCATCTCCGGGCCGGACGGCCGCCGCGTGCTGTTCATCTCCGGCTACCTGTACGACAACGACGGCAAGCCGCTGTGGGTCACGGCATCGCCCGGCATGGGCGAGTTCGAGTACAGCGCCACGGCCGACCTCGTCTACCGTACCGGTGGTACCTTCGACGGCGCGCCCGGCGAGAAGACGACGCCGCACACGCTCGGCAGCGCGACGATCGAGTTCGCCAACTGCTCCGAAGCCACGCTGTCGATCACGCCGGCCGCCGGGAGCGGCTTCAAGGCGATCACCTACAACCTCACCTCGCTGCAGCAGTCCGCCGCGCCGACGGGTTCCAGTTGCGTGTACAAGAAGAAGTTCGCGGGCTGCCCGACGGGAACCACCGCCGCCGCCGCGCCGCGCACCTGCATCCTGACCGGCAACATCAAGCGCGACCTGACGCTGACCAACGACACCACGTGGGAGCTCGAGGGTCTCGTCACGATCGGCGGCGACAACGCCAACAGCGCAACGCTGTCGATCGAGCCGGGCACGCTGGTCACGGGCAGCGGCAACAGCGCCGACTACCTCTACGTCAATCCGGGCTCGAAGATCTACGCGAACGGCACGCCGTACGCGCCGATCGTCTTCACCAGCCCGCGCGACGGCCGCAGCGGCCAGACGCCTGCGCCGGGCGACTGGGGCGGCATCGTCCTTTCGGGCAACGCGCCGAACAACAAGTGCCGCACGGCGCCGTTCGACTGCCGCAGCGAGTTCGACAGCAACCTGCGCTACGGCGGCGACAACCCGCACGACAGCTCGGGCAGCCTGCGCTACGTGCAGTCGCGCTACGCCGGCTACGTGTTCGTCGAGGGGCGCGAGGTCAACTCGTTCACGTTCCAGTCGGTCGGCGACGGCACCGTCCTCGAGTACCTGCAGTCCTACCGCGGCAAGGACGACGGCTTCGAATGGTTCGGCGGCACGGTGAACGCGAAGTACCTCGTCTCCTACGAAGGCGGCGACGACGGCTTCGACTGGGACGAGGGCTGGAGCGGCAAGGTCCAGTTCGCGTTCTCGAAGTGGGCCGATTCCTCGCTCGCTCTGGGCGACGACAACGGTTTCGAGTCGTCGAACCAGGCCGACAACCACGATGCGAGCCCGCGTGCGACGCCGCGCTGGTCGAACGTGACGCTGATCGGCAACGGCAATGGCGGCGGCAACGGCATCCACCTGAAGGAAGGCACCGCCGGCCACCTCAGCAACATCCTCGTCACCAACTTCAACAAGTCCGGCAAGTCCTGCCTGCACGTCGACCACGCGGCGACGGCCGCCCTGGTCGGCGGCACCGACCTGACGCTGGACCACATCTGGCTGAACTGCGCGGTGAACGTGGCCGACGGCAGCAAGGGCGTGGCCGGCAAGGCGCAGGCGCTGTTCGATGCGGGCGCGGGCAACAAGACCGGCAACCCGCAGATCGCCGGCTTCCTGCCGGCGGCGGGTTCGCCGCTGACGGCCGGCGGTCGTCTCGTCGGCGAAGACTCGTTCTTCACTTCGGCGCCGTACATCGGTGCGTTCCGTGACGCGAACGACGACTGGACCGTGGGCTGGACGCACTACGTCCAGCGCTGATGTCGCGATCGCGATGACGCGATGAGAAGAAGGGCGCGGCGGTGGCC
>DBMH01000305.1 GCA_002297645.1 Rhodanobacteraceae bacterium UBA703 | reverse complement strand
TGACGACGACCCGCGGCGCCAGGCTGCCGGCCCAGCACGCCAGCGTGCGCATCGCCGTGTCCTCACGCTGCAGGTCGCGTGCCAGCAGGGCGATGCCGGGCGAGAGCGCACGCGCCGCCGCGACGCCGATCCCGCGCTCGACGCCCGCCCGCCAGGCCGCTTCGTCGCCGATCAGAACACGACCGTATTCGACGACGGCACTAGGCGACGGCCAGGGAGCGTGGGCTTCGAGCGGCAGCCGCGGCAGATGCAGAGCAAGCCAAAGATGCGTCATGATCGTCACGCCACGCCAGCGGGCGCGGCACGTCGAGGTAAAGCGTCCGGGCGCACGGCGGGCCGCGGCGCTTGAGCACCTCCACGCCGAGCGTTCCGCGCCGGCCGGGAGAAAGCAGAAGGCGCAGCGGCGCCGCCGATGCTTCCGGGCGGACGCGTTGCGGACGAAACACGAAAGCCAGCGTATCGCCGCCGGCGACAGCGACCTGTAGCCGACGCACCTGCGCCGGATCAGCCGCACTCGCCCAGCACACGATAGCCCCCGCCGCGCCGCTCGCCAGAGTCTGCTCGGCAGCCCACAGCAGATCGCGGCGTGACTGCGGCGCCACTACGGCGAGGCGCGCGCCGTCGGCGCCGCCGGCCATCCACGCCGGCGCATGCAGGCCGTGCGGCGGCCCGATCAACACTGTCCAGCGCCCTTCCGCGCGCATGGCGTTCAGCACCGGCAGCAGCAGCGAGCACTCGCCGACGCCGGCCTCATCCACCAACAGTTCGCTCAGCGCTCCGCGCGGCCAGCCGCCACCCGGCAATTCCGCGTCGAGCGCCGCGAAGNNACGCTGGACAGCGCCGGCACCTCCGCGCCCGCCAGCCGGCCGCGCCAGACGTCGGGGCGGATCAGGATGTCGGTGAGGGAAAGTGCGGCGTTCATAGGAAAAAATCAGAGACAACCGCTCACAAGAAGCGGATGAAAGATCGGTGCCTGTTACTCTTTCTCGTCGCTCACGAACCCGATAGGCCGCTTGGGCGACTCGGGTGGCGGCGTCATCAATTGGCGTAGCGCTTCAAAGACCTGCTTGAATTGCGCCCGCGTATTGCTGGCCAAGGTATCGTGCTGCAAGGAAAGCAATTCCGTCTTCTGTTCCAGTGCATCGAGCTTGGCGGCCAGTTCCCGACTGGAGCCCAATACTTCGCGCAGGCGAACGAAAGCGCGCACCACATACAGGCCCATCTCCACGGCCTGAGGCGAAGCCAGAACGTTGGACGCCTGGATGGCCCCGTGTTCCGTGAAGGCGAAGGGCAGCGCCTTGGAAAACTTGAGCCTGGCGAGGTGGTCACAATTTGTGACCACCTCCACTTTCTCTTCTGCGGTCAGTTGAAACATGAAGTCCGCCGGAAAACGCTCGGCATTGCGTTTGACGGCTTGATTAAGCGCTTTGGTCTGCACCCCGTAGAGTTCGGCCAGATCGGTGTCGATCATCACCCTCAGGCCGCGAATGACCAGGATGCGCTGCTCGACGCGCAGCACGGTAGCGGTCATGTTCATGAGCTGACCTGATGTTCCGGAGATTCGCAACACATCGCCATCACCGCTGTACGCGCCGCACCAGGCCGACCATCACGCCGAAGATTTCCAGCCGGCCCGCCGGGCGGATCACCGGGTACGCAGCGTTGTGCGGCCTGAGGACACTCCGCCCCTCCTCGACAGCCAGTTCCTTGAGGGTGAACTCGTTATCCACCACGGCGACCACGAAGTCGCCCGGCCGCGCCTCGGCGCTGCGTTCGACCGCGACGATGTCGCCGTCGTGGATGCCGGCGTCGATCATCGAATCGCCGCGCACCGGAATCATCACCGTGCGCGACGGGTTGCGGACGAGGTAGTCGTCGATCAGGAAAGGATCGGCGCCGACGCCTTCAATCAGGTCCGGGTAACCGGCATGCACTGTCCCGCCCGCCAGCGGACGCTCGAAGAAGCGCCCGGCGGGAATCCAGGCCTCCTCGTCCGGCGCGCGCTGGACGAACCCGGCCGCGGCCAGACGTTCCAGAAGCTTGCGCGAGGCCGTCTTGGAAGCGAACGCCATCAGTTCGGCGATGCGCTGCATCGACGGAATGCGCCGGTTCTCGGCGTAATAGTCGCGCAGGCGGTCGAGGTAGTCGTCGTCCTTGTTCGGGGTTACCATGGCCTGATCTCCAGTGCTCGTTCGTACACCATATTAGTGCACGAACGGACACCTGTCAAACCGGCATCGGAACCCGGCGACGCGCGCCTACTTTTGCGCTACCCCGCGAACTTCATCCAGGCCGAGGCGGAATTGCCGGGCCCAGGCATAGACGACCGGCGACAGCTCACCCCAGGTAATCTGCTCGCCCTGCGGCAGCGTGCGGTCAGACTTGCGCGTCACCACGGCCGCCGCGACCTGCCGGTTCTGGGGATCGAGAACTTCCATTTCCGCCGTCAGTTCGGCAACGCGCGGCGCCTTGCCGGCCACTTCGCGTCCGACGTTATACACGGCCTTGATCGGGATGAAATCCGTCACGCCGAGCGGCGGGCTGACCGGCTGCACGCCGGTGACGGCCAGACGCACGCGCAGTACGCCGGGACCAGGCGCGCCAACGACCTGATAGGCCGGCGTCACCGCGTCGACAAACGCCTTGTGGAAATAATCCGTGATGCGCTTGACCGCATCGGGCTGCACGCCCTTATACGGACTGTCGGCATTCACGAAGACCTGGATCGGGTCGATGTACAGCTTGGTGTAGGGCTGCAGATTGACCGAGCGATCGATATGACGCAGCGCGCCTTCGCGCCCTTCGACCGGCTGCAGCTTCGCATAGTCGGGAAGGAAGCCCGAATGGACTTGAGGTTCGGAAAACTCCACCCCCCCGGTGCCGGCGCAACCGGCCAGAAACAGGCTTGCAGCGGTTGCTGCCGCCATCGTCAGCACTTTCATGCAGCTCTCCTGAAAGAAAAAATCCGGAACTGGCGCCATCGCCAGATCCGGATTCTACTTCAGGGCACGGCCCGCACTCAGGAAACGGGCCGCCGGCATCAGACCTTGATGCCCTGATCCTCGATATACCCGCGGATGATCGACTCGACGTCCTTGTCGGCGGAGAAGCCCATCTTGAGCGCGCGGTCGTTGCGGAAGCGGGCCGGCCAGGAGAGGACCAGCGCCTCGATGCGCGGGTCGGGCTTGATCTCGATCAGGTTGGCCACCTTGTCGCCGGCAATCTTGCGCAGCGTGTCGATCATGTCGCCGACCACGGCGGTGTTGCCCGGCAGGTTGACCACGCGGTTGACGCCCCATGCCGAGGACGGCAGTTCGTAGGCGTGGATCAGCGCCGCGAGCACTTTGGCCGGAGAGAGCAGCCAGATTCGGGCGTCCCGCCCGACCGGGCAGACCGAGACGACGCCGTTCAGCGGCTCGCGGATGATGCCGCTGGCGAACGACGAGGCGGCCAGGTTGGGCTTGCCGGGACGTACGGAGATCGTCGGCAGGCGCAGCGAGCGGCCATCGATGTACCCCTTGCGCGAGAAGTCGGTGACGAGGTATTCGCAGATGACCTTCTGCGCACCGTAGGAGCCCTGCGGATTCGGTGTCGTGCCATCGTCGAGCACTTCCGGCAGTTCGCCGCCGAACACGGCGACCGAGCTGGTGAAGACGAAGCGCGGCGGTTTGGCTTGTCTGCGGCAGGCTTCGAGCAGGCCGCGCGTGCCGTCGAGGTTGACCCGGTAACCCAGGTCGAAATCGGCTTCCGCACCGCCGCTGACCACCGAAGCGAGGTGAAAGACGGCTCCGGTGTCGCCGCCGAGCGCCGCTTCGACGCAAGCCGCGTCGGTCAGGTCGCCCTTGACGCACTTCAG
>DBMH01000070.1 GCA_002297645.1 Rhodanobacteraceae bacterium UBA703 | reverse complement strand
CAGCGCAGCGCACCGCCGCAGCCGTTCCAGCGGCGCGAAGCGCCGGCCCCGGTCCAGCGGGCCGCACCGCAGTTCCAGCCGCGCGAAGCTCCCGCACCGATGCAGCGCAGCGCACCGCCGCAACAGATGCAGCGCAGCGCGCCACCCCCTGCCCAGCACAATGCGCCGCAGGAACGCCGCCAGCCGCCGCCGAACCGCGGGCGTGGCAACGACGACAAGGACAAGGACCGCCACTGAAGCGATCCGCTACGCGTTCCGACGCCGCGCCCTGCGCGGCGTCTTTTTTTCCGCGACCGGAGTTCGGGAGCGACGGCCTACTCCGATACAATGGCGAGATGAAAATCGCATTGAACGGAATTGAGCGCGAAGTCGCTCCGGCCACGTCGATCGAGCAATTGCTGCAGGACGCGGGCTACGGCGGAAAACGTGTCGCGGTGGAGATCAACCGCGAGATCGTTCCGCGCAGCCGGCATGCCGAACACCGGCTCGCCGCCGACGATCGCGTCGAGATCGTGCACGCGATCGGCGGTGGTTGAGCGACCGCGACTTCGCGCGGCGCACGGTGGCGGCGGACAGGGCATCGGGAAACGTCCCGCCTTCACGAAGCCATCCCCGCCGATCCCCGGCGGGCATCCTCGCAACCCGGTGACGCAGCCGACGCCCCACGTCCAAGCCGATCCACCGACCCCGCCCTTCGACTTCCCGCGGATCTCCATCGCCACACCGGCCGTTTCGGGCCACGACACGACGACCACACGACCATGACCGCCGACACCCAAGCCCTCCTCTCCGACCCGCTCGTCATCGCCGGGAAGACCTATCGCTCGCGCCTGCTCACCGGAACCGGCAAGTTCAAGGACCTCGACGAGACCCGGCACGCGACCGAAGCGGCGGCGGCCGAGATCGTCACCGTGGCGATCCGGCGCACGAACATCGGCCAGGACAGGAATGCCCCGAACCTGCTCGACGTGTTGCCGCCGGACCGGTACACGATCCTGCCGAACACGGCCGGCTGCTACACCGCCGACGACGCCGTGCGCACCTGCCGTCTCGCACGCGAACTGCTCGACGGCCACAAGCTGGTCAAGCTCGAAGTCCTGGGCGACCAGAGGACGCTGTTCCCGGACGTCGTGCAGACGCTCGCGGCGGCCGAGACGCTGGTCCGCGACGGCTTCGACGTCATGGTCTATACCTCCGACGATCCGATCCTCGCCAAGCGGCTGGAAGAAATCGGCTGCGTCGCGGTCATGCCGCTGGCCGCACCGATCGGTTCCGGCCTCGGCATCCAGAACCGCTGGAGCCTGCTCGAGATCGTCGAGAACGCGAAAGTGCCGATCATCGTCGACGCCGGCGTCGGCACGGCATCGGACGCGGCGATCGCCATGGAACTCGGTTGCGACGGCGTGCTGATGAACACGGCGATCGCCGGCGCGAGGGATCCGGTGCTGATGGCGCGCGCGATGAAGGCCGCGGTCGAGGCCGGCCGCGACGCGTTCCGCGCGGGGCGCATTCCGCGCAAGCGCCATGCGTCCGCCTCGAGCCCCGTGGACGGTCTGGTCTGATGCGACCGCCGTCGACCGCGGGATTCCAGGCGCGGCACGTCCCGACGTCGCTTCCCACGAAACGCAGGCTGCCCGGAATCCATGGACACTCCTGAGACCCGCGAGCGCCCCATCCGCAGCTTCGTCCTGAGGCAAGGCCGCTTCACGCCCGCGCAACAGCGCGCTTTCGACCTGCACTGGGCGCGCTACGGGCTCGACCATTCCGGCGAGGTGCGCGATTTCGACCGCGTCTTCGCGCGTGCCGCGCCGCTGGTCGTCGAGATCGGGTTCGGCAACGGCGAGCAGCTCCTGCATTCGGCGCAAGCCGAGCCCGAGCGCAACTTCATCGGCATCGAAGTGCATCGTCCCGGCGTCGGCCGGCTGATGAACGCCCTGGCCGCGGCCGACGTCGGCAATGTGCGCCTGTACAACCATGATGCCGTCGAGGTCCTCGAGCACGAGATCGCCGACGGTGCGCTGGCCGAGGTCCGCATCTACTTTCCCGATCCCTGGCACAAGAAGCGCCACAACAAGCGCCGGCTGGTGCAGACGGACTTCCTCGAGCGCGTCGCGACCAAGGTCGCGCCCGGCGGACGCTTGCATCTGGCGACCGACTGGGCCGACTATGCCGAGCACATGCGCGAAGCGCTGGCGGCCGCGCCGTCGTGGCGCGTCGATCCCCGGCATGCCGCGGAATCGGAGCGTCCGGCCTGGCGCATCGAGACGCATTTCGAGCGTCGCGGCCTGCGCCTCGGGCACGGCGTGTGGGACTTCGTGTATGAACGCACCTGACGAGAGGACGCGCGTGCCAGAGGGCAGCCGGCAGCGGATGAACCGCAGGAAACCGTCGCACCGTACCCTCCGGACCGGATCGCGGCGATCCGGTCCGGAACGCAAGCCCGAGCGTCCCTGATTCCCGACAGGCCACGACAAGAACACGCCCCGAATGGATGCCGGCCTGACCCTGACGACCAACATGATCCTCGTGTTCGCGCTGCTCGCGTTCACGGTGCTGATGCTGGTACTCGAGTGGATCCGCGCCGACCTCGTTGCCCTGCTCGTCATCGTCGTGATCGGCATCACGCGCCTGCTGCCGGTGGAACAACTGTTCGACGGCTTCGCCGGCAACGCGGTGATCTCGCTGATCGCGGTCATGATCATGGGCGCCGGCCTCGACCGCACCGGCGTGCTCAACAAGGCCGCCTCGTTCATCCTGCGCCTCGCCGGTGGCGTCGAGGCGCGCGTGTCGCTGCTGATCAACGCGATGGTCGGCGGCCTCTCCTCGGTGATCCAGAGCCAGGCGCTGTCGGCCCTGTTCCTGCCCGTGGTCAGCCGCGTCAGCGCGCGCACCGGCCTGCCGCTCAAGCGCCTCCTGCTGCCGATGGCATGCATGATCCTGTGCGGCACGAACACGACGATGATCTCGAACTCGCCGCTGATCCTGCTCAACGACCTGATCGCGAGCGCGAACCGCAACCTGCCGCCGGGCGCGCAGACGATCCAGACCTTCAGCCTGTTCGCCATCGCGCCGATCGGCATTCCGCTGCTGCTGGCCGGCATCGCCTTCTTCGCGCTGTTCACGCGCAAGCTGTTCCCCGCTGACGACGACGAACGCCAGAAGGTCACGCCGGGTCGTACGGAAACCTATTTCGCCGAGACCTACGGCATCGACGGCGACGTGGCGGAGCTGATCGTCACCACCGACAGTCCGCTGGTCGGCATGAGCGTGAACGAAGTGGAGCAATTGCGCGGCGCGCCGCTGATCCTCGCGCTGAAGACCGGCAACGAGGCACGCCTCGCGCCACCGGGCGACCAGATGATCTGGGTCGGCAGCGTGCTCGGTGTGCTCGGCAAGCGGGAGGCGGTGGCCGACTTCGCCAACAACCAGCTCTGCCTCGTGCAGACGCGGCTGCGCAACTTCGCGGACCTGTTCAATCCGAGCCGGGCCGGCATCGCCGAGGCGGTGATCCCGCCGAATTCCCGCTGGATCAAGAAGGAGATCGGCGAACTGCGCCTGCGCAAGAACTCCGGCATCTCGGTGCTGGCGATCAACCGCGGCGACCAGGTGTTCCGCGAAGACGTGCGGAAAGTGTCCCTGCGCGCCGGCGACACCATCGTCCTGCACGGGTTCTGGCGCGACCTCGCCCAGACCGCCGAATCGCACGACTTCGTCGTCGTCACGGACTATCCGAAGGAAGAGCATCGCCCGGCCAAGATCTGGCACGCGACCGCGTTCTTCGCGCTGGCGATGGGCCTGGGCCTCTTCACCGACCTCAAGCTGTCGATCGCGATGCTCGCCGGTGCCGTCGGCATGCTGCTGTCCGGCGTGCTGAACATGGACGAGGCCTACGGCGCGATCAACTGGAAGACCATCTTCACGCTGGCCTGCCTGATCCCGCTCGGCTGGGCGATGGACTCGACCGGCGCTGCCGCCTGGCTCGCGCAGGAAGTGCTGGCCTACCTCGGCAGCTGGCCGCAATGGGGCCTGCAGGCGGTCGTGGCGGTGCTCGCGCTGCTGTTCGCGCAGGTCGTCTCGAACGTCGGTGCCGCCGTCATGATGGTGCCGATGGCGATCAACGTCGCGCTCGCTTCCGGTGGCAATCCGGCGGTGTACGCGCTGATCGTCGCGATTTCGACCTCGAACACGTTCATCATGCCGAGCGCGAATCCGGTCATCATGATCGTCGCCGGCCCGGGCGGCTACCGCCGTCGCGACTTCCTGCGCGTCGGCGTGCCGCTGACCGTGCTGATGCTCGTCGTGCTGCTCGTCGCGGTGAACCTGGCGTTCAATCGCTGACCGGTGCCAGCCGCACTTCGTCGTCCACGACCTCGACCGGTGCGGCGACGAGACCGGCGCCGCGGCACGGCCCGGCGATGCAATCGCCGCCGTCGACCGTGAAGGTCGCGCCATGGTGCGCGCACAGCAGCCGGCCATCGCGCACCAGGAAGAGTCCCGGCGCGTAGTCGAGGTTGCGCCCCTGGTGCGGGCATTCGTTGTGGTAGGCGAACACGCGTTCGCCCTGGCGCAGCAGGATCAATTCACCGTCCGGCGCCTGGGCGGCGATCGCGCCGCCGTCGGGAATGTCGTCGAGCCGGCACAGCGGCGGAGAATCGCTCATCGAGGGTCTTCAGGCACTTGCCGACGCGCCATCCATACCCATACTGGCGGAATGGCACGCCCGGTCGAAGGACGGGCGCGCGATTCTCGCACACGAGGTTTCGCCATGTATTCCGCTTCGTTCCGACTGTTCCGCCCGCGGCACCCGCTCGCGCGCCTCGCCTTCGCCCTGCTGGGCCTGGTCCTCGTGGTCGCGCTGCTGGCACTGAGCCTGTTCGCCGTCGCGGCGCTCGCGATCGGCGGCGGTCTATTCCTGCTCGTCGGTGCCGTGCGCCGCATGCTGAAGCCGAACGCGGACGCCCAGCCGGCGGCGAGGGCGGCCGCGACCGCCCCGGGCATCATCGAGGGCGAGTACACCGTGGTCGAAACGACGTCCACGAGAAGCCCCGGCCGCTGAACGCAATGGCTCTCCGCCGGAGGAGAGCCATTGGAACTCGCACGGAGCCGCGCCCGCTCCTATCCTGACGGCCGGATCCCTTCCCCTCGAACGAACCCCGGCGCCGCGCGCCGCACTCCGATGACCGACCCATCCTCTTGCGCACCGGCGGAGGCGGCACCACCGCCCGCGTGGCTGACGCCGCGCGTGCTGGTGCCGCTCGCCCTGATCTCGCTGTATTTCATCTGGGGCTCGACCTACCTCGCGATCCGCGTCGCGCTCACCAGCTATCCGCCGTTCCTGATGGCCGGCATCCGCTTCCTCTGCGCTGGCTCCGCGCTGTACGCGTTCCTGCGCTGGCGCGGCATGGCGGCACCGACGCGCGCGCAGTGGATCAATGCCGCGATCACCGGCAGCCTGCTGCTCGGACTCGGCAACGGCCTGGTCTGCTACGCCGAGCAGAGCGTCGCCTCCGGACTGGCCGCCGTCGCGGTCGCGAGCATGCCGCTGTTCGCGGCGGTGTTCGGCGGCCTCTACGGCCACTGGCCGCGGCGCATGGAATGGCTCGGCCTCGGTGTCGGCTTCGCCGGCGTCGTGCTGCTGAACTTCGGCGGCGGGATGGCCGGTGCGGCGCTCGGCGCGATCGCGCTGATCGTCGCCGCGGCCTCGTGGGCGTTCGGATCGGTCTGGAGCCGTCGCCGCGACATGCCGCCGGCGGCGATGAACACCGCCGCGCAGATGCTCGCCGGCGGCTCGATCCTGTTCGTCGGCGCTCTCCTTGCCGGCGAACGCGTGCCGGCCGCGCCGGCCACGAGCGCGACGCTGGCCCTGGTCTATCTCGGCATCGCCGGCTCGATCATCGGCTTCAGCGCCTACCTGTACCTGCTCAACAACGTGCGGCCGGCGCTGGCGACGAGCTACGCCTACGTGAATCCGCCCGTCGCCGTCCTGTTCGGCGCGCTGTTCGGCGGTGAGGCCGTGCACGCGCTCGACGTGGTCGCGATGGCGGTGATCCTCGGCGGTGTCGGCCTGATCGCGCTCGCTCGCGAGCGGACGGCGTAGCCGTCAGGACCTGCTTCCTCGCAGAGCCGCAGAACGCGCGGGAAAGGATCATCGAGGAGAAGCCCGGGCGATGGGTTTTCTCTTCCTTGCGCTCTGCGGCTCCCGAGAGGCCCTCTTTCGAGGCCCTCTCGAATGGCTACAGTTCCCGCAGTGCCGTCGTCACCGGCAGGCGCGCGGCGCGCAGCGCCGGGTACAGGCCGCCGATGAAGCCGATCGCGAGCGCCCACTTGACGCCGGTCCACAGGACCGACGGCGCCACCTTGAACTCGAACATCAGCTGGCCGGTGGTGCCGGCCGTCATCGTCGAGGCGGTGTAGCCGTTGAAGATCAGCCAGGCGACCAGGCCGCCGAGCGCACCGCCGAGCAGGGCGAGCAGCATCGTCTCGAGTAGGATCGCGACGACGACCGGAAGGCCGCGGAAGCCGATCGCACGCAGCGTCGCGATCTCCCGGGCACGGACCGCCACGGCGGCGAACATCGTGTTGAGCGCGCCGAACACCGCGCCGATCGCCATGATCGCGCCGACGACGAAGCCGATCACCCGGATGATCTTGCTCGTGCCTTCGCTCTGCTTGCCGAAATAGCTCGCCGTCGTGTCCACGTCGACCTGCAGGCGCGGATCCGAGGTCAGGGACGCCTTGAACGCGTCGAACGCGTCCGCGCCGGCCAGGCGCACGAACACCGAACTGCGGCTGTTGCTGCCGGCCGGACGGTAGGTGGAGCCGACCACGTCGGCATCGCCCCACAGCTCCGATTCCATCGCGTCCTTCGACTCGAACACGCCGACGACCTTCCACGACTGGTTGCCGAGCTTGATCTCGCGGTCGACGTCGAGCCCCGCGTACTGGCGCTGCGCGCCCTTGCCGACGACGAGCTCGCGCAGCCCCGGCGTGAACGTGCGGCCGGCGACGATCTTCGCGTTCGGGCGGACCTTCCACGCCCTCTCGCCGACGCCGCGCAGCGTCACGCTGCCCACGTCCTGCTCGGGATCGCCGCCCCTGATCGGCAGGTTCGCGGCGACGACGAGCTCGGGCGAGGCGAGCGGCTTGCCCTGCTCGTCCTTGGCGACGCCTGGGGCCTGCTCGATGACCACGGTCGCGTCGTGTCCCAGCACCGACGACACTTCCGACGCCGAACCGCCGCGCATCACGATGGCGGAGGCGTCGTCGCCGCTGCGGCGCAACGTCTCGCTGTAGCCGTTCGCCATCGCCAGCATCGCGACCAGCACGCCGACCACGCCGGCGATGCCGACCACGATCACGGCCGACGAACCGAGGCGCTGGCGAAGCGTGCTGACGCCGATGCCGGTGACCTGCGCCGCCTGCTGGCCGTACCGCGTCAGCGCCATCCACCCGCCGAGCAGGACCAGCAGCGCGACCAGCCCCTGCCAGGGCAGGCTGAGGAACACGAACACACCGGCGATGACGACGACGAAGGTCAGCAACCCGATCAGGAATTTCATGGCGTTCTCCTTCTCAGCGCCCGGCGAGCGCGTCGACGATGTTCAGGCGCATCGCGCGCAATGCCGGCAGCGCGCCGACGACGAGACCGATGGCGAGCGCCAGCGCGAGGCCGAGGGACCAGCTCTTCCAGCTGACCGGCGCCCCCGCGATCATGCCGCCGCTGACGGCCGGGAGCGCCTTCGTGATCACGGCGACGAGCCCGATGCCGATGACGCCGCCGAGCAGCAGCAGCAATACCGACTCCGCCAGCACCAGCCCGAGCACGCCGCCGTTCGGGAAGCCGATCGTCTTCAGCACGGCGAGCTCGGAGGTGCGCTCGCGCACGGCCTGCATCATCGTGTTGCCGGTGAGCAGGATCAGCGTGAAGAACACCGCGCCCATGATCGAGGTGACGATCAGGCCGACATCGGCGAGCTGCTTGATCCAGTTGCGCGTCGCCGCCTGCTCGGTCTGCGTCTTCGTCTCGTGGTCCGAGTTCGCCGACAGCGCATCGATCGCCTTGGCCACGCGGTCCGCCTCGTTGACGTCCTTGACGCGACTGACGTACCAGCCGGCCTGCCCCTGGTTGTACGGCGTGGTCTCGTCGAAGTTCTTCCAGTGCAGCAGGATCATGCCGCTCTGGAACGCCTTGCCGTCCGGCGACTTCATCACGCCGCGGATGTCGAAGCTCCAGTTCTTCGAGCCCTGCCTGTTCGGGAAGATCTGCGACTGCAGCGGAATGCGGTCGCCGATCTTCCAGCCGTACTTCTTCATCAGCGTCTCGCCGACGAGGATGCCGCCGAGGTCGTCGTTCCATGCCTTCCTCTCGGCCGGATCGACGGTGACCTCCGGATAGATGTCGAGATAGTTGTCGCTGACCGCGAACGTGAAGACCTGGTTGCGCGGATCCTGGTAGGCACCGCCGAACCAGTTCGCGTACGCCACGTCGCGGACGCCGTCGACGGTCGCGATGCGTGCGGCCAGGGCCATCGGCAGCGGCTGGATGAAGGACAGCTTCGCGCCCGTCTGCAGGCGTTCGGCGCCGTTCGCCGACTGGCCCGCCTCGGCGAACGACACGCGCACGGCGTCGAGCAGCCCGAACAACAGGAAGGCCGCGGTGATCGAAACCAGGGTGAGGATCGTGCGCGTGCGACGGCGGAACAGCGCGGCCCAGATCAGATGCAGGTATTTCATGATGACCTCCGATTCCCGACTCCTGACGTTCCCGCCCGCGCGGGAACGGCGGTCAGGCGTGCGCGCCCTGTTCGACGAGCGTGCCCTTGTCCAGATGCAGCGTATGGCGCGCGTACTCGGCCGCCTTCGGATCGTGCGTGACCATGATGATGGTCTTGCCGTGCTCGCGGTTCAGCGTCTGCAGCAGGCCGAGCACGTCCTCGGCGGACTGGCGGTCGAGGTCGCCGGTCGGCTCGTCGCAGACCAGCAGCTTCGGGTCCGACACGATCGCGCGCGCGATCGCGACGCGCTGCTGCTGGCCGCCGGAGAGCTCGGTCGGCTTGTGCGACGTGCGGTCGGCGAGGCCGACGAGCTGCAGCGCGATCGCCGCACGGCGCTTGCGCTCCGCCGCGCCGAGCTTGGTCAGCAGCAGCGGCAGTTCGACGTTCTTCTGCGCCGTCAGCATCGGCAGCAGGTTGTAGAACTGGAAGATGAAGCCGACGTGGTTCGAGCGCCACTTCGCCAGTGCGCCCTCGCCGAGCTGGTCGATGCGTTCGCCGCCGACCGCGAGCGTGCCCTGGGTCGGCGAGTCGAGGCCGCCGATCATGTTCAGCAGTGTCGTCTTGCCCGATCCGGAGGGGCCCATCAACGCGAGGAAATCGCCCTCGGCGATGTCGAGGTCGATGTGATGCAGCACTTCGACCTTCTGCTTGCCGCGCTCGTACGTCTTGCTGAGATTCTTGATTTCGACCAGGTTGCCCACGTTTCGCTCCTCATGCCTTGGCCTTCCTTCCCCGAAGGGAAGGTGGCGCGAGGCACCGGACGAGGGCTCGTGACGACCACGACACCCGATCCGGTTCCGGTCCCTCGCACCGCTCCCTCTCCCGGCGGGAGAGGGGCTCGATCGAACTACTTTCCAGACACCTTGATCTCGATCTTCGCGCCGTCCGCCATCGCGACCGGCGGCTCCCGCACCACGCGCTCGCCGGCAGCGACGCCCTCGGCCGCGCGCAGGTCGCCGAAACTCGGTCCCGGCGTGACGGTCCTCGCGCGCACGCGCTCGCCGTCGACGGCGAACACGACGTCCTTGCCCTCGCGCCGGACGATCGCCGAGCCCGGCACCAGCGCTCCTTTCGGCGGCGCCACCTCGGTCGTCGCCGGCTTCGCCTCCTCCAGGAAGGACACACGCACGCCCATCTCCGGCAGGAGGCGCGGGTCCTTCTGCTCCAGTGCCACGCGGACCTTCACCGTCGCCTTGCCGCGATCCGCGCTCGGGATGATCGCGATCACGTGCGCCGGAATCTTCCAGTCCGGATAGGCGTCGAGCACGGCCTGCGCCGGCTGCTTCGGCTGCACGCGGTTGATGTAGGACTCGGTCACGTCGACCTCGATCTCGAGCGAGTCCATGTCGACGATCGTGCCGACGCCGGTGCGCGTGAAGCCGCCGCCGGCCGACAGCGGCGAGACGATCTCGCCGACCTGGGCCGCCTTGGCCGTGATCACGCCCGAGAACGGCGCGCGCACCGTGCAGTAGTCGAGCTGTACCTGCGCCGCGCGCACGCCGGCGTCGGCCACCTCGACCTGCTTGCGCTGCGCTTCGAGTTGCGCCGACTGCGTGTCGACCTGCGTGCGCGCCGCCTCGGCCGCCTGCGCCGGAACCAGCTTGCGTGCCGCCAGTTCCTCCGCACGCCCGAGGTCGCGCCGGCTCTGCGCGAGTTGCGCCTGGAACTGCGCGAGCTGCGCCTGCGCCGCGCGCAAGCCGGCCTGCGCCTGCGCCAGTGCCGCTTTCTGCGCGGTGTCCTCGAGCGTCGCCAGCACCTGGCCCGCTTCGACGCGCTCGCCTTCCTCGATCAACACCTGCGTCAGCGTGCCGGTGATCTGCGCGGAGACCGTCGCCTGCCGCCGCGCAGTGACATAGCCGGTCGCCTGCAGCACGGCGGCGGGGCCATCCGCCCCGCTCCCCGCGGCCGCTGCGGTCGCGACCTCGACCTCGAACGCCTTCGCGTGCGGCAGCAGCCACCAGGCACCGGCACCCGCCGCCACGAGCAGCAGCACGATCGCTCCGATCCAGATCGGCGCACGCGAGTGCTCGTCGCGCTCGCCGCGATCGATGCGCAGCTGATGCAACAAGTCCTTGTTTTCCACCGGAATGAGTTCCCCGTGATTCAATGCGACATTCTGCCATAGGCTATCCGGACGATGATTCGCGCCACAGAAGCGAAAAGCACACGGAGGACATGACGAATGTCAGGCAGCCCGATCGACATCCCGGCGGCGGCCGGCTATTCCGGCAAGCCGGTATGGCAGAAGCTCGGCCTGGCACCGGAGCGGCGCGTGCGCGTGGTGGACGCCCCCGGCGACTACGCGGAACAGGTCGGCCTCGACCGGGTCGCCACCGTCGGCGCGCGCAGCGCATTCGACTTCGCGCACGTGTTCGCCACCTCGGCCACGCGGCTCGACGCCCATGTGCGGGCGCTGGCGAAGAAACTGCCCGACAACGGAGTCCTGTGGGTGTCGTGGCCGAAGAAGGCCTCGAAGGTGCCGACCGACATCACCGAGGACACCGTCCGCGCGATCGCGCTGCCGCTCGGCCTCGTCGACGTGAAGGTGTGCGCGATCGACGCCGTATGGTCCGGCCTGAAGCTTGTCTGGCGCCGGACGGAGCGCGGACGCGATCGCGGCTGACCGACTGGCCGGCAACATCCCGACACAAGCACCCCGAGACAGGCATCGGAGCGCTCCCTTGCATAGCCAGGCATTCCTCGTCGCACTCCTTCTCGCCCTCGCGCCCGCCCACGCGGCGGAGCCTCGACCACCATCAGCCGAGGTGCCGCTCGGCGAGGCCAGGAAGGCGCTGCTCGCACAAGGCTGGACGCCACGCGAGACGTTCCTGACACTGGACAACGGCACGCGGGAAAGCCAGTGGGGCGACGCCGGCCTGCTCTACCGTGCGGGTTTCGTCGAAGTGGAACGCTGCACGGGCACCGGGGCGAACTACTGCACCTTCAACTATCGCCGCGGGCGCTCGTGCCTCGTCCTGCAGACGAAGGGCGAGTTCGAACCCGGCCGCTACGAGCCGGCCATCGTCCAGCGCCTGCACCGATGCCCGTCGAAGGAAGCCCTCCATCCCGAGAACGGATCGGAAAGCACGCCACCCGGGGAGCCGTCCAGCTAGCCCTGTCCGGGATCGTGCACGACGGCACCGCTCGAACGCGCGCACCTGCCGGCGGCGAGGCGGACTCGCGTGCCCCGCCTCGGCGTCCCCTGGCGGCGCTATCCTGCACCTCTCTTCCGCAGGACGTGGGTGCATGAACTACGCGATTCCCGTGCCGGCCGCGCCGGCAATTCCCGTCGCCGGCAGCGACACCCTGTTTCCGGTGCGCCGCATCTTCTGCATCGGCCGCAACTACGCCGATCACGCGAAGGAGATGGGCGCCGCGGTGGACCGCCAGCAACCGATGTTCTTCATGAAGCCGGCCGACGCGATCGTCGCCGGCGAAGAGGTCGAGGTGCGCTACCCGTCCGCGACGCAGGACCTGCACCACGAGGTCGAGATGGTCGTCGCCCTGGCCAAGGGCGGCGCGGACATCCCGCGCGAGCGCGCGCTCGACCACGTGTTCGGCTACGGCGTCGGTCTCGACCTGACGCGCCGCGACCTGCAGGCGGCCGCAAAGGCGAAGAGCCACCCCTGGGATGCGGCGAAGGGTTTCGACCAGTCGGCGCCGGTGTCGGCGATCCATCCGGCCTCCGTCGTCGGCCATCCGAAGGACCTGCGGCTCAGCCTGCACGTGAACGACGCGTTGCGCCAGGAAACCCGCCTCGACGACATGATCTTCCCGGTCGACGCGATCATCCACGAACTGTCGAAGCTGTGGACGCTGGCGCCGGGCGACCTGATCTACAGCGGAACGCCGGCCGGCGTCGCCGCGCTCGTCCGGGGCGATCGCTTCATCGCGCGGCTCGGCGACATCGCCGTGCTGCAAGGGCGCATTTTTTAACCGGATCCAGGCCGGCGCATGCTCCGGCCTTCGGTTACGATGCGCGCGTTCCAGCCAATCCGAGGGAGGTTCCATGAGTCTTGCTTCCGAGTTCAAAGCCTTCGTCATGCGCGGAAACGTGCTCGACCTCGCCGTCGGTGTCGTCATCGGCGCCGCGTTCGGCAAGATCGTCACGTCGCTGGTCGACCAGATCATCATGCCGCCGATCGGCCTGCTGATCGGCGGCGTCGACTTCTCCGCCTACAAGTGGATCCTCAAGGCGGCCGGCCCCGACGGCAAGGGTGAGGTAGCGATCCAGTTCGGCGCCTTCCTGAACACGGTCATCCAGTTCGCGATCGTCGCGTTCGCGATCTTCGTCGTCATCAAGATCGTCAACCGCATGGTCAAGAAGGAAGAGGCCGCGCCCGCCCCTCCGCCGCCGGAAGTGGAACTCCTGACCGAGATCCGCGACCTGCTCAGGAAAGGCTGACTTTTGGAATGTGCGGCCATGGATGGCCGCGTTTGGATCATCCGAAACAAGCCACCTTGCGGCGGTCGCTGCGGACCCCGACCGCAGCGATCCGGGATGGATCGCACGAGCGTCCCCCTCGCCACCGTGACATTTGGCCCGATCGCCCCCCGCGGCTCGCGCGCATACTCGAGGCTTTCCACCCGGGATGCCGCCATGCGCCTGCTGCCTCTTGTCCTCGCCCTCTGCCTCACCGCGCCGGTGGCCTTCGCCGCCGGCAAGACCACCCGGATCGCCGACGCCGACGTCGCCGTCGCCGAACAACTGCGCGACAGGGCCCTGAAGGACGACACCGCCTGGGACTTCACGGAGGGCCTGACCACGGAAGTCGGCCCGCGCCTGGCCGGCGGCCCGAACGACCTCAAGGGCCGCGAATGGGTCATCGCGAAGTTCAAGGCGCTCGGCTTCGACAAGGTCTGGAGCGAGCCGGTCACGTATCCGGCCTGGGTGCGCCGCAGCGAACACGCCGAGATCGTCGCGCCGTTCCCGCAACCGCTGAGCGTGCTCGCGCTCGGTCATTCCCCGGGCACGCCGGCCGGCGGCATCACCGCCGAGATCGTCGCGTTCCCGAGCTTCGACGCGCTGAAGGCCGCCGATCCGGCCAGCCTTCGCGGCAAGATCGCCTACGTGGGCGCACGCATGGTCGCGCGCCAGGACGGCAAGGACTACGGCATCGGCTCGACCGTGCGCGTCGCCGGCCCGTCGCTGGCGTCGCAGAAGGGCGCCGTCGCATTCCTGTTGCGCTCGGCCGGCACCGACCACGAGCGCCTGCCGCACACCGGCATCACGCACTTCGAAGACGGCGTGACGCCGATCCCGGCCGCCGCGCTGTCGGTACCCGATGCCGAGCAGCTCGAACGCGCACTCGCGCGGGGCAAGCCGGTGACCGTGAAGCTGGCCCTCGACTGCGGCATGGACGGCGAGTACACCGGCGCGAACGTGATCGCCGAGCTGCGCGGCTCGAAGAAGCCGGACGAATACTTCGTCATGGGCGGCCACCTCGATTCCTGGGACCCGGGTACCGGCGCGATCGACGACGCCGCCGGGATCGGCATCACCGTCGGTGCCGCCAAACTAATCGCGGAACTGCCGCAGCGCCCCGCGCGCAGCATCCGCGTCGTCGCGTTCGCGAACGAGGAGTCCGGCCTCTACGGCGGCAAGGCCTATGCCGCCGCGCATGCGAAGGACATCGCCAAGGCCGTGCTCGGCAGCGAATCGGACGCCGGCGCGGACCGCATCTACAAGATGACGGCGAGCGTGAAGCCCGAGGCGCGGGACGCGATCGCCCGGATCGCCGCCGTGCTGAAGCCGCTAGGCATCGACTACGACGCGAACCAGCCGGGTCAGGGCGGCTCGGACCTCTCCGCCGTGCACGCGGTCGGCATGGCCGGCCTGTCGCTGCACCAGGACGCGACACGCTATTTCGCCTGGCACCACACCGCCAACGACACGCTCGACAAGATCGACCCCGAGCAGCTGCGCCAGAACGTCGCCGCCTACGTGGCGGTCGCCTACCTCGCCGCGCAGGCCGACGGCGACTTCGGTTCGAAACCGGGCGCGTTCGCCAAGGACAAGGACGAGTAGCAGGACCGCGCCCCGGACACGCTCCGGGATGCGTCGCCCGGGGATCGGAAGCGGGCACGCTTCCGATCCGACATAACACGCATACGGTTAGTGCATAATCGGGATTCCTCACCCGAAGGATGCCGCCATGCGCCTGCTGCCTCTCGCCCTCGCCCTCTGCTTCGCCATCCCCGCCTCGACCGATGCCTCTGCCGCCGGCGGGCAGACGCGCATCGCCCCCGCCGACATCGCGGTCGCGGAACGACTGCGCGACGCGGCGCTGAAGGACGACACCGCCTGGAACTTCACCGAGGGCCTCAGCACCGAGATCCCGATGCGCATGCCCGGCAGCGCGAACGATCTCAAGTCGCGCGAGTGGGTCACCGCGAAGTTCAAGGAACTCGGCTTCGACAAGGTCTGGAGCGAACCGGTCACGTATCCGGTCTGGGTACGGCGCAGCGAGAGCGCCGAGATCGTGTCGCCGTTCCCGCAGAAGCTGGTGGTCACCGCGCTCGGCAATTCGCCGGCGACGCCGCCGGGCGGCCTCGCCGGCGAGATCGTCGCGTTCCCCACGCTCGACGCGCTGAAGGCCGCCGCCGCGGAGAGCGTCCGCGGCAAGATCGTCTACGTCGGCGCGCGCATGGTCGCGCGCCAGGACGG
>DBMH01000348.1 GCA_002297645.1 Rhodanobacteraceae bacterium UBA703 | reverse complement strand
TCGTGCGCGAGGACGTCGGCCGCCACAACGCGCTCGACAAGCTCGTCGGCGCGCTCGTTCGCGCCGGCGAGGAGGTGGAGCGCGGCTTCCTCGTCGTGACCAGCCGCGCCAGCTACGAAATGGTGCAGAAGGCGGCGACGGCCGGCATCGCGCTGGTCGCGGCGATATCGGCGCCGACCGCACTGGCGATCCAGCTCGCCGAGACCACCGGCGTCACCCTGATCGGCTTCGCGCGCCGCGAGAGTCACGTCGTCTACACACACCCGCGGCGGATCTCCGCGCGGCAAGAGGAGGTTCCGTCGTGAGCGACATGCCGGATACGAAGAGCGCTTCTGGCGCCGCGGTCGTGGGGGCGCCTGCCGACGCCGTGCCGGCTGGCCGGAAAGGCGCGAGGGGAAGGCCCTCGGTGTTCGGGAAGCACCCATACTTCCCGTGGAATGACGTCGTCACCCAGTCCGGAACCCGGTCGTCATGAGCAGCACCGAGCACCTCGTCAAGATGGCGAACGACATTGCCGGCTATTTCGAGTCGGAGCCCGACCGCGCCGCCGCCGCGGACGGCATGGCGCAGCACCTGCGGCGCTTCTGGGAGCCACGCATGCGCCGGCGCATCGCCGCCCATCTCGACGCCGGAGGCGACGGGCTGAGCGAACTGGCGAAAGCCGGCGTGCGCGGCCTCGTCGCGATGGAACGGGCGGCGCCGGCGTCCTGATCCGCGTCAGGGGCCGAGCGCGAACGGGCAGAGGTGGTTCCAGACTTCGCCGAGCTGCGCGGCGGTGTAGGTATGCCCGCCGCTGAACGGCACGTAGAACAGGGTCTGTCCGTCGATCCAGCCGTTGCTGCGGAACCGTTGCGGGTCTCCCGCCGCGGTATAGGGCGCCGACGCCAGCGGATCGGTGCTGCCGAGATGGACGTCGACCGGGATCTTCGGCTGGGCGCCGGACAGCAACGCGGCGCAGGTCGGCGGATACGCGCCGTTGTCGGTGCAGGCGTACTGCTCGAGCGAGCCGGCGCTGACGCCGTAGGCAGCGAAGAAATCCGTGTTGTTCAACGCGAGCGCATGGCCGTAGTGCGCGCCGGCCGAAAAGCCCCACAGATACACGCGGCTGCGCTCGACGTTGTAGGCGGCGAACGCGTCGTCCAGCGCCGCGCCGATCTCGGTGGCGTCGCCGGCGGCGCCCCAGCCGCCCTGCGTCGAGTTGCCGACCGGCGCGAGCACAATGAAACCCTGGCTGTCCGACCAGCCCGCCCAGTTGCCGCGGATCTGCTGGGCGGCGGACGCCATCGACGCCGGCGCGACCGCGCCGCGCAGGGCGAGTACCAGCGGCCAGGATCGCGAAGGCGTGTAGCCGGCCGGAAGATGCAGGTAGTAGCTGCGCGTGCCGAGGCCCGGCACCGCGATCGTGCGCGTGACGTCACCCGGATACGCGCCTCCGCTGCCGTTCGAGGGATCGCTCGGGATTGCCGCTCCCGCTTCGAAGCCGTCGCGGAAGATCGTCTCCGAGGCCGCGCACATCGACGGCGGCAGGCGAACGGTGCTGGCGGCACGCGCCGTGGGCAGCAGGCAGGCGAAGAGGAGGGTGGCGGGCAGGCAGCGGGAGAGGCGAGGCATCACGCCATGGTCCGGCGCCACACGTTAGCGCAGGGTTAGCGACGGGTTAACGGGGTGGCATGCCTCGCGCGGGAGCGCCGCATCGACGCGCCAGGCCGCCGGTCGCGGAACGATTTGGCGAAGTGCGTCAAATTGCGGCAGCGCACGATGAAGAGGCAGCGAACTTGCGGCTAAGATCGAGCCCCATTTGTTATAAACCCGCAAAGAAGTCGTCCGGAAGAGGAGTGTCCCATGCAGCGTAACCCCCGTCGTCCCAGGCTCGCACCGGCGCTCGCCGCGCTGCCTCTGGCGCTCGCGGCTGCTTTCGCGGGTCAGGACGCGCAGGCCAGCGCGTTCCAGTTGAAGGAAAACAGCGTGCAAGGCCTCGGCAAGGCGTTCGCGGGCGAGACGGCGGCACCCGGCGACTGCGCGGTCGTCGTCAACAATCCGGCGGCCATGAGCGAGCTCGGCGATCGCAACTGCGCACAGGCCGATCTCAACGTGATCAGCTTCGAGACGCGCTTCAAGGGCAGCGGCACCGATTTTCTCGGCCGGCCGCTGACCGGTGGCGACGGCGGCGACGGCGGCGTGACCAAGCCGGTGCCGGCGATGTTCTTCACGCATCGCGTGAACCAGGACTGGGTGCTCGGTGCGGCGGTGTACGCACCGTTCGGCTTCGAGACCAGCTACAAGGACGGCTGGGTCGGTCGCTACGAAGCGTTGAAGTCCAAGCTGGAATCGATCGACCTGACGTTCTCGGCGTCGTATCGCCTCAGCGACAGCTTCTCGATCGGCGGCAGCATCATCGCGCAGCGCACCTCCGCCGAGCTGACCCAGGCGATCGACTTCGGCACGATCCTCGCGACGCCGACCGGCGGTGCCCTGCTGCCGCAGGAAGCGGACGGCTTCGGCGGTCTCAAGGGCGACGACTGGGCCTGGGGCTTCGGCCTCGGCGCGTTGTGGAAGCCGACCGACTCCGACCGCTTCGGCTTCAACTACCACTCGCAGATCGACCATACGATCGAAGGCGACGGCAAGTTCCTGGTGCCGTCCAACCTGACTCCGCTGCTCGGCAACGCGTTCACCAACAGCCCCGGCACGGCCGATTTCAAGACGCCGTGGTTCGTCAACGTGAGCTGGTGGCACACGGTCAACGACCAGCTGAGCGTCGGCGCCAACATCGGCTACACGCACTGGTCGAGCTTCAAGAACCTGATCGTGAACTACAGCAACCCGGCCCAGCCGCCGTCGGCGTCGGAATTCGACTGGGAGAACACCTGGTTCTACTCGATCGGCGGCGAATACCGCTTCGACGATCGCTGGACGCTGCGCGCCGGCCTCGCCTACGACGAGACCCCGACGATCGACACGACGCGCACGCCGCGCGTGCCGGACGGCAACCGCACCTGGGGTTCGCTCGGCGTCGGCTACCAGGTCAACGACCAGTTCCGCATCGACGCGTCGTTCCTGCACATCTGGGTCGACGACGGCAAGGTCAACCACGAAACCGCCACCTTCAACACCTTGAGCGGCAAGTTCGAAAGCAAGGGCAACGTATTCAGCGTGGCAGGTCAGTACCGCTTCTGATTGCAACGTGTCTGGGGAGACGCGGCGGGCGCTTTCGGGCGCCCGTCGCTTTTTTCCTGCGTCGCCGGTGGCCGGCGCCCTGAAATGCGAATCGCCGGCCGATCCGTCGCATGTGCGGCGGGACCGGGACAATCCCGTCCGGATTGTCGATCCCGCCTCCCGCCGTTCGTCTTCCCTGAGGAACGACGGTACGGGATGACAGCGGCATGGGCAGCGTGATCGTGGAGCAGATCGTCAGCCTCGACGGCTATGCCGAGGATGCGCAGGGCGGCATCGGTTTCTTCGTCGATGCGAGAGTGGTCAACGAGGCCGATGCCGACCAGCTGGAACGGCTGTCCCGCGTCGCCGCCATCGTGCTCGGGGCGGAGACCTATCGGATGTTCGCCGACTACTGGCCCTACGCCGATCCCGCATCCGAGCCGGTCGCGGTCCCCCTCCGGAACCTGCCCAAGTTCGTCGTGTCCTCGTCGCTGGCGTCGGCGCCGTGGGGCGCCGACGATTCCGCCGAATTGCTGCGCGGCGACGGCGTGGAGGCGGTACGCGGCCTGCGGCATCGCTTCGCCGGTGACTTGATCGTCTGGGGCAGCCTGAGCCTCAGCGACGCGCTGCTGCGTGCGAACGAGGTCGACGTGCTGCGCCTGCGCGTGGTGCCGACCCTGCTCGGCCGGGGACGCTCGTTCGCGCCACCGGAGCCGGGCGCGCGATCGTGGTCGCTGGCCTCGTCGCGAGCGTTCGCGGGCGGCCTCGTGGTGTCGGAGTACCACAGGGCGTCCTGAACCCGGCGAGGCGCAGGCGCGGTCGTGCAAGAGGCTCAGGCGGCGTTCCGGTGCGTCGCCGCGGCGGCGACGCACCGGGAGGGTTTCCTATTCGCCGAGCGTCAGCAGCGAGGCGTTGCCGCCGGCCGCCGTGGTGTTGATGGTCAGCGTGCGCTCGGTCGCGAAGCGCAGCAGGTAGTGCGGCCCACCCGCCTTCGGGCCGGTGCCGGACAGGCCCTCGCCGCCGAACGGCTGCACGCCGACGACCGCGCCGATCTGGTTGCGGTTGACGTAGCAGTTGCCGACCCTGGCGCGGCGCGAGATGTGCTCGATCGTCGCGTTGATGCGGCTGTGGATGCCGAGCGTGAGGCCGAAGCCGGTCGCGTTGATCGCGTCGACGACGGCGTCGAGCTGGTCGGCCTTCCAGCGGATCACGTGCAGCACCGGGCCGAACACTTCCTTCGTCAGCAGGCTCAGCGACGGGATCTCGAACGCGCGCGGCGCGAAGAACGTGCCGTGCTCGGCGCCGTCGGCGAGCTTCACCTGGGCGATCTTCTTCGCTTCCTTCTCCATGCGTTCGGCGTGCTCGGAGAGCGCCGCCTTCGACGGCTCGTCGATGACCGGGCCGACGTCGGTCGACAGCACCGACGGATCGCCGACGACGAGCTCGTCCATCGCGCCGGCGAGCATCTTCACGACCTTGTCGGCGATGTCTTCCTGCACGAACAGCACGCGCGCGGCCGAGCAGCGCTGGCCGGCGGAATCGAACGCGGAGGCGACGACGTCCTTGACGAGCTGTTCGGGCAGCGCGGAGGAGTCGGCGATCATCGCGTTCTGGCCACCGGTCTCGGCGATCAGCGCGGCGATCGGCGCATTGCGCGCGGCCAGCGTGCGGTTGATCGTCCACGCGGTCTCGGTCGAGCCGGTGAAGCAGACGCCGGCGACCTCCGGGCGCGTCAGCAGCGTGTTGCCGAGCACCGAGCCTTTCGCCGGCACGTACTGCAGCACGGCTTCCGGCACGCCGGCCTCGTGCAGCAGCTTGACCGCGGCGTGGCCGATCAGCGTGGTCTGGTCGGCCGGCTTGGCGATCACCGAATTGCCGGCGGCGAGGCCGGCGGCGATCTGGCCGGTGAAGATCGCGAGCGGGAAGTTCCACGGACTGATGCAGACGAACACGCCGCGCCCGCGCAGGAACAGCTGGTTCGATTCGCCGGTCGGGCCGGGCAACTGCTCCGGCTGGCCGAACAGCCGGCGCCCCATCGCCGCGTAGTACCGCAGCAGGTCGGCCGCCTCGCGCACCTCGGAAATCGCCGCGGCCAGCGTCTTGCCGGCCTCGTGGACGAGCAGGGCGATGTAGTCGCCGCGCCGGCGCTCGAGCAGGTCGGCGGCGTGCTCGAGGATCGCCGCCCGGCTCGCGGCCGGCAGCGCGTCCCAGTCTTCCTGCGCGGCGACTGCGTTGGCGAGCGCCTTCTCCATCGTCGGCGCGTCGGCGTTGCGGCTCTCGCCGATCACGCGGCGACGGTCGGCCGGGTCGGTGACGAGGCGCAGCTCGGACGCGGATTCGGCGCCCGGCACCAGCGGGGCGGCCTTCCAGCCGGCCTTGTTCGCGTTGACCGCTTCGGCCAGGGCCCTGAGTTCGTTGTCGTTGGCGATGTTGACGCCCATGGAGTTCTTCCGTTGTTCGCCGAAGAGACCGACCGGCAGCGGGATGCGCGGGTGCGGCTTGGAGGGGAAGGCGCGAACCGTTTCGCACGGATCGGCGACGAGGTCGCGGATCGACACGTCCTCGTCGACGACGCGGTTCACGAACGAGGTGTTGGCGCCGTTCTCGAGCAGGCGGCGCACGAGGTACGGCAGCAGGTCCTCGTGCGAACCGACCGGCGCGTAGACGCGGCACGGCACGTTGAGGTTGTTCGGGCCGATGACTTCGCCGTAGAGGTCCGCACCCATGCCGTGCAGGCGCTGGAACTCGAACGGGCGGCCCTGCGCGTGGTGCTGGATCGCCGCGATCGTGTGCGCGTTGTGCGTCGCGAACTGCGGGTAGATCGCCTCGCTGCCGGCGGCGAACAGCCGCTTGGCGCAGGCGAGGTAGGACACGTCGGTGTTCGGCTTGCGCGTGTAGACCGGGTAACCGGACAGGCCCAGTTCCTGCGCGCGCTTGATCTCCGAATCCCAGTACGCGCCCTTGACCAGGCGCACGCACCAGCGGCGCTTGGCCTTGTGCGCGGTCTCGGCGAGCCAGTCGATCACGAACGGGCAGCGCTTCTGGTACGCCTGCACGGCGAGGCCGAAGCCGTTCCAGCCTTCGAGGGAGGGGTGCGCGAACACGGCGCCGATGACGTCGAGCGAAAGCTCGAGGCGATCGGCCTCCTCGGCGTCGACGGTCATGCCGATGCCGTTGCGCATGGCGAGCTGCGCGAGTTCGAGCAGCTTCGGCGTCAGTTCGGCGAGCGCGCGTGCGCGCTTGGCGACTTCGTAGCGCGGATGCAGGGCGGACAGCTTGACCGAGATCGACGGCGCGTCGAGCACGTTCCGGAACGGTCCGCGCTTGCCGAGGGCGACGATCGCGTCCTTGTACGCCTGGTGGTAGCGCTCGGCGTCGGGCTGCGTCAGTGCCGCCTCGCCGAGCATGTCGTAGGAATAGCGGTAGGCCGCGTTGTCCTTCTCCGCGGAGCGGTCGAGCGCCTCCTCGATCGTCCGTCCCATGACGAACTGGTGGCCCATGATGCGCATCGCCTGGCGCACGGCGAGGCGGATGACCGGCTCGCCGGCGCGGCCCACGAGGCGCTTCAGGGCGCCGGTAAAGTCGCGCCGCGTCTCCTCGGCGAGGTTCACGAGGCGGCCGGTCAGCATCAGTCCCCAGGTCGAGGCATTGACGAACAGCGAGTCGCTGCTGCCCAGATGCTTCTTCCAGTCCGCGTCGCCCAGCTTGTCGCGGATCAGCTTGTCCGCGGTCAGCTTGTCCGGGATGCGCAGCAGCGCCTCGGCCACGCACATCAGCAGGACGCCTTCCTCGCTGGAAAGGTCGTACTGGCGCATGAACGACTCGACCGCGCTCTGGTCGCCGGCCTTGCTGCGCACGCGCGCGACCAGTTCGGCGGCGCGTGCGAGCACGAGCTCGCGTTCGGCCGGCGGCAGCGCGGCCTGCGACAGCATCTCGTCGACGGCTTCGGTTTCGTTGCGCGACCACGCGGAGGTGATGCGCGCGCGCGCCGGCTCGGTGGTGGCCGGCAGCTCGGGGTTGAACAGTTCGCTCAAGGCGGTCGCTCTCGCGGGGGAATCGTCGGGGCGGCGCGGGGTCGGCGCCGTGGAGGCGCGTAGTGTAGTGACGGCCCCGATACGGGCCAAGGAGCATAAGGCCGGGGCGGCGGACGAGGTCCTGCGCGGCAGTTTGTCGCATGCCTCCGGCGCGCCCGCTGCCGGAAGGGCGGCACCCGGCCCGCCGGCGGGCGCCGCGGCAGGGCGTTCGCGGTTGCCGCTGCCGTGCGCCGTCCACTATGATCCCCGGGATACTTGGCGGCTGTCCCGTCCGCGAAACTCCGATCGACGCTCGTGGCGAAGGGTCGGCGTCGCGGCGACGCAGCGGCACATCCGGGCTATTCGAGACAAGGTGATGGCGATGATTTCATCTGTACGGCGCGCGCGTCGCGCGTTTGCGGCGTTCGCGTTGCTGGCGGGCGGCACGGCATTCGCCAATCCGCAGCCGTGGCAGCTCAACATGGCTCCCGGCGCGACGTCGATCTCCCAGCGCGTCCACGAAGTCCACATGATCGCCCTGTGGGTCTGCGTCGGCATCGGCATCATCGTGTTCGGCGCGATGATTTACGCGATGGTCAAGTTCCGCAAGTCGAAGGGAGTCGTGCCGGCGAAGTTCACGCACAACTCCACGCTCGAGGCGGTGTGGACCGTCATTCCGATCATCGTGCTGATCGCGATGGCGTGGCCGGCGACCAAGCTGCTGGTCGACATGGCCGATGTCGACAATTCCGACATGACCATCAAGATCACCGGCTACCAGTGGAAGTGGCGCTACGAGTACGTCGACTACTACAAGAAGCCGACGGCGGTGAACTTCATCTCCACGCTCGACGCCGACTCCAACCGCATCCGCCAGCCCGGTTCGGGTCTCGATCCGAAGTCCATCAAGGACGGCGATTACGCCAGCTACCTGCTCAACGTCGACAAGCCGCTGGTCGTGCCGGTCGGCGTGAAAGTGCGCTTCGTGATCACGGCCGACGACGTCATCCATTCCTGGTGGGTCCCGGCGCTCGGCTGGAAGCAGGACGCGATCCCCGGAATCATCAACGACCAGTGGACGCGCGTCGACGTGCCGGGCATCTATCGCGGCCAGTGCGCCGAGCTCTGCGGCAAGGACCACGGCTTCATGCCGATCGTCGTCAAGGCGGTGCCGAAGGCCGAGTTCGAGCAGTGGCTGGCGACGCAGGAATCCGAGACCGCCGCCGCCAAGGCCGCCGCGACCGCGCAGGTCGCGCCGCAGCCGGCGACGCAGGGCTGAGGGTCCGCGCGAGCGGAATCACGAAGCGGCCCCGGGCCGCTGCATCTTTGAAGAATTGAGGTTCAGGCCATGGCCGCTGCCAATCCCGCCATCCACGACGTTCACGACGACCACGACCACAAGCCGCAGGGCTTCCTGGACCGCTGGCTGTTCACGACGAACCACAAGGACATCGGCACGCTGTACCTCGTCTTCTCGCTGACGATGTTCTTCATCGGCGGCACGATGGCGATGCTGATCCGCGCCGAGCTGTTCAAGCCGGGCATGCAGCTGATGCAGCCCGAGTTCTTCAACGAAATGACCTCGATGCATGCGCTGGTCATGATCTTCGGTGCGGTCATGCCGGCCTTCGTCGGCCTCGGCAACTGGATGATCCCGCTGCAGATCGGTGCGCCCGACATGGCGCTGCCGCGCATGAACAACTGGTCCTTCTGGATCCTGCCGTTCGCTTTCCTGCTGCTGCTGTCGACGATCTTCATGCCGGGCGGCGGCCCGCAGGGCGGCTGGACGATGTATCCCCCGCTGGCCCTCCAGGGCGGCGTGAACGTGGCGTTCTCGATCTTCGCGATCCACCTGATGGGCATCAGCTCGATCATGGGCGCGATCAACATCATCGCCACCATCCTCAACATGCGCGCGCCGGGCATGGACCTGCTCAAGATGCCGGTGTTCGTGTGGAGCTGGCTGATCACGGCGTTCCTGCTGATCGCGGTCATGCCGGTGCTCGCCGGCGCGGTCACGATGCTGCTGACCGACAAGTTCTTCGGCACCAGCTTCTTCCATGCGGCCGGCGGCGGCGACCCGGTGATGTACCAGCACATCTTCTGGTTCTTCGGCCACCCCGAGGTCTACATCATGATCCTGCCGGCGTTCGGGATCATCTCGGAGATCATCCCGACGTTCTCGCGCAAGCCGATCTTCGGCTACCAGGCGATGGTCTACGCGATCGCGTCGATCGCGTTCCTCTCCTTCATCGTGTGGGCGCACCACATGTTCTCGGTCGGCATGCCGCTCGGCGGCGAGCTGTTCTTCATGTACGCGACGATGCTGATCGCGATCCCGACCGGCGTGAAGGTGTTCAACTGGATCTCCACGATGTGGGGCGGCGCGATGACGTTCGAGACGCCGATGCTGTTCGCGATCGCGTTCGTCGTCCTGTTCACGATCGGCGGCTTCTCCGGCGTCATGTGCGCGATCGTGCCGGCCGACTTCCAGTACCAGGACAGCTACTTCGTCGTCGCGCACTTCCATTACGTGCTGGTCACCGGCGCGGTGTTCGCGATCATGGCCTCGGCCTACTACTGGCTGCCGAAGTGGTCCGGCCACATGTACTCGGAGACGTGGGGCAAGATCCATTTCTGGTCCAGCGTCATCTCGGTGAACGTGCTGTTCTTCCCGCAGCACTTCCTCGGCCTGGCCGGCATGCCGCGCCGCATCCCGGACTACAACGTCGCCTTCGCCGACTTCAACATGATCTCGTCGATCGGCGGCTTCTGGTTCGGCGCCAGCCAGCTCATCTTCGTCGGCGTGATCATCCACTGCGTGTACTTCTCCAAGCAGAAGGCGACGACGCAGGTGTGGGAAGGCGCGAGGGGCCTGGAATGGACCGTCCCGTCGCCGGCCCCGCACCACACCTTCTCGACGCCGCCGGTGCTCAAGCCGGGCATGCTGGCGCACGACGACGTGAGTCATTGATTCATGCGATGTCCCTGATCGCGACACGGGCAGGGACATAGCGGCTTCGAAGCGCGGAATTCGATCGGAATCCAGAAGCGGCCATCCATGGCCGCACGTCTCGACCAACAGCAGCTTCCAACACGCCTTTCACAGATCCATGGAGTCCAAGACTGTCGCCCACCGCAACGCGAGCGTGCTGAAGACCGGCGCGGTCGTGGTCGCGTGCTCGTTCCTGTTCGGCTTCGCGATGGTTCCGGTGTATCGCATCGTCTGCGAGCACGTCTTCGGCATCAAGCTGGCCAACGGCGCGACCAGTGCGACGACGGCGAATCTCGTCGAGGACACCAGCCGCACGGTGACGGTGCAGTTCGTCACCAACGTCAACAGCAAGCTGCCGTGGACGTTCGAGGCGGAGCGCCCGAGCATCGAGGTGCATCCGGGCAAGCTGACTGAGGTCTGGTTCGACGCGACCAACACCGGCGGCGAAGCCATCGTCGGCAACGCCGTGCCGAGCGTCGCGCCGAGCAACGTGTCGCAGTTCTTCAACAAGACCGAGTGCTTCTGCTTCACCGAGCAGACGCTGGCGGCGGGCGAGACGCGCCGCATGCCGGTACGCTTCTTCGTCGACCCGCAGTTGCCGAAGAGCGTGCGCGAGCTGACGCTGTCGTACACGTTCTACACCAACGAAGTCGCCACCCGGCGGCTATCCGAAACCGGTTCGCCGCTTCCGGCGGCCGGCTGATCCACTGCAAGACTGATCGAGGCCCGCCCGCCATGGCGCAAACACAAGGTGCTTACTACGTCCCCCACGGCAGCCACTGGCCGATCGTCGGCTCGCTGGGCCTGTTCGGCACGGTCAGCGGCGCCGCGATGTGGCTCAACGACTCGCCGGGCGTCGGCAAGCCGATCATGGCGGTCGGCATCGCGCTGCTCGTCGTCATGATGCTCGGCTGGTTCGGTACGGTCATCCGCGAGTCGGTCGGCGGCCTCTACAACAAGCAGGTGGACGTGTCATTCCGCATGGGAATGATCTGGTTCATCTTCTCCGAGGTGATGTTCTTCGCGGCGTTCTTCGGCGCGCTGTTCTACGCACGCGAACTGGTCGTGCCGTGGCTCGGCGGCTCCGGCAAGGGCGCGATGACCAACTACTTCCTGTGGCCGGAGTACACGGCCGCATGGCCGACCAACGGTCCCGACGACATCGGCGGCAGCTTCCAGACCATGACGCCGTGGGGCATCCCGCTGCTGAACACGCTGCTGCTGCTGACCTCCGGCGTCACGCTGACGATCTCGCACCACGCGCTGCGCGCCGGCCATCGTGGCCGCACGATCGCCTTCCTGGCCCTGACGGTCCTGCTCGGCGTGATCTTCCTCGGCTTCCAGATCTACGAGTACGCGCACGCCTACGGCCATCTGAACCTGACGCTCGGCAGCGGCATCTACGGCAGCACGTTCTTCATGCTGACCGGCTTCCACGGCCTGCACGTCACGCTCGGCGCGATCATGCTCACGGTGATCCTGTTCCGCTGCATGAAGGGGCACTTCACGCGCGACAACCACTTCGGTTACGAGGCCGTCGCGTGGTACTGGCATTTCGTCGACGTGGTCTGGCTCGGCCTGTTCCTGTTCGTCTACGTGCTGTAAGCCCCTCGGCTTGCAGGACCGGAATCCGCGAGGGCGCCGCTGGCGCCCTCGTGCGTTTCGGGGGCCGCCGCGACGACGTCCCGATGCGCGGCCGCCTTCCTTCCGGCTCCGCCTCATCCATGGAGGACCGCACAGCGATGGCGCATTCCGGATTCGACAAGGCGTTTCCCGCGGCCGCCGTGGCGCTGGTCCTCCTCGGCCTGCTGTGGACGCTGTGGCTGTGGCCGACGCCGATCAGCGACTACGAGCTGTACTGGAACGAAGCCGGCGGAGCCGCCGCGTACGAGCGCGGCGGTGTGGGGGTTCTGCTCTTCGCGCTGGCGCGCAGCGTCTTCCCGCAGCCGCAATGGGCGGCGCTCGCCGTCAACCTGCCGGCCGCCCTGATCCTTCTCCGGCTCCTCCGGCGCTGCGATCCGACGCGCTCGCGCGTTTTCGCCTGGCTCGGTACGGGTTACCTGCTGCTGATCACGCCGTACTTCGGGATCGTGCAGGTCGATCTCGTCGCGACCGCGTTGCTGGGGGGCTGCTGGGCATTGCTGCTGCGTCCGTGGGAGCGCTGGCGGCGCGGCTCGGTGGCCCTGGCGGTCCTGGCCGGCGCCGCTGCGGTCTCGACCCGGCCGCAGTTCGCATTGACGCTTTCGGCCCTGGCCGGCCTGCTCGCCCTCGCGATCGTGCTGCTGGAGCGTGGCAGCGCCCGAAAACTCAGGGCGATGGCGTTGCCCGCCGCGCTGGCCGTCATCGTGGCTGCCGGATTCGCCTCCGATCTCTGGGGGCGTCACGTTGCCGGAACCGAGGAGCGCGTCCGCACCAGCTCCGCCGTGACGCTGTATTCGGGCCTGCTCGTGGCCGACGACGGGCTGTGGTGCGGGAGCTGGACGCCGGAGGCGACGCAGGCCGCGTACGACGACCGGGAAATGCCGTTGCTCGACGCGGTGGCCGCGCGCCTGTCCATCCATCCCGCCGGCCACTGGCTCGACATCCTGCAGTGCAAGTTCACGCGCCATCTGGTGCTGCCGATCGCCTTCGCGCTGTACTGGGTGTCCGAGCCCCTGCGCGAGGAGGCGGGCGCAGCGCCGAATCCGGACCAGCAGCGCAGGCTGGCGGCCGTGGTGTCGCTCCATCCATGGGAAACCCGGTTCTATCGCGCGCTCACCCTGGCGATCTACGCGGCGGCGGTCGTCGTCGTGGTGCGCGGCTGGCGCAGCCGGCCGGCGGTGGCCGTGCTGCCGCTCGCCTGGCTCCTGTCGTTCTGGCTCGTGCACCTGGTCTTCGAAGTGCAGGGCCGCTACTTTCTGGCTACCATAGCCCTCTTGCCGCTGCTGTGCGCCCTGGTGCAGGGCGGCAGCGAAGCGCCGGAAGCCGGGACTGCCGTTGCCGGCTCCTAGTCCGCATTCCTCGCCGAGCGAAGATCAGCCGCCGACTCCGTGCGGTTTGATCAGCCCGGTCGCGATCGCGAGGAGGACGAGCAGGATCAGCAGGACGGACAGGCCGATGCGGCGCGTCAGTGCCTTCAGCACGCGGTCGCTGCCGCTGCGGTCCGTCACCATGAAATAGAGGCCGGCGCCGAGGTTGTAGATGATCGCCGCCAGGAAAAGCAGGATCAGGATTTTGCTGAGCATGTTGAAACCGTCCACGCAGCCGCACGTCGCGGCGGCCTGCACGAGTATACGCCGGCATGTCCGCTAGGCGCTGGCACGCGCCGGGTGCCCTGGCCGTGGCGCTCCTGTTCGCCGGCGTGGCGCTGTTCGTCGCGCTGGGAAGCTGGCAATGGCGTCGCGCGCACGAGAAGGAGACGCTGTTCGCGGCCTTCGAGCGCGGCTTCGCCGAGGCGCCGGTGACGCTGCAGCAGGCGCGCGGCACGGCCGATCCGGGACACTTTCCGCACGTCGCCGCACGCGGCGTCTACGCGCAGCCCCCCCGCCAGTACGAGCTGGAGAACCAGGTGCGTGACGGCCGCGTCGGCATCATGGCGTTCGCCTTGTTCGAGCCCTCCGACGGCGGGCCGTCCCTGCTCGTGAACCGCGGCTTCCTGCCGTACGCGAACGACGTTTCGCGCCGCCCGCATCTGCCGGACCTGCCGCAGGGCGAGGTCACGCTGTCCGCGCTCTACGCGCCGCCTCCGGGCATCGGCCTGCGCCTCGGCGGCAACACGCTGGCGCAGCAGGCGTTCCCCAAGCAGGTCATCTACCTCGATCCCGTTGAAGTCGAGGCGGATCTGGGGCGGACGCTCGATCCCCGTGTCCTGCTGCTGCTTCCCGACAATGCGGACGGTACCGCCTTCGTGCGCGAGTGGCGCCCCGAGGTGTTTCCGCCCGAACGCCACTACGGCTACGCTCTCACCTGGTTCACGTTCGCCGCCGTCGTCGTCGCGACCTTCGTGATCCTGCACTGGCGCAAGGTCCGCCCATGAATCCGATCACGCGCAAACGCATCGGCTTGATCCTGCTGTTCGCGTTCTTTCTCGGTCCGTTCGTCGCCGCCTGGGTGCTGCACGCGATCGACTGGCGTCCCGCGCATACGCGCAACTACGGCACGCTGATCCAGCCGCCGAAGGACATCAGCGCCGCGCGCTTCGTGCTCGCCGACGGCCAGCCCCTGCAATGGAAGGACGCCGACTGGTCGTGGACCGTGTTCGCGCTGCCGGGCCCCGGTTGCGGAGAACGTTGTCTCGCGCGCATCGACGAACTGCGCCGCGTGCGCCTGTCGCTGAACCAGAACGCCTACCGCGTGCGTATCGTCGTGCTCGACGACGCCATGGATGCCGAGCGCCTGGCGCCACTGAAGCCGGTCGAGCTCGGGCGCGATTCCGACGGGACGCTGGCGGACCTGCGGCCGCAGGGAAGCGACGAGGTAGCGGTCGCATTCGCCGATCCGCACGGTTTCCTCGCCTTGCGCTACCCGGTCGACTTCGACGCGGGGCGGATGCGCAAGGACCTCGCGAGGCTGGTGAAATGAGCCGCATCCGTTCCTTCGCGACGCCTGCGCGCCTCGCTGCGTTCGCGGCGGCGTTCGCTTTCTGCGTGATCGTGTTCGGCGCCTTCGTGCGCCTGTCCAACGCCGGCCTGTCGTGCCCGGACTGGCCGACCTGCTACGGCAAGGCCACCTGGCCCGGCCACGAGCACGACATCGCGCGCGCCAACGAGGCGTTCCCGGAGCGCCCCTTCGAGGACCACAAGGCCTGGCGCGAGCAGGTGCACCGCATGATCGCCGGTACGCTCGGCCTGCTCGTGCTGTCGCTCGCGCTGATCGCCGCATGGAGCCGGCGGCCGCTGGTCGCGATGCTGCTCGCGGCGGCGGCCTGCGCGGCCATCGGCGTGACGCTCTACATGAAGCAGATGTATGCCGTCTCGGCGCTCCTCTCGGCGGTCGCCATCGCGCTGCCGCTGCTCGCCGCGCTCCGGCTCGACCGCAGTGCGTCGTGGCGCGTCGCCGTCGTCACCTTCGCCGTGATCATCTTCCAGGCCATGCTCGGCATGTGGACGGTGACGTGGCTGCTGAAGCCCATCGTCGTCATGGGCCATCTGCTCGGCGGACTGCTGACCTTCTCGCTGCTCGGCTACGTGGCCCTGCGCCTCGCCGGCGCGCCGGTACCCACGGCCGCGCAATCGCGGCTCAAGCCGATGGTCGTCGTCGCGCTCGTGCTGCTGTCGCTGCAGATCGCGCTCGGCGGCTGGACCAGCGCGAACTACGCCGCGCTCGCCTGCGGCGCGGACTTCCCCAAGTGCGCGGGAAGCTGGTGGCCGATGACCGACTTCCGCGAAGGCTTTGTGCTCTGGCGTGGCATCGGCGTGAACTACGAGGGCGGCGTCCTCGACGCGGCGGCGCGTGCGGCGATCCAGATCGCGCACCGCATCGGCGCGCTCGTGGTGTTCGGCCACGTGCTCGCGACCGCCGTGCTGGCGTGGAAGCGCGGCCTGCGCGCGCTCGGCGCGCTGGTGGCGCTGCTCCTCTGCACGCAGGTCGTGCTCGGCATCCTCAACGTCAAGCTGCTGTTGCCGCTGCCGGTCGCGACCGCGCACAACGGCGTCGCCGCATTGCTGCTGCTCGCCCTGATCGCGCTGCTCGTACGGGTGCTGCCTGACCGCGAGCATCAACGCCTAGAATAATCTGCGAATACCTTTCCTTCTCCCGCTTGCGGGAGAAGGTGCCGGCAGGCGGATGCGGGCGCTTCCTTGGCGCTGTCTCAAGCTTGCCCTCACCCCGGCCCTCTCCCGCAAGCGGGAGAGGGAGGTCGAATCAAGGCCTTCAATGGCATGCCAGCCATCGTTCATCAGTACCTCGAACTGACCAAGCCGCGCGTCGTCGCGCTGATCGTCTTCACTGCGGTCATCGGGATGTTCCTCGCCGTGCCGGGGCTACCGCCCCTGCGCCAGACGATCGCCGGCAGCCTCGGCATCTGGCTCGCGGCGGCCTCCGCGGCGGCGCTGAACCACCTGATCGACCAGCGCATCGACAAGGTCATGGCGCGCACGGCGCACCGCCCGCTGGCGACCGGCTGTTCCTGACGCCCGAGGAATCCATGCGCATCCAGCATGTGCTGAATTCCGACGTGGTGATGATTTTCGATGAATGCACGCCGTATCCGGCCGATCTGCGTCAGGCCGCCGAGTCGATGCGCCTCTCCCTGCGCTGGGCGCGGCGCTCGCGCGATG
>DBMH01000214.1:218-4746 GCA_002297645.1 Rhodanobacteraceae bacterium UBA703 | reverse complement strand
CGTCGCCGTCGCTGGCGGCGGCAGCGCGCGAAGGCAAGCTGTCGGTGGCGAGCGCCGGCCCGCGTCTCGACGTGCGTTCGGCGGCTTCGGTCGCCTGGATCGACGCGCTGCGTGCCGAGCAGCAGGGCTTCCTGCAGCGGGCCTCGGCCGAGATCGGCCGGCCGCTGGCCTCGGTCGGGCCACAGTTCGAGTTCCAGCACGCCTACAACGGCCTGGTCGTGCGCGCCACGCCGGCCGAAGCGAAGCGGCTGGCCGGGCTGCCCGGCGTCGCCGCCGTGGAGCCGGCACGTGTCGTGCCGGTGTCGACCGACCGCGGTCCCCAGCTCATCGGTGCGGCGAACGTCTGGAACGGCAATGCCGACGGCATCGCCGACCGCGTCTTCCGCGACGGTTTCGACGGCGCGCAGGGCAATCGCGGCGAGGGCGTCGTCGCCGGCATCGTCGACACCGGCCTGAACTTCGACAATCCCTCGTTCGCCGCGCTCGCGCCGGACGGCTACCAGCACGTGAACCCGCTCGGCGCGGGCAACTACCTCGGACTCTGCGGGCCGCTGCCGAGCCCGGATTGGACGCCGCAGTGCAACGACAAGGTCGTCGGCGCCTACGACTTCGTCACCGAGTTCATGCCCGAGGTCCTCGAAACCGATCCGGGCGCGACCAACGGCCCCGGCCCGGTCGACGAGAACGGCCACGGCTCGCACACCGCCTCGACCGTCGCCGGCAACCCGGTGACCGCGCAGGTGCCGGGCGGTCCGAAGCTGCCGATCTCCGGCGTGGCTCCGCGCGCGAACCTCGTCGTCTACGACGCCTGCTACACGACCGGGGACGGTCGCGGCAGCTGCCTGTATCCCTCGCTCGTGGCGGCGGTGAACCAGGCCGTCGCCGACGGCATCGTCGACGTCGTCAACTACTCGATCGCCGGCGGCGAGGACCCCTGGAACGAGGATCCGTCGCGCGCCTTCCTCGACGCGGTCGACGCCGGCGTCTTCGTCGCCGCGTCCGCCGGCAACAGCGGTCCGTCGGCCGGTTCGACCGGCCACGCCGAACCCTGGGTGGCGACGGTCGCCGCCAGCACGCATTCGCGCGGCGCCTTCATCAACATGCTGCACGTGACCGGGCCCGCGCCGGTGCCGACGGAGCTGGCCTCGATGCCGATGACGATCCCGTCCTCGTCGGTACCGATGACCGCGCCGATCGCCGGACCGCTCGCCTACAACGCGGCCGATCCGCTGCAGTGCTCGCCGGCCCCGGCGGGCAGCTACACCGGCAAGGTCGTGCTGATCTCGCGCGGCACCTGCACCTTCGTGGCCAAGGTGCAGAACGCCACCGCGGGCGGCGCGTCCGCGGTCCTGCTGCACAACAACGCGGCCGGCACGCTGAGCCCCGCACTCGACGGCACGACGATCCCGGTCGCCACGCTGACGCAGGCGCAGGGGCAGGCGATCGCGGCGTTCTACGCGGGGACGAACAGCGCCACCGTGGAGCTGGGCTACCCGTCCGAGGCGACTGCCGAGCAGCCGGACCGGATCGCGAACTTCAGCTCGCGTGGACCGACGTCGTTCTCGTTGCTGAAGCCGGACATCGCCGCACCCGGTTCCAACATCCTCGCCGCCTACGCCGGCGACGCGGATTCGTTCGGCGTCATCAGCGGCACGTCGATGGCGTCGCCGCACGTCGCCGGCGCGGCCGCCCTGGTGCGCAAGGCGCATCCGGAATGGTCGCCGGCCGAGGTCAAGTCCGCGCTGATGCTGACCAGCAAGAATGACGGGATCACGGCGCTGCCGTCCGGCGCCGTGGCGACGGGCTTCGACATGGGGGCCGGCCGCACGCAGGTCGACGCGGCGATCGGCAGCGAACTCGTCCTGCACGAAAGCAGCTACCGCTACCTGCGCGCCGATCCGGCACGTGGCGGCGATCCGGCCAGCCTCAACGTGCCGAGCCTGGGCGCCGCCTCCTGCGTCGGCACCTGCCGTTTCGAACGCACGTTCCGCAACGTCGGTTCGGCTACCCGGAGCTGGGCCGTCGCCTTGAGCGGCCTGAGCGGAAGCGCGACGCCGGCCACGCTCACCCTGGCGCCCGGCGCCAGCGGCCGCGTCGCGTTCGAGATCGGCGTCGACGGGCTCGCCCAGGGCAGCTACCGGCACGGCGAGGTCAGCCTGACGCCGTCGGGTGGTGGCCGCACGCTGCACATGCCGGCGGCCGTCTTCGTCGATCCGTACAAGCTCGAACTGTCGCCCGCGCGCTTCGACGTGGAAGTGGCCGCAGGCGACACGACGACGGCGACGTTCGACGTGCGCAACCTCGGCAATGCCGGCCTGAGCTGGAACCTGCTGTCGGGCGTCAATTCGGTGCCGGTCGTGAACCAGCCGCCGGACACGCGCGACGGCCTGGTCAGCTCGCTCTACGCGGACGTGAACGCCGGTGCCTTCGTCGGTGACGACATCGTGCTCGACCAGCCGACCACGTTCCGCAAGCTGTCGGTGCCGGGTTTCCTGTTCGCGAACTACGGCGACACCGTCGACATGTACGCGAGCCGCATTGTCTGGTCGATCTACGCCGATGCCGGTGGCAAGCCATCCGGCCATCCGGGCGACGGCAGCGCGCCGTTGTGGACGCTCGACCTCGCGGTCGGCTCGCCGGGTGTGAACCTCTCCGCCAATGCGCTCGACGTCGACCTCGCCGCGGCCGGTGCGTCGCTGCAGCTCAACCCCGGCAAGTACTGGCTGGTCGCCTACCCGCAGTTCAGCTCCCACACGGTCAACGGCGTCGGCGTGATCTGGTTCCGCTTCCTGATGGGCACGCAGACCAACGGCATGGGACAGGCCTACAACAACGATCCGGACTTCGGCGGCGATCCGGCCAGTGCCGCCTGGGAAGGCATCAGCGCGAGCTGGGACGGACACTACGACGCGACGATGATGGGCATGGCCGACCGCCAGTGCACGCCGTCGTGGGCGACGCCGGCGGCGAGCAGCGGTTCGGTGGGAGCAGGGGCGACGCAGAGCGTGAGCCTCACCATCAACGCGACGGGGCTCGCGCCGGGCGAACACATCGGCCAGCTCTGCGTCGCGAGCAACGATGCGGCCAAGCCGGTCACGCTGATCCCGATCCGCCTGACCGTCACGCCGTAGCCATCGGTCGCGATGCCCCGGCCTGGATGAATCGCCAGGCTGGTGCATCGACCTTCTTCGGCCGGCCCCGCTCGGGGCCGGCCTTTTTCTTGCCCGGATGCGGCCACGGTTGCCGTCGCCGGCGTGGTGCGGCTCCCGCCAACGCCTGGCTGTCACGGGATTCCAGCTGCGGAGTTCCCGAATGCTGGCCGAGCCTCGATGAGACCCGTGGTGCGGCCGCTGGCAGCGTAAGCGGAGACGTTCCGGTAACTCCGTACGTCACGTCGCCAAGGCGTGTTCCGTGGCGTCGGCGACTGCTGCACGTGCCTGGGCATCTGACGCAACGCCTTGGAAAAAGAGGCTTTCACAAACCTTCATTCGCGTTTCCGGCGCTTCATTCGCGGCTCGGCTGGACTGCGGCTCCCGTTCCGACCTTTCCAGGGAGATCCGCCATGCGAAACCGTTTTCTTTCCGGCCTGCTGCCGCTCGTACTGGCCTGCACGGCGATGCCGGCCGTCGCCGCCTCGCCGTATTCGCCGCCGCAGGTCCTGTCCGACGGCTGGCCGGTCGCCGACGCCGGCCGCGCCGGATGGGACACCAGCCAGTTCGTCGAGCTCGAACGCCGCGTCGCCGACAAGACCTACAAGGGCATCACCAGCGTCGTCGTCGCCCATCGCGGCAGTCTCGTCTACGAACGGTATTTCGAGGGCGGGGCGCGCGAAACGCTCAACGACCTGCGCTCGGCGACGAAGAGCGTCACCGCGCTGCTGGTCGGCGCCGCGATCGACCGCGGGCTGATTCCGGACGCGCAGGCGAAGATCTACGCCTATTTCGCGGACAAGCGGCCGTTCGGTCATCCGGATCCGCGCAAGGACGCGTTCACGCTGGAGGACCTGCTGACGATGAGCTCGCTGTGGGAATGCGACGACGACAACGCGTTCTCGTCCGGCAACGAGGAGCGCATGTACGTCACCGAGGACTGGCTGCGGTTCGCGCTCGACCTGCCGATCAAGGGCTTCGCGCCCTGGATGGCGAAGCCGGCGGACAGTCCCTACGGCCGCGCGTTCGCCTATTGCACCGCCGGCGCGTTCGTCGCCGGCGCCGTCGTCGAACGTGCGGCGGGGAAGCCGCTCGACGCGTTCGCCGCCGAAGTGCTGGAGCGGCCGCTCGGCATCACGGCGGCGCGATGGAATTCGGCGCCTGGCGGTGTCGTCATGGGCGGCGGCGGCACGCGTTACCGCAGCCGCGATGCGGCCAAGCTCGGCCAGCTCGTCGTCGACGGCGGCCGCTGGCGGGAGCGGCAGGTCGTTCCCGCCGCCTGGATCGCCGCGGCGACCACGCCGCGCGCCAGGGCGCGCGACGATGCCGAGTACGGCTATCTGCTGTGGCGCCTGCATTTCCCGTCGCGCGGTGGCGAC
>DBMH01000214.1:0-191 GCA_002297645.1 Rhodanobacteraceae bacterium UBA703 | reverse complement strand
ATCGTCGTCGTGATCACGAGCACGGCCTACAACCAGCGGTTCGCCCACCCGCAGTCGCAGGAAATCTTCCGCGATCTCATCCTGGCGGCGTTGCCGGCTTCGCGCTGACGAGCCCGGGCGGGAGCCAGGCCGCGGCGAGCACGCGGTCGCGCTCGGCGGCGACGCGGCGTCCGATCGCGTCGACGACGGCC
>DBMH01000003.1:11024-14896 GCA_002297645.1 Rhodanobacteraceae bacterium UBA703 | reverse complement strand
GGAAGCGCCCCCGCCACGCGAGCGCCTGCGCCTGCTCGTCCCCGGCCGCATCCGGCGCGGCAAGGGCGCCGAACTGCTGCGCGCGGCATTGCCGCGGCTGCGCGAACATGCGGAGCTGTTCCTGCTCGGTGCCGGCAGCGATGCGCATGACCTCTTCGGCGAGAGCGGCCTGCACGTCGTGCTCGACTACCGGCGCGACGAGTTCCCCGCCTTGCTGGCGCGGATCCGTCCCGATGCCGCCCTGCTGCTGCCGACCGTCGCCGAGACCTTCAGCTACATGCTGTCCGAGCTGCGCAGCCTCGGCCTCCCGGTCGTCGCCACGCGCGTCGGCGCGCTGGCCGAGCGCATCGAGGACGGCGTCGACGGCTTCCTCGTCGACACCGACGTCGAAGCGATCGCGGCGTGCATCGAGCGGCTCGCCCGCGAACCCGCCGCGATCGACGCGGTGCGCGCGAATCTCGTCGGCCTCCCCCATGCGACGACGGCGGAGACCGCGCAGCGATACACGCGACTGCTCGACCTGCCGCGGCGCGCGAGCGCGCGCTATCCGCTCGCCATGACCGGCGCGGATTCGCTGCTCGAAGCCACTCTCGCGAGCGAACTCGCACGGGCGTCGGCACGGGAGCGGACGATACGGGCGGAACTCCTCGCGGCACGCAGCGAAAGCGAGCGTCGTGGCGAATGGGGCCACAGCCTCGACCGCGAGCTCGCCGCCACGCGTTCGCGGCTCACGCGCCTGAACGTGGCGCACGACGCCCTGCACGACGAACTCAAGCAACGCACGGACTGGGCCCTGGCCCTCGACGCCGAATTGCAGGGCGTCAAGCCGCACTACGAACAGATCCTCGCCAGTTCGTCGTGGCGCCTCACCGCCCCGTTGCGCGCCGGCAAGAATCGCTTGCGCGCACTGCGCGCGAGTCTCGCGTATCGCACCCTGCACCTGCGCAGCCTCGCCGGCCGTTTACGCGGCAGCCTCGCCCAGCGCGGCCTGGCGGGAACCCTGAAGCGCGTCGCGCAGGAATTCCGCCGCAGCGGTCCGGCGCAGGCTCGCCTCACGTATGCCGAGCCGACGGACGACTTCGCGCCGTTCGCGCTGCCGACCAGCGAGACACCGCGCGTTTCCATCATCGTTCCGGTCTACAACAAGATCGCCTACACCGGTGCCTGCCTCCGCTCGATCGCCGAGCAGGCCGGCCCGACGCCGTTCGAGGTCATCGTCGTCGACGACGGTTCCACCGACGCGACAGCGCAGCGCCTCGCCGGCATCGCGGGCCTGCGCCTGCTGCGCAACGAGCGGAACCTCGGCTTCATCGGCTCCTGCAACGCCGGCGCCGCCGCCGCGCGCGGCGACTGCGTGCTGTTCCTCAACAACGACACCGTCGTCACCGAAGGCTGGCTCGAAGCGCTCGTACGCTGCCTCGAGGAAGCGCCGGACGCCGGACTCGTGGGCGCGAAGCTGGTGTATCCGGACGGCCGCCTGCAGGAAGCGGGAGGCATCGTCTTCGACGACGGCTCGGGCTGGAACTACGGCCGTTTCGAAGACCCGACCGATGCGCGCTACAACTTCCGGCGCGAAGCGGACTACTGCTCGGGCGCCGCGATCCTGTTGCGCCGCGACCTGTTCGAGTCCCTCGGCGCCTTCGACCGCCGCTACGCGCCGGCCTACTACGAGGACACCGACCTCGCCTTCGCCGTGCGGGCGGCCGGCCTCAAGGTGTACTACGAGCCTGCCGCGACCGTCGTGCACTTCGAAGGCATCACCTCCGGCACCGACACGGCCAGCGGCACCAAGCGCTACCAGGTCGTCAACCGCGAGAAATTCCTCGACAAGTGGAAGGACGCGCTGGCACGCCAGCCCAGGCCCGGCACGCCGATCGGGATCGCGGCGACGCACCGCGCGAGGAAGCGCGTGCTGATCGTCGACGCGACGACGCCGGCCCCGGACCAGGATTCCGGTTCGCTGCGCATGGTCAACATCATGCGCGTGCTGGCCGATCTCGGCTGCCAGACGAGCTTCCTGCCCGAGAACCGCGCCTGGATCGAGCGCTACACGGCGCAACTGCAGGAACTCGGCGTCGAGGCGCTGTACGCACCGTACGCGCAGGATCCGGTCAGATTGCTGCGCGAACGCGGTGCCGAATTCGACCTCGTCGTGCTGTCGCGCCACTACGTCGCGGCGAGCTATCTCGGCCTCGTGCGCCTGTACGCACCGAAAGCCCGCCTCGCCTTCGACACGGTCGACCTGCACTACCTGCGCGAGCGCCGCGCGGCCGAACTCGAAGGCCGGCCCGAACTCGCACGCCACGCCGAAACCACGCGCGCGCAGGAACTGAAGCTGATCCGCGAATGCGACGTCACCCTCGTCGTCAGTCCGGTGGAGCAGGAACTGCTCGCACGCGAGGTCCCCGGCGCCCGCGTCGAAGTGCTGTCGAATGTGCACGAGATCTACGGCTGCCGCCGCCCGTACGCGGAACGCCGCGACCTCGTCTTCGTCGGCGGCTTCCAGCACCCGCCCAACACGGATGCCGTCGAATGGTTCGTGCGGGAGGTGTTCCCGCACGTATGCGCGGAACTGCCCGATGCCCGCTTCCACGTCATCGGCAGCAAGGCGCCGGATTCGATCCGCGCGCTCGCCGGCGATCGCGTCGTCGTGCACGGCTACGTCGAGGACATCGCCCCGTACATGGACGGCTGCCGTCTCTCGGTCGCCCCGCTGCGCTACGGCGCCGGCGTCAAGGGCAAGGTCAACATGGCGATGAGCTACGGACTGCCGGTCGTGGCGACCTCGCCTGCCGTCGAGGGGATGCACGTCGTGCCGGGCGGCGACGTGCTGGTCGCCGACGAACCCTTCGCGTTCGCCGCCGCCGTGGTCCGCCTGTATCGCGACGAGACGCTGTGGAACCGCCTGTCGAAGAACGGACTCGCCAACGTCGAGCGGCATTTCTCGTTCGACGCGGCACGGACGGCACTGCGCGGGCTGCTGGCGTAGGAAGCGCGGGGTGAACCCGGCAGTCGTTCCTGCGGGACGCACCGCGACAGCGGAAGCGCGGCACGCCGGACAGCCGGAACTGTGATGCACAGTCAGAACGACGGAGCGGATGCTCGTCTGCGCGGGAACGGCGACTGCTTCAGGGATATCCGATGAATCCCCGCCCGGCGATACCCGACCAGCGCGTTTCGCCGTCGAAGCGGTCCATCGGGCCGTAGCGCCGCTCGCGCAGCACGCAGGCACCGTCGAGCGCGCGCGTCAGCAGGCTGCTCGCGCGCGTACCGTAGTTCTCGCCGCGGATGAAGACCGGCGCCAGCATGCGTTCCAGTGCAAGACCGACGCCGGTATCGGGCAAGGCGGCATCGGGCGGCTGCGTCTCGTCGTGCAGCAGGTCCAGCAGTCGCGTCTCGTTCTCCGCGCCCTCGGCCGCCAGACGCTCGAAGCGCCGCTGCAGGCGCTCGGTCTTCGGCCAGTGCACGCCGATCGGTCCGTTGCTGATCACGTGCACGCCGGCGCCCAGCTGGCGTACGCGACGGTCGCCGCTGCCGAGCGCGAAGACGCCCGCGGCGTCGCCGACGACGAGATTGAATGGCCCGTAGTCGCCGACGTCGGCACGCAACGCCTCGAGCCAGCGGCCCGGCGCTTCGTCGTCGAGGACGAAGCCGCGCACGAGTTCGCCGCGCGAGCGCGGCGCCGTCGCCGGCACGCCGGTACGGAGGTTCGTCACCGCGGCGAAGCGGCCGTCGTCACGCGCGGCCAGCCAGGTGCCGCCGGCAACGAGATCGCGGCCGCCGACGACGTGGGCGTCCTCGCTCCACGGCGCCGCCGCGGCACTTGCCCGCGCATGGAACTCGTCGCGATTGCCGAGCAGCAGCAGCGGCTT
>DBMH01000003.1:0-10944 GCA_002297645.1 Rhodanobacteraceae bacterium UBA703 | reverse complement strand
AATCGGGAATCGGGAATCGGGAAAGGATACGGGCTTCCATTCCCGACCGGGGCCGTCCGGCGGCTTCCCCGTAGGTGGGCTGGAATCGCCGATGTCACCGCAGCTTCAGTTCTCTGCTGCTCCAGGCTCAGGGTTTTTCCGGTATCGCCTGCAGACGTGCTTCCAGCGGAGCGAGACGCGGATTGGCCGGGCTGAGATCGTGTGCGGCACCGAGGGCACGGGCGGCATCGGAGCGACGTCCCTCGCCGAGGCGCGCATCGGCCAGGTCGAGGAAAGCGTTCGCGAGCTTCTCCGCCATGGACCCGGCCGAGACGTCGCCGGGGGCGATCTGGCGTACGGCGTCGAGAAGGATCAGGGCCCGCTGGGGCGCGCCGTCCGTCAGCGCCTGCGTGAAGAGTTCCTTGGCGCGCGCGGGCAGGCGCGCGATACCGTCGAGCGCGGCGCGGTCGTTGCCGTCGATCGCGAGCGCGGCGCGGTACTTGTCGTAGGCGCTGTCGCCGGGCGGGACGATGAGGTTGCCGGCCGCAGCGGCGGCGCCGGCCTCGGCGACGAGGCGACGGACCTGCTCGATCTGTGCAGGCGTGATCGCGGCGCGCTCCGCGCCGATCGCGAGGCGTTCGCGCAGCTCGCGCAGGTTCACCCGGGCGGCGCGCAGATCCGGCAGGTCCGGCACGAGCTCTCCCGCCTGCACCAGCAGCCGGTCGGCCGCAGCGGCGTTCTGCTCCTCGATCGCCGCCTCGGCACGCACGACGAACGCCTGTGCGACCTTGCGCAGGCCTGCCTTGGCGCGGGCGTTGTCCGGCTCCCTTTTCAGGACGGACCGGAACCGCTCGAGTGCCGAGTCCTCGGTACCGGACACGTGGCCGGCGCGAAGCTGCGCCTCGGCTTGCGTGACGTCGTCTTCCAGCGCCGCCTTCTCGGTTTCGCGCGCGCGCGCGATACGGCCGAGCAGGTCCGGCAATCCGGCCCAGGCCGGCAGGATGCGTGCGATCTCGTCGCTGCGTTCCGCGGCGGCGGCGACGTCGTTCGACTCCAGCGCGCTGCGCGCCTGCGCGGCCAGCGCATCGGCGACCTTCTCCAGTCCGGCCGACGCCAGCGCATTGCCTTTGTCGGCCGACAGTACGCGCTGATACATCTCGGCCGCGCCGCCGGTGCCGCCGAGGCGGCCGGCATCGAGCGCGGTATTTGCCGAGGCGAGCCAGCCGGCGATCTCTTCGTCGCGCGACGAGCCCTGCTTCAGCGCGGACTCCAGACGCTCGACCTCGGCGCCGCCGCCCAGCAACTCGCGCGCACTGGCCAACGCCGTACGCGCAGCCACCAGGTCGTTCCCCTTCAAGGCGGCGTCGGCGCGTTCGAGCAACTTGTGTCCGACGGCATCCAGCCCGCGCCGGGCGACGTCGTTGTCGGGATCCTGGGCACGCGCGGCGAGGAACAGCTCCCGGGCGCTGTCGCCCTGGTTGCCGTCGAGCCTGCCCGCCTCGAGCGCGCGCTGCGCACGCGACAAGGTGTCGTTGAATTCGGTACGCGGCAGCAGCGCGCGCAGGACGTCCTGGTGCTTCCAGGCGAGTCCTGCGCCGAGTCCGAGCAGCACCACGGCGGCCGGAACGAGCCATCGGCGCAGCGAGGAGGCGCGCACCGGCCCGCGGGAAGCAGCAGCAGGACGCCCTGCCCGCCGTTCGCCGTCGTCGAGTGCGCCGACGATCTGGTCGATGCGGCCGAGGCTGGGTTCCGCGCGATCGCCCTGCGCCGCCACCGACGGCGGCTGCGGCGAGACGGCCCGCAACCCTTCCGGCAGGACCCCGAGGTCGTCGTACGTCGCCCGGCTGTGGACGAGTTGCGGCAGTTCGCCGCTCGTCATGCGGCGCTCGATCGCGCCGATCGCGGCGGCGGCTTCGTTGCCGGTCTGGAAACGATCCTCGGGCTGCTTGGCCAGGAGGCGCGCGAGCAGCGGCTGGAGGTCGCCGATGCCCTCGGGAAGTTCCGGCACCGGCTGGGTGATGTGCATGATGCCGACCGCGAGCGAATCCTCGGCCTGGTACGGCACGCGCCCGACCAGCATCTCGAAGAGCACGATGCCGAGCGCGTAGAGATCGGAGCGGCCGTCGACCGGCTTGCCGCGCGCCTGCTCCGGGCTCATGTAGTGCGGCGTACCGACGACGGCACCGGTCTTGGTCATGCGCAGCGTCGAATCGAGCGCGCGCGCGATGCCGAAGTCGGTCAGCGCGGCGGAACCGTCGTCGCGCAACAGGATGTTGTCGGGCTTGACGTCGCGGTGCACGAAGCCCTTTTCCTGCGCGTAGTTCAGGGCCCCGGCGATCTCGCGCGCGATGCGCAGCGCGAACGCCGGCTCGCGCGCGCTGCCGTCTTTCGGCAACACCGGACCGCCGCCGAGGTACTCCATCGCGATGTAGTGATAGTCGCCGGCGCGGCCGACGTCGTGGATGCCGACGACGTGCCGGTGGTGCAGGCGCGCCGCGATCTTCGCCTCGCGCAGGAAGCGTTCGCCGAAGTTCGGATCGGCGAGCAGGGCCGGCGACATGATCTTCAGGGCGACCTCGCGGTCGACCGATTCCTGCACGGCCAGATAGACGGTCGCCATGCCGCCGCGTCCGAGCTGGCGCAACAGGCGGTATCCGGGGATCTCGATCACGTTGGCGTCATGTCCGTCTGATGCGGCGCCTCGCGGCGTTCCGGATGGCGACCGAGCATAGCATGCAGCCTGCGCACGGCGCGGTCAGCCGACGCGCCGCGCCTCGATCACGTTCGGCACCGCGAGCAGCTGGTTCAGCAAGCTGCTGAGCTGGCCGAAATCGGTCACGCGCAGCGCGTAGTCCATGGTCGCGATTCCCTGCTTCGCGTCGACGCGGGCGGTGACCGCGATGACGTGCGCGTTCGCGGCGGCAATCGCGTTGCTGACGTCCTTGTGCAGCCACTTGCGATCGTAGCCGCGCACGACGATGTCGACGTCGTAGGCGGCCTGCTTGCGCGTACCCCACTCGACCGCGACGACACGGCTCTCGTCGCGCTCGCGCAGGCGCCCCAGCTGCGCGCAGTCGGCTCGATGCACGGACACGCCGCGCCCCCGCGTGATGTAGCCGGCGATCGCGTCGCCCGGCAGCGGATGGCAGCAACGCGCGAGCTGGCACAGCAGGTTGCCGACACCGTCGATGACGATCGCGCCGCTGTCCGCGCTCGGCACGCGCACGGGCGGCGCCGGCGGCGCGATGCCGGGCTCGGGCGCCGGAGTGCTGATTTCGTGCAGGGCACGCGCGATCTGGCCGGTACTGACGTCGCCGAGCGCGAGCGCTTCGAGCAGATCGTCGAGGTTCCTGAGCTGGAACCGCTCCGGCAGGCCGTCCAGGTCGGCGTGGTGCAGGGCGAGGCGCTTCAGCTCGCGCTCGAGCAGCGTGCGGCCGGCGGCGAGGTTCTGCGCCAGGTCGATGCGCTTGAACCAGGTGCGTACCTTCTCGCGCGCACGATGCGTGGTGAGGAATCCGTGGTGCGGCGACAGCCAGTCGCGCCGCGGCTCGAGCGTCTTGCCGGTCAGCACCTCGACGCGATCGCCGCTGGACGGCTGGAAGCTCAGCGGCACGATGCGCCCGTTGACCTTGGCGCCACGGCAGCGGTGGCCGACGTCGGTGTGGATCGCGTAGGCGAAGTCGAGCACCGTGGCGCCGCGCGGCAGATCCACGACCTGCCCCTTCGGCGTCAGCACGTAGACGCGGTCCTCGACCACCTCGGTGCGGAAGCCGGCGAGCAGCGCCGCGTCGTCGTCGCGCGCGTCCTTGCCCTCGAGCAGCTGCCGCATCCATGCGATCTTGCGCTCGAAGCCGGCATCGCCGCCGCCGCCCTCCTTGTAGCGCCAGTGCGCAGCGACGCCGAGCTCCGCGTGGCGGTGCATCTCGAAACTGCGGATCTGCACCTCGACGGTCTTGCCTTCCGGCCCGATCACGCAGGTGTGCAGCGACTGATACTGGTTGCCCTTCGGATTGGCGATGTAGTCGTCGAATTCGCCCGGCACCGGCGACCAGAGCGTGTGCACGATGCCGAGCGCGGCGTAGCAGGACGCGACGTCGTCGACCATCACGCGCAGCGCGCGCACGTCGTAGAGCTCGGAGAACTCGAGCCCTTTGCGCTGCATCTTGCGCCAGATCGAATAGATGTGTTTCGGCCGCCCGGCGATGTCCGCCTTCACTCCCGCCTTCGCCAGCGCCTCGCCCAGTTGCGCACGCGCCACGGCGATCCATTTCTCGCGGTCGCCGCGGCGCTCGTCGAGCAGGCGGGCGATGCGGCGGTAGACGTCCGGCTGCAGGTAGCGGAAAGCGAGGTCCTCCAGCTCCCATTTGAGCTGCCAGATGCCGAGCCGGTTCGCCAGCGGCGCATGGATGTCGGTACTGAGCTGGGCCAGCTCGCGACGCTCCGTTTCCGGCAGGCGGTCCGCCGCGCGCATGCGCACGAGCTGGCGCGCCAGCAGGATGAAGACGACGCGCAGGTCGCGGATGATCGCGAGCAGCAGCCGGCGCAGCCCTTCGTTGCCGCCGGGGCCGCTACGGTTCGCGTGCAACGCCCAGACCTTGCGGGCCGCCTGCTGGCCTTCGAACAGGATGCGCACGTCGGACGGGAACGGCGCGAGATCGGCCTCCCCGAATTCGACGCCGCTCGTCGCGAGCGCATGCAGCACGCAGGATGCCTGCGCCTCCTCGCCGACACCGAGGTGCTCGAGCAGGTCGAGCACGGCGACCAGTTCCGCCTGTACTGCGGGCGGCATCGACGACGCCGCCGCGTGCCCGAGTGCGAGCGCGCAGGCACGCGCCAATACCGACGCATCCGGCGCCGGCGGCCGCCGCGCCATCCACGCGGCGAGCACGGAAGCGCCCGTCTCTGGCGTGCTCGCGGACCGGGAAGGGGGAACGGTCATCGGGAATCCATGAACCGGAAATGCGATCGGCGCCCGCAGGCGCCGATCGGTAAGGCACATTCCTGCGAGAGGCGCGTTACGGGTTGCCACCCATCCAGGGGAAACCGCTCGAGCTCGGCATGAACCCAAAGACGGCATTGTCGCCGCGGAAATCGTCGGCACCTTCCGCCGACACCACCGGGTCCACCAGGATCGACGCTACCACGATCGGCGTACCTCCATTGAGTTGAGGTGCTCCGGCGATGGTCCGATTCACGGCGACATAGAAGGACTGCGAAACAGGCGATGGCAGCTGTTGCCCAACGGCGAACGGGATATTCAACAGACCGCTTGCCGGCAAGGGGGCCGCCGTTACGCCCGCGGCATTGCAGATGTTGTTGTCGATCGTTCCTGGAAGGGTGGCGAAGGTGCAGTAGCTCCCGGAAGCGGACAGATACGTGGAGTCATACGCATCTTGGACGAGAACCTGCATACTCGTCGGGGTGGCATCCGGGTCGGCCAACGCATTCAGCAATGGCGTACGCAACACTCCGTTCTGACCTGCAGGAGGTGCCCCGAACCGAGCATCGACACGGAACACATAGGTGAAAACGACACCATGCGTCACCCCGGTCAACATGGTCGGCGCTCGAACGGAAGCGGCGCTGATGCCCGTCACAGCAGCACAAGCCACGTCTTCCTTCGCCCTTGCCTCATCATAGGTCGACCAGCCACAAGGATCCTGCGGTACCTCGGCCCAATCCGGCGAGTTCCAATCGAAGCCTGCTGACGGAATCCAATTGACCAGACTCTTATAGTTGCTGACCGTCGCAGAGTCGTAACCGTTGTCGAAGATCCCTTCGCGCAGACCGGATGCCACGCTACCGTCCACACCCAAGCTGTGGCAAACCAGCGAGGACAACGAATCGCCCGGATTGATGACCAGACCACCCGAAGCATACGAGAAGCTGCGGGCCAGGGCGGAGGGCAATGCCCAACGACGAGCCTGCTGAGAAGACTGGTCTTCGTGAGCAAGCTCCAACTTCACCGGCGTTTGATCGGATCCGATGTTGCCGCAAAGCAGATAACCCTCCGTGTAGACGGTAAGCGTACTCGTTTGAGCGCCCGTCGCCTGATAAGTCATGCCGGACGCCGCGCTGGTCGGCGTCTGCACCGTCTGCGACTGCTTGTCGATAGAGAGCTTCGGAGAATCCGCGACCGCACTCACCGAACCCATAGCCGCCGCACCAGCGGCCAGACCCACCATCCAATTCTTGACTGACGTCATTCGCGAGTTCTCTTGCTACGACTTGATACGGCCCACGTGGGACTCGAAGATCGAGGTCCACGTAGATTGCGACCGGCTCAGGGGCCGGTCGTCGTCTGACTCGAAGCACCCGTTCGAACCTCTGTCCGGCGGGCGTGCTACACTCAAATTCGCGCCATCGTACCGGTTTCCGCGCCGGAGTGCATCTGTTAACTTCGTGTAAGGACAAGGATTTTTGCGGGGACGGTCACGCATCGCCGCCGCAGCCATCAAACCCATGCGCCCCATTTCGAGCCTCGCCCTGATCCTCCTGGCCGCCGCCGGTGCGGTTGCCGCCCAGACCCAGTCCCCCACGCTCGAAGAGCGCATGTCGCAGGCGGAATTCCGCTCGACCGGCCTCGACAAGCTGTCGCCGGAGGAACTGCAGCGGCTGAATGCCTGGCTGCAGGCGCACGGCGGAGGCACGCAGACGAAATACGTTTCCGCGAGCGGAAAGCCGGTGTTCTACCCCGACTCGACGGAGCGCGATCTGATCGAGACGCGCATCACCGGCACGTTCACCGGCTGGCGCGGCAAGTCCGTGTTCCGGCTCGACAACGGCCAGGAGTGGCAGCAGGCCGAGTCCGGCACGTTCTCGGCGGGCGAGATGGACAACCCCAAGGTCAAGATCAAGCCGATGATGCTCGGCAGCTGGCTGATGGTCGTCGACGGCTGCGGCTGCAGCGTCCGCGTCCAGCGCGTCAAGTGAGCTGAGCGCGGAATCCGCGATGGACGGCGCGGGAACTCCCGCGTCGCCGGGGCCGGCGTCCGCCGCCGGCCCCGCTCCGGACATCCCCCGGAAACGGCGGCGGCGGTGCCTGGAGGCTGGCGCTGCCCGATTCAGCCCCGCCTCGGCGAGCGCAACTCCTCGACCAGCTTCGCGATGCGCTTCGGCGACACCGACTCGGCCGTGCGCAATTCCTGCGCGAACGTCGACACGCGCAGTTCCTCGATCGCCCAGCGCAGCTCGGCCAGATCCGCGCCCTCCGCGCCACGCTCCGCACGCAGCTTGAGGTAGTCGCGCCAGTAGCCCTGCAGGGCGAGCATGCGCGACTGGTCCTTGGCAGGGTCCTGGCGCAAGCGTTCCGCACGTAGCTTCATCGCCTTCAGATAGCGCGGATACTGCGCGAGGCGTGACGTGTCGATCTCGCGCAGGAAGCCCGGGAACAGCAACTCGCCGAGTTGCTCGCGCAGGTCGTCGTAGTTCGCCTTCGCGAAGCCCATCAGCGGCGGCTGCAGCAGGGGCTGCAGTTCCGCATAGGCCGCAATGACCGCCTCCGCCTGCTTCAACCGTTCGATCGCGGCGGGGAACAGCCCTCGCGCGATCGCTTCCTTCGCATGCTCGAACGCAGCGCGGCTGCGGATATCCGGCTCTCGCGAGCGGAGCAACTCGACGAGTGCCGCTTCGACGAGATCCGCACGCAGCGCCTCGGCCGTGCCGATCGCGGCCCACTTCAGCATCAGCGCGTTGTTCAGCGGAAGCTGGCGTCGCGCCTGCTTGATGCGATCGGCCAGCGCGCGGCGCAACAGCCGCTCGACGCCGCGACGATGCTCGGATTGCGCTTCGTCGTGCCGTTCGAACACGCGCAGCGCGACGCTCTCGCCGAGGTCGACGAGGGCCGGGAACGCGGCCAGCCCGCCGCTCGACACGAGACTGGCCGGAATGTCCTCGAAATCGAAGGTGTCGACGTCCTCGCGCGTCAGCTCGACGTCGGCGCGTTGCGAGAACGCCATGCGCGCGGCACCGGTCCATTGCGCCTGGATCGCGGCCAGGTCGCGGCTCTCGACCAGCGTGCGCCCCTGCTCGTCGTAGATGCGGAAATTCATCGACAGGTGCGCGGGCAACTCGGCGCCGGCGAAGTCCGTCGCCGTCACGACGGCGCCGGTGACGCGCGTCAGGTACTTGGCGAGCGCCGCGAACAAAGGCTCGTCGCGCGGCGTTTCGGCTTCGGCGAAGGCACGCGCGAAATCCGGCGCCGGCACGAAATTGCGACGCAAGGCCTTGGGCAGGCCGCGGATCGCCTCGGCGACCTTCTCCGCCAGCAGTCCGGGCACCAGCCACTCGCAACGCGCTGTCGGCACCGCGTTCACGAACGCGAGCGGTACGTGCAAGGTCACGCCGTCGGCGGCGTCGCCGGGCACGAAGCGGTAGGCGAGGCGCAGCTTGTGCCCGCCGAGGTCGAGCTGGGCCGGAAAATCGCGCGCGCCGGGGCCGGAGGATTCGCCCATCACGTCGGCCAGCGACCAGTGCACCGCGGCCTGCTCCGTCGGCGAGGCCTTGCGGTACCACGCGTCGAGCGCGACCGCCGTGTGCACGCTCTCGGGCACCTTGCCGGCGAAGAAGGCAGCGAGTTCCTCGTCGGCGCGCAACAGCCCGCTGCGCCGGCGTTTGGCCTCGACCTCGCGCGCTTCCGCGAGCACGCGCGCGTTCGCGCGAACGAAATCGGCACGGGCGTCGATGTCGCAACGCGCAAGCGCTTCCAGCACGAAGATCCCGTGCGCCCGTGCCGGGTCCTGCGAACCGAACTGTACCGGCCGCTTCTCGACCAGGGTCAGGCCGAACAGCGTCACCTGCTCGAACGCGACCACGGCACCGCGCTTGCGCGACCAGTGCGCATCGCGCCAGCTTTTCTTGACGAGGTGCGCAGCCTGCTGCTCGATCCAGGCCGGCTCGACCTTCGCGCAGAGCATCGCGTAGACCTTGGCGAGATCGAGGATCTGACCGGCGAGCAGCCACTGCGGCGGCGACTTCGCCACCGACGAACCGGGGAACACCGAGAACCTGCGCTCGCGCGTCCCGCGGTACTGGCCGCGCTCGTCCTTGAGGCCCACCTGCGTCGGCCAGCCGGACAGCAGGCAGCGATGGATCGCCTCGTAGCCTTGCGCATCCCGCGCGTCGCCCTCGCCGGCGGCGTCGGTTCCGGGACGCGGCTTCTTCTCCGGTCCCCGTCCCTTCGCCGATCCCGCATCAACGGGGCGGTTGCCCGGCGGCGGCGCCTTGTCCAGCGACCAGCGCAACTCCTCCGTCGCCAGCACCAGCAACTGCCGATGCAGCTCGCGCCATTCGCGCATGCGCAGGAACGACAGGAAGCGCGCCTGGCACCAGTCGCGCAGCCTCGATTGCGTCAGGTCCTCGTGTGCGGCGCTGTAGGCGGTCCACAGCTTGAGCACGCCGATGAAATCGGACTTCGGATCGGCGAATTCCGCGTGCGCGGCATCCGCCTGCTGGCGCGCGTCGGCCGGACGCTCGCGCGGGTCCTGCACGCTGAGGAAGGCGGCGAGCACGAGCAGCTCGCGCAAAGCGCCGCGCTGCCCGGCCTCGACCAGCATGCGCGAGAGCGCGACGTCGATCGGCAGCCGCGCCATCACGCGGCCGATGTCGGTGAGCCGTTTCCCGTCGTCCACGCCGCCGAGTTCGGCCAGGCGGCGATAGCCGTCACCGATCGCGCGCTCGCCCGGCGCCTCCACGAACGGGAAGTCCGACGGATCGCCGAGCTTCAGCGCGAGCATGCGCAGGATCACTCCGGCAAGGGAGGTGCGCAGGATCTCCGGATCGGTGTAGCGCGCGCGCTGCGCGTAGTCGTCTTCGGCGTAGAGGCGGTAGCAGACGCCGGGGCCGACACGGCCGCAACGTCCCTTGCGCTGGTCGGCGGCCGCCTGCGAGATCGGCTCGATATGAAGCCGCTCGAGCTGGTTGCGCGGGCTGTAGCGCTTGACGCGCGCGGTGCCGGTGTCGATCACGTAGCGGATGCGAGGCACCGTCAGCGAGGTCTCGGCGACGTTCGTCGCGAGCACGATGCGGCGCTGCGGACCGGGCTTGAACACGCGGTCCTGCTCGGCGTTGGACAGGCGCGCGTACAAGGCGAGGACTTCGGTCTCGCGGTACTTGCGCCGCGACAGCGCGAGATGGGCGTCGCGGATCTCGCGCTCGCCGGGCAGGAACACGAGCACGTCGCCACGCGGATCGGACTGCGTGATCTCGTCGGCGACGGCGACGACCTGCTCGGCGAGGGAGAGATCGTTCCGGCCTCCCCTGCCCGCCCGGTCGGCCTCCGCCGGCCCCTTCCTTTCTTTCGCCGCCGGGGAAGGTCGATCCTGGCGACCTGCATCCGCCAACGCATCCATGGGCCGCCAGCGCACCTCGACCGGATACGTGCGCCCCTCGACCTCGACCACCGGCGCGCCGCCGAAATGCTCGGCGAACCGGGCCGTGTCGATCGTCGCCGAGGTCACGATCAGCTTGAGATCGCGCCGCTTCGCCAGCAGGCGCTTCAGGTAGCCGAGCAGGAAATCAATGTTGAGGCTGCGCTCGTGCGCCTCGTCGAGGATGATCGTGTCGTAGGCCGACAGCCACGGATCGCCCTGGGTCTCGGCGAGCAGGATGCCGTCGGTCATGAACTTGACCAGGGCATTCTCGCCGGACTGGTCGGCGAAGCGCACCTGGAAGCCGACGAGGTCGCCGACCTGCGTGCCGAGTTCGCTGGCGACGCGGCGCGCGACCGTGCGTGCGGCGATACGGCGCGGCTGCGTGCAACCGATCATCCCCGCCGTGCCGCGTCCGGCGGCGAGGCAGAGCTTGGGCAATTGCGTGGTCTTGCCGGAGCCGGTCTCGCCCGCGAGCACGACGACCGGGTGCCGGCGGATCAACTCGACAATCTCGTCCGCTCGCGCGGCGATCGGCAGCGCTTCGTCGACGCGGATCTCCGGCAGGCGGGCGTCGCGGGCGGCCCGCCGCGCCTTC
>DBMH01000340.1 GCA_002297645.1 Rhodanobacteraceae bacterium UBA703 | reverse complement strand
CGCGCGGCTGCGCGAGCGCCTCGCCGCCGCGCGACCGGCGGCGGACACCGAAGCGCTGCTGCGGGAGCTCGCCACGCAGCTGCAGCGCAACGCCTCGCCGCCGCCGCTGCGCTGGCTGCGCGCGCAGGTCGGCCAGACCGTGCGCCTGATCGCGGTCGAGGACGTGGACTACCTGCGTTCGGATTCGAAGTACACGCGCGTGGCATGGCGCGGCGACGCCGGGCGGCCGGCCGAGGCGCTGGTCGACGCCAGCCTCAAGGAACTCCTGGCGCAGCTCGATCCCGCGCAGTTCGCGCAGGTGCACCGGTCCGTCGTCGTCAACCTGCGTGCGATCGACCACGTCACCCGCAGCGACAACGAGACGGCCGACATCCACCTCAAGGGACACGACGGAACACTGCCCGTCAGCCGCCGCTACCTGCACCTGTTCCGGCAGACGTGAGCGCGCGCCGACCGGTTCCGCCGTGCGCCGGAGCGGATCACGGCCGCTCGTCGAAACCGGAATGGAACAGCGTGTCGGCGTCCGAAAGGCAATACAACGCGGCGCGCGTGGCGCAGGCCCGGGGCGAGCTGGACCTCATCCACAGCGGACCGGCGATGTTGACCGTGGCGGCACGGCCCTGCGCGCCGGCGTCGGTCCAGTCGTCGCAGTGCTCCATGGCGGCGCCGTCGACGTAGGTTCCCGTCCAGGCGCCGATGCCCGCGGCATAGGTGCCCGATTCGGTCACGTTGAGCGGGGCGAGGATCGCGCCGGTCCGCAGGGCGGCGGCGTCATCCGCCAGCCGCACGCCGTCGAGGCGCACCCAGGGCAGGTCGGGCTGCGAGAAACGTTCGTGGGCCGACGTCCGTCCGTCGGACAACAAGGCCTTGAACGTGTCCGGGCGATACAGCCCGGCGGCCGCCGCACGGGCGCGGCAGATCGCGTCGCCGGCGGCGAGCCCGCTCGTGCCGAGCGCTTCCGGCCACGATCCGAGGTCGCCCGGACCGGACGCTTCGGTCAGGAACGCCTGACGCCGGCCGTGTTCGCCCGGTGGCGCGGCCCGGCCCGGCCCCGGCTGGAAGCAGTACAGCCGCACGTTGGCGCCGCAGCCGAGGGCCGTGCCGAAGCCCCAGCTCCCGGTGGTCATCTCGGCGCCGCCGACCAGCAGGTCGCCGCTGCTGCGGGTCCATCCCGCGCAATCGAATCCGCCCGCGCCCCTGCCCGAAGCGTCCGTGCCGGTGGCCACGGCCTGCAGGTAGCCGTTGAACGGCAGCGCCCGGCCGGACTCGTCGCGGTCGATCGGGCGGTACATGCGACCGTCGAGCAGGTCGGCGAGGCTGTCCGCGATCCAGAGGCCATCGGTGCGCTGCCATGGACCGGCATCGGTCGGCAGCTCGGTCAGCCCGCAATGGGCGTCGCGCCTGCCCGTGAGGCCGTGCACGCGGCAGTACGCATCGTCGTTCGCGTCCGACAGCCACGCGACGAACGCATCGGCGTCCGGCAGGTTCGCGGCGCGGGCGTGGCTGCGGCAGACGGCATCCGCGCCGGCGAGTCCGCCCTGGCCGCCGGACTCGGCCCAGGTAGCGAGGTCGCCGTTGCCCTTCGCCGACGTGACGAAGGCCCGGCGGGCATCCGCCTGCGCCGTCGCCTGCGCGGAAGCGCAGGCCAGCAACACGATCGGCAGGTACCGAATCCAGGGATTTCGCATGGGCAGCGTTCCGTCACGGGAGGGTGAGGCTCAGTACGGAATCCGATGGGAAAGGCCGTCACGCGGCCGGAACCTCGTCGCGCCGGTCGAGCATGATGCGATGACGACTCGCCATATCCGGGTAACACCGGGCTAACGAAATCGCTGCCAGACTGTCCGCATCGACCATTCGAAGGGGATTGGCCATGCGACGTTCCATCGCCGCCGTACTTGCGACCGCGCTGTCCGGCTTCGCCGTGCTCGCGCACGCCGGCACGACCCTGCTCAACGTGTCCTACGATCCGACGCGCGAGCTGTACCGCGATTTCAACACCGCGTTCGCCGCCGAGTGGAAGAAGGAAAGCGGCGACGACGTGACCATCAAGCAGTCGCACGCCGGTTCCGGCAAACAGAGCCGCAGCGTCATCGACGGGCTCGAGGCCGACGTCGTCACGCTCGCGCTCGCCTACGACATCGACGCGCTGCACGAGCACGGCGACCTCGTGCCGGCCGACTGGCAGAAGCGCCTGCCGGACAACAGCTCGCCGTACACCTCGACCGTCGTGTTCCTCGTGCGCAAGGGCAACCCGAAGGGCATCAAGGACTGGGACGATCTCGTCAAGCCCGGCATCGCCGTCATCACGCCGAACCCGAAGACCAGCGGCGGCGCGCGCTGGAACTACCTCGCCGCGTGGGGCTACGCCGCAAAGAAATACGGCGGCGACGATAAGGCGCAGGATTTCGTGGCCCGACTGCTGAAGAACGTGCCCGTGCTCGACACCGGCGCGCGCGGCGCCACCACGACGTTCGTGGAGCGGGGACAGGGCGACGTGCTGCTGGCGTGGGAGAACGAGGCGCTGCTCGCCCTCGACGAAGGCGGCAAGGAGCGTTTCGAGATCGTCGTGCCGTCGATCAGCATCCTCGCCGAGCCGCCGGTCGCGGTCGTCGACAAGGTCGTCGACAAGCGCAGCACGCGCAAGGTCGCCGAGGCCTACCTGAAGTACCTCTACACGCCCGTGGGGCAGGAGATCGCGGCGAAGCACCATTACCGTCCGCGCGACGCCGCGGTCGCGGCGAAATACGCGGCGGCGTTCCCGACCCTGCCGCTGTTCACCATCGACGAGGCGTTCGGCGGTTGGCAGAAGGCGCAGAAGACGCATTTCGCCGACGGCGGCACGTTCGACCAGATNNTACCGTCCCGGCCCGACGGAAGGAAACCGCCATGCGCCCCTGGTGGCGTCGCCACGCGCTGCCCGGCTTCGGACTGACCTTCGGAGTCTGCGCCAGCTACCTGTTCCTGATCGTGCTGGTGCCGCTCGCGGCGCTGGCGCTGAAGTCGCTGTCGATCGGGCCGGCGCAGTTCTGGCAGACGGTCAGCTCGCCGCGCGCGCTGGCGTCGTATCGGGTGACCTTCGGCTGCGCCGCGCTGGCCGGGCTCGTCAATCTCGTGCTGGGTCCGCTGCTCGCGTTCGTGCTCGTGCGCTACCGCTTTCCGGGCCGCAAGCTCGTCGATGCGCTGATCGACCTGCCNNACGGCGGTCGCCGGCATCACGCTGACCGCGCTGTACGCGTCGAACGGACCGCTCGGCGCGTGGATCGAGCGCTTCGGCTGGAAGGTCGCCTACACGCCGACCGGCATCACGGTCGCGCTGGTGTTCGTCAGCCTGCCGTTCCTCGTACGCAGCGTGCAGCCGGTGCTGGAGCAGCTCGATCCGGACATCGAGGAGGCCGCGGCGACGCTCGGCGCCGGCCGCCTGACCACGTTGTGGCGCGTCGTGCTGCCGACGCTGTGGCCGGCGATCCTGGCCGGCTTCGCGCTGGCGTTCGCGCGCGCGATCGGCGAGTACGGTTCGGTCATCTTCATCGCCGGCAACATGCCGATGGTGTCGGAGATCACGCCGCTGCTGATCGTGTCCCGGCTCGACGAGTTCGACTACGGCGGCGCGACGGCGATCGCCGTCGTGATGCTCCTGGCCTCGTTCCTCGCGCTGGTCTGCATCAACCTGCTGCAGCTGTGGACCGTGCGCCGCCGCGCGGCGCAGGCCTGAGAGCCATGGTGCCCACCGACATCCGCCGCCCTTCCGCCGCGCTGCGCGATCCGCGCTGGCTGCGCTGGACCCTGCTGTCGATCGCGCTCGCCTTCGTGGCGCTGTTCCTCGTGCTGCCGCTGGTCGCGGTATTCGGCTATGCGTTCGAGAAAGGCTGGGAGGTCTGGCTGGCCTCGGTCATGGACGAGGAAGCGCGCGCGGCGATCCGCCTGACGCTGCTCGTCGCCGCGATCGCCGTGCCGCTGAACACCCTTTTCGGTGTCGCCGCGGCGTGGCTCGTCACGCGCTACGCGTTCCGCGGCAAGGGCCTGCTGCTGAGCCTGATCGACCTGCCGTTCGCGGTGTCGCCGGTGGTCGCCGGACTGGTCTTCGTGCTGCTGTTCGGCCGCCAGGGCTGGCTCGGTCCGTGGCTGGCCGAGCACGACGTCAAGATCATCTTCGCCGTACCCGGCATCGTGCTGGCGACGACGTTCGTCACCTTCCCGTTCGTCGCGCGCGAGCTGATCCCGCTGATGCAGGCGCAGGGCGCCGACGAGGAGCGCGCCGCGCTCACGCTCGGCGCGTCCGGCTGGGCGATGTTCCGCCGCGTCACGCTGCCGAAGATCGGCTGGGGCCTCGTCTACGGCGTGATCCTCTGCAACGCGCGCGCGATCGGCGAGTTCGGCGCGGTTTCCGTCGTCTCCGGACACATCCGGGGCCTGACCAACACGATGCCGCTGCACGTCGAAGTGCTCTACAACGAATACCAGCGTACGGCCGCGTTCGCGGTCGCCTCGCTGCTGGCGCTGTTCGCCCTGTTCACGCTGGTGCTGAAGCAGCTCATCGGCTGGCGCGTGCGCCGTGCCGCCGACACGGAGACACCGGCATGAGCATCGACGTCACCGGCATCCACTACGCCTACGGCAGTGCGCCGGCGCTGCGCGGCATCGACCTGCGCGTCGAGTCGGGCGAACTGCTCGCCCTGCTCGGGCCGTCCGGCTGCGGCAAGACGACGCTGCTGCGCATCGTCGCCGGACTCGAGTTCCCCGATCGCGGGCGCGTCGCCTTCAACGGCCGCGACGTGACCGACGTCGGCACGCGCGAGCGCCACGTCGGCTTCGTGTTCCAGCACTACGCGCTGTTCAACCACCTCAGCGTGTTCGAGAACGTCGCCTTCGGCCTGCGCGTGCGGCGCTGGCGCCTGCGCCCGCGGCGCGACGAGATCGACCGCAGGGTACGCGACCTGCTCGACCTCGTGCAGCTCGGCGACTACGCGCACCGCTTCCCGTCGCAGCTTTCCGGCGGCCAGCGCCAGCGCGTCGCGCTGGCCCGCGCGCTCGCGGTCGAACCCGAGATCCTGCTGCTGGACGAACCGTTCGGAGCGCTCGACGCGCGCGTGCGCGGCGACCTGCGCCGCTGGCTGCGCGGCCTGCACGACCGCATCCACACCACCAGCCTGTTCGTCACGCACGACCAGGAGGAAGCGTTCGAGCTGGCCGACCGCATCGCGGTGATGAACCAGGGCCGCATCGAGCAGCTCGCCGATCCGCAGACGCTCTACACGCATCCGGCCAGCCCGTTCGTGTGCCGCTTCCTCGGCGAGGTCAACGAATTGCCGGCCGCATTGCACGCGCACTGGAGCGGCATCGACGACGAACGCGTCACCGCCTTCGTGCGGCCGCACGACCTCGAGTTCGACGACGGCAATGACGGCGTGCGCATCGAGGGCGTGCGCGACCTCGGCGCGAACGTGCGCGTCGAGGCACGCCATCCGCTGCTCGAACAGCCGCTGGTCGCGCTGTACCCGCGCGACCGCTACGCCTGCAGCGGACTCGTGGTGGGTCGCTCGGTCGCGATCGCGGCGCGGCGCTCGATGCTGTTCCGCGGCGACGCACCGGTCGACGCGCCCGAGCGCGCCGGCAGCGCCCTGCGCGGCCTCCTGACGCGCGCCTGATCCGGTCGACCGCGGAACCGGACACATCCTCGCCGGGAGCCGGGGCATAAAATGCGTCCCCGATCCCGCGCACCTGAGGAAACGGCCATGCGCAACCTGCTCGTCCTCGCGTCGCTGCTGTGCAGCACCACGGCCCTCGCCGCCCGCCACGAACTCGCGCTGTCGCCGGCCCGCCTCGACCAGCTCGGCGCGTTGGCGACGGGCTCCAGCCTGGTCGTCGAAGGCTTTCCCGACGGCCACGGCGGCCGGGGCGATGTGCGCTTCACGCGCATCGACGTGTACGCCCCCGGCGCGCGCCTGGTCGCGAGCGGTCCCGACGGCGAACACGAACTGCCGCGCAGCGAGCGCATCGAACTGATCGGCAGCGACGACAGCGGCCGCACGCGCGTGCATCTCGCGTTCGATCCCGGTTTCCGCAACATCGTCGGTGCCGGCTCGGGACCGTCGGGTACGTTCTCCATCGCTGCGCGGGACGAGGCAGGCGCCGCCCGCCTCGTCGTGCAGCCGACCGAGGAGGCCTTGCCGCCCGGCGTCAGGCCCGAGGTGTTGCCGACCGAGGACGGCCTGTCGGGCCCGCAGCCGGCATCGCTGCCGCTGATCGACCTCGGCGTCGAGGCGATCGCGGCGACGCCGCGCGGCGCGACCGTCGCGGTCGACGTCGACCACGAGTTGCTGGTCAACCGCTTCGGCGGCACCGCGCCGGCGAACCTCACCGCGGCGGCGAACTGGATCGCCGACCTGTTCGCGACGATGAACGTGATGTACGTGCGCGACCTCAACGTGACGCTGCAGCAGGGCACGACGATCTTCCGCACTGGCGCGACGCCCTACGTCATCAAGGCGAACCAGGCGGCCGACGGCACCGACCTCAACAACTTCGGCGCCTACTGGCTGGCCAACCACGCCGCCGTGCCGCGCGCCTTCGCCATGTTGCTGTCGGGCCAGCTGAGCGGTGGCTTCAATTCGTCCGGCATCGCGTGGATCAACTCGTACTGCCAGAAAGGAACCACCAGCGGCGGCAACACCTACGGCAGCTACAGCGTGACCAAGGTGTTCACCAGCGCGCAGGTCGGCGTCGACCTGTCCGCGCGCGTCGTCGGCCACGAACTCGGCCACAACTTCGGCGCCGCGCACACGCATTGCACGAATGCGTCGACCGGCGCGTGGCCGTCAGCGTCCGGGACGATCGACATGTGCCGCAGCGGCGAGAGCATGAACGGCGGCGCATGCTACAGCGGCACGACGAGCTGCCCGGCGAGCGGCCCCGGCGCGCCGGCCGGCACGCTCATGAGCTACTGCAACATGATCCAGTGCGGCAGCGGCGGCCAGAACGTCCTGCAGTTCCATCCCACGCAGGTCACGACGCTGTCCGCGCTGATCGCGCAGAACACGCCGGCCTGCATCCTGCCGAAGGCCGACCCGATCTTCCGCAACGGGTTCGACGGCTGAGCGCTAGTCGCGCATCAGCGTCGACTTGCCGAACAGGCTTTCGACGAGGTCCACCGCGAGCAGCGCGGTCTGGTTGCGCACGTCGAGCGCGGGGTTGAGCTCGACGATGTCGAGCGAGCCGAGCAGGCCGGTGTCGGCGATCATCTCCATGCAGAGCTGCGCCTCGCGGTAGTTCGGGCCGCCGGGGATCGTGGTGCCGACGCCGGGTGCGATCGACGGGTCGAGGAAGTCGACGTCGAAGCTGACGTGCAGGTGCGTGTCGGCATCGAGGCCCTCGAGCGCCTCGGCCATCGCGCGCATCATGCCGATCTCGTCGATGTAGCGCATGTCGTAGATGTCGAGTCCGGCTTCCTTGACGAGGCGCTTCTCGCCGGGATCGACCGAGCGGATGCCGATCTGGCGGATCGAATCGGTCGCGAGCATCGGTGCGGGGCCGGCGAGCTCGGTCAGCTCGCGCGGGCCGTAGCCGCACAGGCAGGCCACCGGCATGCCGTGCACGTTGCCGGACGGCGTGATCGAGGAGGTGTTGAAATCGGCGTGCGCGTCGAGCCAGAGCACGCGCAGCTTCCTGCCGCGTTCGCGGCAATGGCGCGCGACCGCGCCGATCGAGCCGATCGCGAGGCAATGGTCGCCGCCGAGCAGGATCGGCAGGCGCCCTCCGGAGAGCTCGGCGCCGACGGCCTGCGCGACCGCGCGGTTCCACGCCACGACCTCGGCCAGGTGGCGATAGCCGCCGGCCGGCGGCTGCCAGGGATTGGCCGGGCCGGGAAGGTTGCCGCG
>DBMH01000284.1 GCA_002297645.1 Rhodanobacteraceae bacterium UBA703 | reverse complement strand
GGCGCGGCAAGCGGCGGCGATACCGGACAGCCCGGAGTCGCCGCCCCGGCGGCCAGCGCGAGCGTCGGGCACAGCAGGGCGACGCACCAGGCGGCGGCGCGCAGCATCGGCGGAGTGTTCGGCATCGATCCTTCCTCGTTCCGTCCCGCTCGGACGCAGGACCGCAGAGTGGAATCTTCCCGGGGATCGTCCGGTTGTTATAGTTAGGGTTTCCCCCATGTTCCGGCGTCATGGACACGATACGCATCCGCGGCGCTCGCACGCACAACCTCAAGAACATCGATCTCGATCTGCCGCGCGACAAGCTGATCGTGATCACCGGGCTGTCCGGCTCGGGTAAGTCCTCGCTCGCCTTCGACACGATCTATGCCGAGGGCCAGCGCCGCTACGTCGAGTCGCTGTCGTCCTACGCGCGGCAGTTCCTCGGCCAGATGGAGAAACCCGACGTCGACCACATCGAGGGCCTGTCGCCGGCGATCTCGATCGAGCAGAAGTCGACCTCGCACAACCCGCGCTCGACCGTCGGCACGATCACCGAGGTCTACGACTACCTGCGCCTCCTGTTCGCGCGCGTCGGCACGCCGCGCTGCCCGGACCACGGCATCCCGCTGGAGGCGCAGACGGTCAGCCAGATGGTCGACGCCGCACTCGCGCTCGATCCCGAGAAGCGCTGGGCCTTGCTGGCTCCGGTCGTGCGCGAGCGCAAGGGCGAGCACGTGCAGGTGTTCGAACAGCTGCGGGCACAGGGCTTCGTCCGCGCGCGCGTCGACGGCGTCGTGTACGAACTCGACGCGGTGCCGCCGCTGGCGCTGCGCCAGAAGCACACGATCGAGGTCGTGGTCGACCGCTTCCGCCCGCGCGAGGACATCAAGCAGCGCCTCGCCGAGTCCTTCGAGACCACGCTGCGCCTCGGCGAAGGCATCGCGCTGCTGGTCGACCACGACGATCCGAAGGCGGCCGAGATCACGTTCTCGTCGCGCTTCTCCTGCCCGGTCTGCGACTACTCGCTGCCGGAACTCGAGCCGCGCCTGTTCTCCTTCAACTCGCCGATCGGCGCGTGCCCCTCGTGCGACGGCCTCGGCGTCACGCAGTTCTTCGATCCGGCACGCGTCGTCGTGCATCCGAACCTGAGCCTCGCGTCCGGAGCGATCCGCAGCTGGGACCGGCGCAACCCGTATTACTTCCAGCTGATCCAGGCGTTGGCCAAGCACTACCGGTTCGACGTCGACACGCCGTGGGACGAACTGCCGGAAGCGACGCGCCATCACGTGCTGTTCGGTTCCGGCAAGGAGTCGATCACGTTCCGCTACACGCCCGGCAGCGCCAGTGGCGCGGTCACGCGCAAGCACCCGTTCGAAGGGATCGTGCACAACCTCGAACGCCGCTACAAGGAAACCGAATCGCCGGCCGTGCGCGAGGAACTGGCGAAGTTCATCTCCTCGCGTCCGTGCCCGGAGTGCGAGGGCCAGCGCCTCAACCGCAGCGCGCGCAACGTGTTCGTCGGCGACCGCAACCTGCCCGTGCTGACGGCGCTGCCGATCGAGCAGAGCCTGGCGTTCTTCAAGACGCTGACGCTCGCCGGCTGGCGCGGCGAAATCGCGGCGAAGATCGTCAAGGAAATCCGCGAGCGCCTGCACTTCCTCGTCGACGTCGGGCTCGACTACCTCACGCTCGACCGCCAGGCCGATTCGCTGTCCGGCGGCGAAGCGCAGCGCATCCGCCTCGCCTCGCAGATCGGCGCCGGCCTCGTCGGCGTCATGTACGTGCTCGACGAGCCGTCGATCGGCCTGCACCAGCGCGACAACGAACGCCTGCTCGGCACGCTGAACCGGCTGCGCGGGCTCGGCAACACGGTCATCGTGGTCGAGCACGACGAGGATGCGATCCGCCTCGCCGACTACATCGTCGACATCGGCCCCGGTGCCGGCGTGCACGGCGGCGAGATCGTCGCGCAGGGCAACATCGACGCGATCCTGAAGTCCAAGCGCTCGCTGACCGGCCAATACCTGTCCGGCGCACGTTCGATCGAGGTGCCGAAGCGGCGCCGCGAACCCGATCCGGAAAAATGGCTGAAGATCCTCGGTGCGAGCGGCAACAACCTGAAGGACGTCGACCTCGAGATCCCGGCGGGCCTGTTCACCTGCGTCACCGGCGTGTCCGGCTCGGGCAAGTCGACGCTGATCAACGACACGCTGTTCCGCCACACCGCGGCCGAACTCAACGGCGCGAACGAGAAGCCGGCGCCGTTCCGCGAGATCGAAGGACTCGACCTGTTCGACAAGGTCGTCGACATCGACCAGTCGCCGATCGGCCGCACGCCGCGCAGCAATCCGGCGACCTACACGGGACTCTTCACCCCGCTGCGCGAACTGTTCGCGCAGGTGCCCGAATCGCGCTCGCGCGGCTACGGCCCGGGGCGCTTCAGCTTCAACGTCAAGGGAGGCCGTTGCGAAGCCTGCGAGGGCGACGGCCTGATCAAGGTCGAGATGCACTTCCTTCCCGACGTCTACGTGCCCTGCGACGTCTGCCACGGCAAGCGCTACAACCGCGAGACGCTCGAGATCACCTACAAGGGCCACACGATCGCCGACGTGCTCGACATGACGGTCGAGGACGCGTTCAAGCTGTTCGAACCCGTGCCGGTGCTCGCGCGCAAGCTCGAAACGCTGATGCACGTCGGCCTCACCTACATCAAGCTCGGCCAGAGCGCGACCACGCTCTCGGGCGGCGAGGCGCAACGCGTGAAGCTCTCGCGCGAACTCTCGAAGCGCGACACCGGCCGCACGCTGTACATCCTCGACGAACCCACGACGGGCCTGCACTTCCACGACATCGAGCAGTTGCTGAAGGTACTGCACCGCCTCGCCGACGACGGCAATACCGTCGTCGTGATCGAGCACAACCTCGACGTCATCAAGACCGCCGACTGGATCGTCGATCTCGGCCCCGACGGCGGCGATCGCGGCGGCCTGATCATCGCGACCGGCACACCGGAGAAGATCGCCGCCACACCGGGCTCGCACACCGGACATTTCCTCGCGCGCAGCCTCGGCCTCGAAGCGCCGAAGCCGAGCGCCCGCAAACGCAAGCAGGCCGCATGAACGAACCGAGCAAACCCCGCGCGAAGCCGCGCAAGCCCAGGTCCCCGGAAGGCGACCCCGCGACTCCGGCAACCGCGGCGCCCCCGCCGACTCCGGCGAACACCGCCGCGGCCCCCGCATGGAAGCCGCTCGCGCGCATCCCGTCGGCCGTGCGCTGGGGCGACCTCGACGCGTTCAATCACGTCAACAACGCGGCGTACCTCGTCTACGTGCAGGAAGCCCGCCTGGAATGGCTCGCACGCATCGAAGGCACGTGGTTCGACGAAACGATGATGCCGGTCGTCGCCTCCGCGCACATGAACTATCGCCACCAGCTCGGCTGGCCCGCCGGGATCGTGGTCGAGCTCGCGACCACGCGCATCGGCAACTCGTCGGTGACGATCGCACATCGCATCGTCGCCGCGGACGACGCGGACGTCATCTATGCCGACGGCGAGGTCGTGATGGTGTGGATCGACCCGTCCAACGGACGCTCGGTGCCGTTGCCTTCCGCGATCCGCTCGGCCTGCGAGCCGCCCGCGCCGTAACGCCGGCCGTCAGTGCGAATGGTGGTGCGAGTGGTCGTCCTCCGCCGCCTCGGCGGCCGGTGCGGCGACCACGAAGTACGTCTCCACGCGCTGGCCGTCGCCGAGCAGGAAGCGCACGTCGACCCGGTCTCCCGCGTGCACTTCGCTGCGCGGATGCATCAGCATCAGATGCTTGCCGGCCGGCTTCAGTTCGACGCTCGCGCCGGGCGCGAGGTCGAGCCGGTGCAGTTCGCGCATCTTCGACATGCCTTCGGCGACGACCGTCTCGTGCAGGGAAGCCATGCGGAACGCGTCGCTCTGCACGGTCAGCACGCTGACCGCTTCGTCGCCGTCGTTCTTCAGGGTCGCATAGCCGGCCAGCATCGTCGCGCCGGGCGGGGGCTCGCGGATCCAGGCGTCGGTGACGACGAGCCTTCCCGCCGCCTGCGCGAAACCCGCGGCGAGCAAGAGCGGGAGCGCTGCAAAACCTGTTGACAGCAAACGCATGGCATCCTCCTGAGGGCTCGTTATGATACCCGCAACCTCCGCTCGCAACCGGGATGCGACCATGCGTCATCCACTGATCTTCCTCGCCATGACCGCCATCGCCAGCACCGCCGCAGCCGCCGACCCCGCGCTCACCATCTACCGCAACGACGGCGACGCGCTGTTCGATTCCGGCAATGCCCCGATCGCCGACGGCCACTCGGTCGTGCACGAGCAACGCACCCTGCAGTTGAACGGCGGGCGCCAGACCCTCGTCGTCGGCGGCCTGCCGGCCATGCTGGACACCGAAGCCGTCGCGGTCGACCTCGGCGGCGCCGGCCGCGTACTCGCGCAACGCGTGCTTTCGTCCGGCGACGGCGGCGCGCTGGCCGCGCACCGCGGCGAACGCGTGCGCATTTCCGCGGGCGATGGCCGCGTCGTCGCCGAAGGCGTGCTGGTCGCGCTGGACGGCGGCAACCTCGGCGTGCGCGGCGACGACGGCCAGATCCGTTACGTGCGCGACTACGCCAGCCTCACCTTCCCGGACAGTTCCGGGTTGCCGGGAAGTACGCTGCAGGTCGCGGTGGACGGCAAACCCGGCAACGCGACCGCGTCCCTGACCTATCCGACCAGCGGTCTCGGCTGGCGCGCGGCCTACTCCGCATTGCTGCTCGACGACGGCTGCAAGCTGCGCCTCGACGCGCTCGCCAGCATCGCCAACCGCAGCGGCCGCGATTTCCCGAACGCCAGGCTGAAGCTCATCGCCGGCGCGCCGAACTTCGCCAAGGGCGGAGGTCCGCGCATGGACTACATGGCGAAGACGATGGCGGCTGCGGCGCCTGCGTCGCTGCCGGAACAGTCCTCGCTCGGCGACTATCGTGCCTACGCCATCGACGGAAATCTCGACCTGCCCGACGCCAGCGTCACGCAGGTACCGCTGTACTCCACCCGCGAGCTGGCCTGCGAACGCCGCTGGCTGTTCGAGAACGGCAGCGCCTGGTTCCCGCCCAAGCCTCTGCTCGTCCCGGAGGCCAGCGCCGACGGTGGCGGGCCGGTCTCGAGCCAGCTCCGCTTCGCTGCACCGGAGAACCTGCCGAGCGGCAACCTGCGCGTGCTGACGCGCGACAAGGACGGCCGCAACGAACTGCTCGGCGAGAACCGCATCGGCGACGTGCCCAAGGGACGCGACGTCAATGTCGCTCTCGGCATCGCCTTCGATCTCTCGGCGACGCGCGAGCGCACGGCGTTCAGCGTGGACAAGGGCGCCCGCGAGATGAACGAGGGCTTCCGCATCGTGCTGACGAACGCGGGCGACACCGCGCGCACCGTCACGGTGCGCGAACATCCGAACCGCTGGCGCGCCTGGACGCTCGCCTCGTCGAGCCAGAAGCCGGACGTGCAGACGCCGGATACGCTGGAATTCCGCGTTGCGGTGCCGGCCGGCGGCAAGGCGAACCTCGACTACGCCGTCTCCTACCGCTGGACACCGGCGGAAGACTGAGCCCCCGCTTCGCGTCCCGCGTGATCGCGACGTTCGGTGCGGTCGTGGCCGCGGGCCGGCGGAACGCCCGCCCGGCCCCATGGCCTCGCCTCTCCCCCTATTCCCTCCACGAACCACTAGACCGGACCGATCCATGCTCGACCTGATCCGACACGACTCCATCCTCGAAGTGCGCATGGCGCATCCTCCGGTCAACGCGCTCGGCGAGCAGCTCGTGCGCCGCCTGCGCGAAGCAGTCGAAGCCGCCCCGGCGGACGGCGCGCGTGCCCTGCTCCTGTCCGGCCGCCCCGGGCTGTTCTCGGCCGGACTCGACCTGCCTGCGCTGCTGCAGCTCGACCGTGCCGCGATGCGCGCATTCTGGCTCGATTTCTTCGGCCTGTGCGCCGCGATCGCGCGATCGCCGATCCCGGTCGCTTCCGCGATCACCGGCCACAGTCCGGCCGGCGGTGCCGTGCTCGCGATCATGGGGGACTACCGCGTGATGGCCCGCGGTGCCTACCGCATCGGCCTCAACGAAGTGCAGGTCGGCCTCGCCGTGCCGGAAGCGATCCAGTTCGTGCTGCGGCGGCTGGTCGGACCGTACCGTGCAGAGCGCCTGCTCGTCGCCGGCGCGATGGTCGATCCGGAAACCGCGCTCGCGGTCGGCTTCGTGGACGAACTGGCCGAACCGGAGCAGGTCGTCCCCCGTTCCCTCGAATGGCTCGGCGAGCTGCTCAAGCTGCCGTCGCACGCGATGCTGGGCACGCGCCGGCTCGCGCGCGCCGATCTCGCCGACCTGTTCGCCGACGTGTCCAGCCTCGACATCGACGGTTTCCTCGACAGTTGGTTCTCGCCGGAGACGCAGGCTGCGCTGAACGCGGTGGTCGCGCGATTGAAGTCGAAAGGCTAGTCGGGATCGACGCTCGCGACGCGCGAGGGGTATCGGGAAGGCCCACATTCCCTCGGCGCACCTTCTGTCGATCGCAGCCGGCCAGTCCGGCTGCCGGTTCCGGCAAACGCGCTGCCGCTTCGGCGGGTGTGCGCGGTAGCTCAGGGTCCCGTTGCGACGGGACGCCCCGGATCGCTGATCCAGCCGCTCCACGACGGCGCGAATACGCGCGAGCCGCCGAGACCGGCGTGCTCCATCGCGAGCAGGTTGTGGCAGGCGGTGACGCCGGAGCCGCACATGTGCACGACCTCGCGCGCATCGAGCCCCGCGAGCAATCGTCCGAATTCCCGCCGCAGGTCATCCGCGGCCTTGAAGCGCCCGTCCGCCGCGAGATTGTCGGAAAACGGCCGATTGACCGCGCCCGGCACGTGCCCGGCGACCGGGTCGATCGGTTCGACGTCGCCCCGATAGCGCGGCTCGCCACGCGCGTCGAGCAGCAGCACGTCGCGATCGGCGAGGCGGCGCTCCAGCTCGTCGTACCAGACGACGTCGCCGCGGTCGAGCACGACCTGCACGGTCGTGGCATCGCGCTCCATGGCTCCGGTTTCGAGCGGCATCCCCGCGGCTCGCCACGCAGCGAACCCGCCGTCGAGGACGGCGACGCGGTCATGGCCGGCCAACCGCAGCAGCCACCACAGGCGTGCCGCGGCGAGTGCGCCGTTCGCATCGTCGTAGACGACCACGTCCAGACCCGGCCTCCAACCCCAGCGCGCCAGGGCCGCCGAGAACGTCGCGTCGGTCGGCAGCGGGTGGCGGCCGAAGCCCTGTTTGCCGGCATCGGACAGGTCGCGGTCCAGGTGTGCGTACGGCGCGCCGGGAATGTGGCCGGCGGCGTGGTCGCGTTCGCCCTTGCCCGGATCGGACAAGTCGAAACGCGCATCGACCACGAGCACGTCGCCGCGCGTGCGCAACGCCTCGAGTTCGGGCACGGATACCAGGGTTCGGATCGCCGTCATCGCGCAAGCTCCAGTCGGTCGAGCAGGTTCTTCAGGATCGCCGCGGTCGCGCCCCAGATGCGGCGGCCGTGCCACTCGATCGCGAAGATATCGCGTTCCTGCCCCTGCCACACGAACGGCTCGCGGCGCAGGTTGCCCGGTTCAAGGATGTACGGCAGCGGCACCTCGAACACCTCGTCGACCTCGTCGGCGTCCAGCCGCAACGAATAGCCGCCGTCGACGAAACCGGCGACCGGCGTCACGCGATAGCCGGACACCGTCGCCAGCACGTCGAGATAGCCGAATGGTTCGACCAGCGCGGGGCCGATGCCGGTCTCTTCGTCGGTTTCGCGCAAGGCCGCGGCGACGACGTCGCGATCACCGGCTTCGACGCCACCGCCGGGAAAACTGACCTGCCCGCCGTGATGGCGCAGATGCTCGGTACGCCGCGTGAACAGTACGGAGAGCGAATCCGCGCGACGCACGAAAGGCACCAGTACCGCGGCGGCGCGTACCGGTGCCGGCACGCCCGGCAGGCGACCCAGTTCATCCAGGTTCCAGGGAGCGTTGCGCGGCGGGTCGTCGAGTCCGCGTACAGCGCGACGAAGATCGTCGTCTGCGAACTGCCGCATCGCCTCGTTCACGGGCGCTCCGCCTCGCGCGACGGCAGCACGTCCTCGACGATGTGCCGGCGCTCCGCATCGCTCATGGCGATCCAGCGCGCGATCTCGTCCCCGCTGCGCAGGCAGCCATCGCACAGTCCGTCCTCTCCGAGGCGGCAGATGCCGATGCACGGACTGAGGATCGGGGATGGGAACGGGATCGTCGTCATGGCTTCGAAAAAGCAAACGCCGCGTGCGGACGCGGCGTTTGCGTGGGCTTCATCAAGAGGACATTCCACGTGGAAGCACGCCTGCGTGCATCCCGGGATCGCGCCATTCCTCTCGAACGCTTCGAGAGGAAACCCGGCGCATCGTACGTCCCGTACCGGCCGGATGAGGTCGGCCGGACCTTACTTGACGTCGATGATCTTGATTTCCCAGATGAAGACCTGGTTGCCGGACGCCGGATCCGGCGGCAGGAAGATCTGCCAGTGGTCGCCGCCCTTCATCTTCTGGATCATTTCCGGCAGCAGCTTGGTGCCGAAGATGTTCTGCATCTCCGAAACCTTCGCCTTCACCGGTTCGCCGACGAAGGAACTGCGGATCTCGCGACCGCTGGTCAGCGACACGCGCACGTGGAAGGTGACTTCGCTGTTCGGGCCGACCGTCTTGCCGTTGCCGTCCTCGATCGCGCGGTACTGCACGCCGTTCGGCTGCGTCATCACGCCCTTCTTGGACTTGTTCTCGGCCATGAACTGGTCGGCCGTCCGCTTGTTGTCGCCGAGCAGCTTGTCCGTCTCGGCCTTCATCTTCGCGTCGAGCTTGGCCATCGCGTCCTTCATCGCCTGCTCCGGCACCGCCGGCGGCTTCTTGGCGAACGCGTCCTGCACCGCGCGCGTGACGGTATTGATGTCGACTTCCATGCCGCGTTCGGCGAGGCCGGTACCGATCTGGTAGCCGATCGCGTACGAGACCTTGCCCTTGTCGGACGTGAGGTCCTGCGCGAACGCCGACCCTGTCGTAAACAGCGCCGCAAGGGCGAGAGACCAACCGAACTTCATGCCTGATGCCTCCGGAGTGAATACTGATCGAACAGCCCGGCCACGGCCGAGTCGAAAAAACGCGCTAGTGTAACCGAGCCCGGCCGCGGGCCAAAATGGAACGCGACCGGCGCGGAAAGTTCGCCCCGGCCATCATGCAGCCGGCGGCTGAATCGGACCCAAGTCAGTGGTGGCCGCCGCGGTATTTCTTTTCCCCGGCCGTGATCGTGAGATCCAGGCGGTTCTCCGGCGGCGCCAATGGACAGGTCGCGTGCGGGGTGAAAGCGCAGGGGGGGTTGTACGCCTTGTTGAAGTCGATCACCACCTTGCCTTCCTTCGGCATCCCGGCGTAGAGGAAGCGCCCCGCACCGTATGTCTCCTTGCCGCTGGTGCGATCGGCGAAAATGAAGAACAGCTCTTTCGCGTCCGCCTCCTCGAGCACGGGCAGCAACTCGTACTTCCTGCCGTCGCGCTCGAACACGGCCTTGCCGGGAACCGGCAGCTTGTCGACGGTGCCGAGCACGGTCGGTATGTCGAGCGTGTGGGCCGGTTCATAAGCCTCCCACTTCGCCTCGATGCGCCAGGACGGATCGACGGCATAGTCGTCGATGCCGAGGAAATGCTTGCGCGTCTCCGCTTCGCTGTCCTTCACGCGCAATCCTTTCTTGCCGCCGCGATCGATCAGATAGAAGCTGGCCGTGCCGAATGCGACGGTGGTCGGCTTCTCGTGGCTGTCGTCCACCAGACCGGCCGACGGCTGCTTCTTCCCGTCGATCGTCGCGCCGGACTTCGGATCCAGCTCGATCGCTGCCTTGCCGTCCTTCACCGTCACGACACCGAGCCGCGCCGGCCCCTTCGCGAGCACGACGTCGTTGTCCTTCGCGCTGCCGACGGTATTCCTGCCGTCCTTCAACCAGTGCAGCCCGATCAGGCTCAGCCAGCCGTCCGGCGCCTGCAAGCGCTCGAGACGCCGTGCGCGCCAGGCTTCGATCTGTTTCGTGTAGTCGGCAGGCGCTTTCCCACCATCGACGTTGGCGGACATCAATTGCACTCCGGCGAAACCGGCAACGAGCAGGAGACTGGTCTTGAGCATCGTAGCTCCTCGGTGGGAGATTCTCTGAAGAATTGGGCCGCGGACGGCCACCGATCGACCATCGGGAGCCGCGAACGTTCACGCCTCGTGGGCACCCGGGTCACGCGATCCGGCGGGATCGCGAAACGCGGAGACACGCCTCCGAGAGAACGTGGACAAGGCGTTATCGGTTGCCGCCGTTCCGGCTCCGCCGGCCGGATCGCGGAAAATAATCGAAAAATACGGTCCCGTGCCATCGCAGGAATCGGAGAGCATTCGAGTGGCCGCGGCCATCCGGACCAGCGCGGTCCTGGACGGCCGGAGACTCACCGCCCGCGCAGGAACAGGCGATCGAGCTCCGGAACCGACAGCTGGACCCAGGTCGGCCGGCCATGGTTGCATTGCCCGGAACGCTCTGTGGCCTCCATCTCGCGCAGCAGGGCGTTCATTTCCGGAATGCCGAGCCGGCGGTTCGCACGCACCGAACCATGGCAGGCCATCGTCGCGAGCAGTTCGTTGCCGCTCTCCTCGATGCGCCGCGATTGCCCGTGCGTGGCGAGATCGGCGATCACGTCGCGCACGAGCTGCGCCACGTCGGCACCGTCGAGCAGCACCGGAATGCGTCGCACGGCGACCCCCTGCGGGCCGCTGCGCACGACGTCGAAACCGAGTTCCGCGAAGCGCGCCGCGTGGTCCTCGACCACCGCCGCCTCGCGCTCGCTGACCGCGAGCGTCAGCGGGACCAGCAGCAGCTGCGAACGGATGCCGACGCCATCGTGCGCCGACTTGAGCTTTTCGTAGGTGATGCGTTCGTGCGCGGCGTGCATGTCGACGAGGATGAGCCCGTGCGCGTTCTCCGCCAGCACGTAGATTCCGTGCAGTTGCGCCAGGGCGAAGCCGAGCGGGGGCACCTCTTCCGGTTCGCGATTCGCCGCGGCTGCGGAAGTTTCGTGGACCGGCGCGATCGACGCCGGCGATCCCTGTGGCAATGCGCGGGCCTCGCCGAACAACGCCGCGTAGTCGGCCAGCGGTTCCCGCACCCCGAGCCCGAGGCCCCCCTGCCGCTGCGGCATGGCCGTATACGACGGCATCGGCGCTGCCGCCGGCAGAGCCGCAGACGGCAGCGGTCCCGCCGGAACGGACGTCGCGCTTCCGGCACGCGTGCCGCCGAGCACGTCGTCGAGCGTGCGATAGAGGAAATCGTGCACGAGGCGCCCTTCGCGGAAGCGCACTTCGTGCTTGGCGGGATGGACGTTGACGTCGACGAGCGCCGGATCCAGTTCGAGGAACAGCACGAACGCGGGATGGCGGCCGTGAAACAGCACGTCGGCATACGCCTGGCGCACCGCGTGCGCGACGAGGCGGTCGCGCACGAGGCGGCCGTTGACGTGGAAATACTGCTGGTCCGCCTGCGAGCGCGATGCCGTCGGCAGGCCGACCCAGCCGTGAAGGCGCAGGCCCGCGCCGGCCTGTTCGATGCGCAGGCTCTGCGCCGGGAAATCCTCGCCAAGCACGTCGGCGACGCGGCGCGCGGCGTCGTCCTCGCTGCGCGCCGCGTGCAGCAGGCGCACCGGCTTGCCGTTGTGCGACAGGCGGAATTCGACCGCGGTGCGTGCGAGCGCGATCGACTTCACCAGTTCGTCGATGTGCCCGAACTCGGTACGCTCGGCACGCAGGAACTTGCGCCGTGCCGGCAGGTTGTAGAACAGGTCGCGGACTTCGACGTTCGTCCCTTGCGGATGCTGCGCCGGCATCGGCTCGCGCGTCCGGCCGCCGTCGACCTCGATGCGCCAGGCGGCCTCCGTGCCGCGCGCGCGCGAGGTCAGCGCGAAGCGGGAAATCGACGCGATCGACGGCAATGCCTCGCCACGGAAACCGAGCGTGGCGACGCGCTCGAGATCGTCGAAGCTGGCGATCTTGCTGGTCGCATGCGAGGACACGGCGAGCGGCAGGTCGTCGGCGTCGATGCCGCCGCCGTCGTCGCGGATCCGGATCAGGCGCGCGCCGCCTTGCTCGATGTCGATCTCGACGCGACGCGCCCCCGCGTCGAGACTGTTCTCGACGAGTTCCTTGACCACGGAGGCAGGACGCTCGATGACCTCGCCGGCGGCGATCTGGTTGACGAGCTCGGGCGGTAGTGAACGGATACGCGACATGGCAGTCGCGCATCATAACGGCCACGCGGATCGAAACCGAACCGGTTCTTCGAAAAATCGTCGGACGAGCGACAGAGGGATCCGGACCGGCCGGCATCTTCCTGCCCGCCCCATCCCCCGTCGCACCTGCCGCCGCGACCTCAGCCCGACGGTGGAACCTGCAGGACCAGCCCAGGGCGCACGCGTTCGTCGGCGAGGCCGTTCATGGCACGCAACTGCGCCGTGCTGGTGCCGTGGCGCTCGGCGATCGTGCGCAAGGTGTCGCCACGGTTGACGACGTAACGATTCGACTTCTCGCGCACTTCCCGCGCCCGCTCGGCGTTCTGCGCGTACAGCGTGCCCGGCGGCGGCGAGGCGCGGAAATACGTGTCGACGCCGTCGAGTATCGCGCCGGCGAGCTTGTCGCGATGCACCGGATTCTTGAGCCGCGCTTCCTCGTCCGGATTGCTGATGAAGGCCGTCTCGATCAGGATCGAGGGCACGTCCGGCGAACGCAACACGACGAAATTCGCGCGCTCCACGTAATTGCGATGGGTCGGACCGATCTTTCGCAGCGCACCGTGGACCTGCTCCGCGACCGCATTGCTGGCGCCCATCGTGGCGCCCTGCGACAGGTCGAGCAGCACCTTCGCCAGCGTGTCGTCCTTGTCGTCCAGCGAGATGCCGCCGACCAGGTCGGCACGGTTCTCGCGGTCGGCGAGCCAGCGCGCGGCCTCGCTGCTCGCCCCGCGCGGGGACAGCACCCACACCGACGAACCGCGCGCATCGCTCTTGGTGAACGCGTCCGCGTGGATCGAGATGAACAGGTCGGCCTTGGCCTCGCGCGCCTTGCGATAGCGGCGCTCGAGCGGAATGAAATAGTCACCGTCGCGCGTCAGCACGGCGGTCATGCCCTCCGCCGCGTCGATGCGCTTCTTCAGCTGGCGCGCGACGGCGAGCGTGATGTTCTTCTCGTAGGTACCGCTGGCGCCGATCGCGCCGGGATCGTCGCCGCCATGGCCGGCGTCGATCGCGACGATCACGTTGCGCGCTTTGCCGTTCGACGCCTCGGCGACGGTCTTCACCGGTACCGCCGGCTTGACCGCCGCGGGATAGAGATCGAGCACGAGGCGATAGCCGAACTTGTCCGCCGGCGGCAGCAGGAAGCTCTTGGGGCGCACGCCGTCGGCGAGGTCGAACACCACGCGCGAATCGCTCTTGCCCTGCTTGCCGGCGCGAAGTCCCTTCAGCAGGCCCTTGACCTCCGGCGCCTTGAATTCGGTGCCGAGCTGGCTGCCGCGGATGTCGAGCACGATGCGATCCGGCTTGTTCAGCTCGAACAGCTTGTAGTCGACCGGACCGGAGACGTCGAACACCGCCCGCGTGTATTCGGGACCCGCCCAGATGCGCAGATTCTTGATCTCGGCCGCGCGCGCGCCCGCCGCGCCGAGCAGCAGCGCGAGTCCGGCGAGCAGCGACAACTGGATACGGGGTCCCCACATGGCGCCTATTCAAATCCAAAGCGCCACGGAATTGCAAGCTTTTTCCCTTGAAAATCCGAAACGTGCGGGAACTTCCTGAACTATTGTTCAGGAGATGCCCCCAAACGGCCCGACCCTGCGGACAGCGCCTGCCACGCCGCGAGCCATTCGGACGCCCGCGGGCTGACGGCCACCACGTCCAGCCGCCGCCGCATTCCGGCATGCTCCAGCCGCAACAGCAGATCGGGCGCAGGCAGCTCGCCGGCGCCGCGCTCCGGCCATTCGATCAGTACCAGCGCACCGCTCTCCCAGAGATCACCCAGCCCCAGCCATTCCAGCTCGCCGGGATCGGCCAGCCGGTACAGGTCCAGATGATGAACGTCCAGCTCGCCGAGGCGGTACGACTCGATCAGGCTGTAGGTCGGGCTCTTGACGCGCTCGCCGACACCGAGCGCCTGCAGCAGGGCACGCGCGAACGTGGTCTTGCCGGCACCGAGTTCGCCGCTGAGATGCACGATGCCGCCTCCGCGCAGGGCCGGCGCGAATCGCCGTGCCAGCTCGACGAGTTGCGCTTCCTCGAGATCGCCGAAGGCCCGCTTCATGGTTCGAACCGATTGGCAAGCTGGCGCAACGGCGCGAACAAGTCGCTCGCGAGCAGGCCGCGCGGCGACGCATCGGCCGCGACGTCGCCCGCCCGCGCATGCAGGGCGACGCCGAATCGCGCAGCGTCCCAGGCCGACAGGCCCTGTGCCAGCAAGGCCGCGACGACGCCGGTGAGCACGTCGCCCATGCCGCCGGAAGC
>DBMH01000354.1 GCA_002297645.1 Rhodanobacteraceae bacterium UBA703 | reverse complement strand
GCGACCGCATCGGGAACGGTCCGCCGCGCGACGCGCACGCCGGCGCCGGTGCTCGACGGCAACATCCTCGAATGCCTGCGTCGCGCGACGCGCCTGCTCGACGCCGACATTCCGGTGCTGCTGCACGGCGAGACCGGCACCGGCAAGGAAGTGTTCGCGCGCGAGCTGCACAAGCTCGGCTCGCGCCGCCATGCGCCGTTCGTCGCGATCAACTGCGCCGCGCTACCGGAAAGCCTGATCGAGTCGGAGCTGTTCGGCTACCTCCCCGGCGCCTTCACCGGCGCCCGTCGCGAAGGTTCGCCCGGCCTGCTGCGCGAAGCGGACGGCGGCGTGCTGTTCCTGGACGAGATCGGCGACATGCCGCTGCCGCTGCAGAGCCGTTTGCTGCGCGTGCTGCAGGAGCGCGAAGTCGCCGCGCTCGGCGGCGGTCGCGCCACGCCGGTCGACTTCGCCCTCGTCGCCGCCTCGCATCGCGATCTGCGCGCTGCGGTCGAGTCGCAGACCTTCCGTGCCGACCTGTACTACCGCATCGCGCAGGCGGGCGTGCACCTGCCGCCGCTGCGTGCGTACGCGGACCTGCGCGACGTGGTCGCGAAGCTGTGGGATTCGCTCGGTGCCGATGCGGCTGGCCTCCGGCTCGACGCTCGCTCGCTCGACGTGCTGGCGACCTATTCGTGGCCCGGCAACTTCCGCCAGCTCACCGGCGTGCTGCGGACGCTGATCGCGCTGGCCGATCCCGGCGCCACGATCGTGCCGTCGATGCTGCCGGAGCTTCCGCGGGCCCCGGCCGGGCATGCCTCCGATGCGCGCACCGCGCCAACCGAAGCCACGCTCGACGCGCTCGAACTGCAGGCGATGCGCGATGCGCTCGCCGCGTCCAAGGGCAACACCTCGGAAGCCGCGCGCCGGCTCGGCATCAGCCGCAGCACGCTGTACCGCCGCCTGCGCACGGACGCTTGAGGCCCGTCGACGATCCCCGCATGCGATCCGCCGCCTTCCTTCTCGCCGTCCTCGCCACGCCCGCGCTCGCCGCGTCGCCGCGCTTCGCCGAGGATCTCCCGCCCGATGTCGGCCATGCGGTCGTCCTCCGGCTGGTTGCCGACGAGAATGGCGTCGTCGAAACCTGCAGCCTGCACGCCGTACGCGAATCCACGCCGCAAGGCCCGACGGTGTCGCTCACGCCGTCGGAGCGGTACATCGCCGAGGCCTGCCGCAAGCTGTCGCAACGCAAGTGGAAGACCGGGCGTGGCGCCGACGGCGCGCCGTCGGCCGTGTTCTATTTCTGCCGCCATCTCGAATCCGAGCCGGATACGGCCTACTGCGAGCGGCGCTTCGGCGATTGACGAGGCCAAGCCGCCTCGGTACTCGTCGGGGCTCGAACTCGATTGCCTGACGCAAGGGAAAGCTCACGACTGGGCGTCCCTTCGTTTCTCGATCGATATCCCCATGGCCGCGAACGCGGAAACCAACGTGACGACGCCCACCGCGTACAAGAAGAAAAACACCGGACCTCCCTCGTAGCCCGCCCGCTTCACCCAGATCTGCGAGAAGGCATCGAGGTATGCGAGGGCGAGCCCGCCTATTGAAAGAAGGCCGGCTTTTCCACCGATCGTGGCGAGCTTTTGCAACCAGGTGCGGCAGTCGTTGCCCGCGTAGAGCGCCCACGCATGCACGGCGAGCACGAGCAGAACGGCGAGTCCGAGAAATGCGGGATGCATGTTTTCACTCCGCAGCGCGTCGAGGCGTCGTTTCCGGTACGTGTGCCTCGATGAAAAGAAGTGTCGTCATCGATTGTCCGGCAGGCGGTTCAGCCGAAGATCCAGTAGCACACCGCGATCGCGGTACCGAGTCCGGCGAGGTCCGCGAGCAGCGAGCAACCGACCGTGTAGCGTGCGCGGCGGATGCCGACGGCGCCGAAGTACACGGCGATCACGTAGAACGTCGTTTCGGTGCTGCCCTGCACGGTCGCGGCGAGCAGGGCGGGGAAGCTGTCGACGCCCTGCGACTTCATCGTCTCGATCAGCATCGCGCGCGCCGCGCTGCCGGAGAACGGCTTGACCAGCGCGGTCGGCAGCGCATCGACGAAACGGTCGTCGAGGCCGGCCGCGTCGACCAGCCAGCGGATGCCGTGCAGCACGATGTCGAGCGCGCCGGACGCGCGCAGCACGCCGATCGCGCACAGCATCGCGACGAGATAGGGCAGCACCTCGCGCGCGACCTCGAAGCCCTGCTTCGCTCCGTCGACGAAGCTCTCGTACACTGGCACCTTGCGCAGCGCGCCGACGACGAGGAACAGCAGCACGATCGCGAACAGCGCGAGGTTGCCGGCCAATGACGAGAAGGCCGCCAGCGCCGCCGGCGCGAGCGAGCCGAGCAGGGTCACGAAGCCTGCGAACAGCACGGCGAAGCCGCCCAGCCAGGCGAGCACGACGCGGTCCAGCAGGGGCAGTTTCTGCACCAGCGCGACCGACAGCAGGCCGACCGTGGCCGAGGCGAACGTCGCCAGCAGGATCGGCAGGAACACCACGGTCGGATCGTGCGCGCCCTGCTGCACGCGGTACATGAAGATCGTCACCGGCAGCAACACGAGCGAGGACGAATGCAGTACCACGAACAGGATCTGCGCATTCGTCGCCGTCTGCGGATCGGGATTGAGCGTCTGCAGTTCGCGCATCGCGCGCAGGCCGATCGGTGTCGCCGCGTTGTCCATGCCGAGCATGTTCGCGGCGAAATTCAGCGTGATGAGACCGATCGCCGGATGTCCGCGCGGCACGCCCGGCATCAATCGGCCGAACAGCGGCCCGAGCAGGCGCGCGAGCGATTCGATCAGGCCGGCGCGTTCGGCGATGCGCAGGAAGCCCAGCCACAGGGTCAGCGTGCCGAACAGCAGGATCATGACCTCGACCGACAGCCGGGCCATGTCGAACAGGCTCGCGACCATCGCCGCGAACACGCCGGAATTGCCGGCGAACAGCCATTGCGCCAGTGCCGCGACCGCGGCGGTCAGGAAGAAGCCGAGCCAGAGGCGGTTGAGCATCGCGATCGCCGAAGTGCGGCCGGGCGCCGCGCGGCATCGTAGGCGCGGCGCGCCGTGCGCGTCACCTGTGTGGTGCGCTGTTTCGGATGGCAGCGCGCGACGGCTTCGTTCGACAGCGGCGGCGCGTTACGGGGAAGAGGGAATATGGCCTAGGGAAAACCCGAACTCGGGTACGCCCGAGGCTGACGCGCCCAGTACGCGGGCGTACGGTTGGCTACCCTCGCCAGCGGATGGCGTCCCTGAACGACCGAGGTGCGCCATGTCGCCGGTTTCCGCCGTCCGTCCGAACGAATCCTCCTTCCGCGAAGTCCAGCCGACCGACGCGCAGTACGCCAAGGCTGCCGACCTCGACCCCGGCGCGCGTCGTGCGGCCGGGGACACCAGCACGCGCATCGACGGCAACGCCAGCAACAGCGGCGGGCGCACCACGAAGCAGACGCCGGACGGCAAGACCATTGCGGTCGATCCCTTGCACCAGGACGGCGACCTCTCGATCGCGCGCGAGCGCACCCTCGTCGACGACGGCCGCGGCGGCCAGTACGTCAGCTCCGACCAGCTCGTGCTGACGACCGGTTCCGGCGACGACCGCATCCGCGTGCAGAACCGTCCCGACGGCTCGCTCGCCGTGGACGTCAACGGCAAGGCGTTCCAGCTCGAGATGGCCGATGCGCAGGCGCTGACCGTGCGAGCCGGTGCCGGCGACGACGTGATCGACGTCGCCGCCGACGTCAAGGTCAACCTGATCGTCTACGGAGAGGCCGGCGACGACACGATCACGACGGGAGCCGGCAACGACGTCGTGTTCGGCGGCGACGGCAACGACACCCTCCGCACCGGTGCCGGCCGGGACTACGTCGAAGGCGGCAACGGCGACGACACGATCGACGCCGGCAGCGGCAACGACGTGGTCTACGGCGGCGACGGCAACGACGTCCTCGTCGGCGGCGCCGGCGACGACTATCTCGAAGGCGGCAACGGCGACGACCTGCTGCGCGGCGGCGCCGGCAACGACATGCTCGCCGGGCTCGGCGGCAACGACCTGCTGGACGGCGGCAGCGGCGACGACATCCTCATGGGCGGCAACGGCCGGGACATCCTGCTCGGCGGCGCGGGCAACGACTACCTCAACGCCCAGCCGGGCGACCCCACGGGCGGCGACTGGCTGGACGGCGGCAGCGGCGATGATGAAATCATCGGCAGCGACATGGCCGACGTGATCATCGGCGGCAAGGACAACGACATCCTGCGTGGCGGCAAGGGACGGGACACCTACATCTACAACAAGGGCGACGGCACCGACGTGATCGATGACGACGACACCGGCCCCGAGGCCAGCATCCTAATCTTCGGCGACGGCATCGGCAAGAACGACATCACCCTGCGCAAAGGCTCCCTGCTCCTCGACCTGGGCAACGGCGACGCCATCCACATCGAGCACTTCGACCATGAGAACCCCCTGGCCGCTCCGACCTTCTCGAGCTTCCAATTCGCCGACGGCTCCAGCCTCGCCTGGGACGAACTGCTCGCGCTCGGCTTCGACATCGACGGCACGGACGGCGACGACACCCTGATCGGCACCGGCGTCACGGACCGGCTCGACGGCAAGGAAGGGAACGACCATATCCATGGCCTGGACGGCAACGACCTCCTGATCGGCGGCCTGGGCGCCGACACCCTGTACGGCGGCCTGGGCAACGACACCTACCTCGTGCGCAGCGGCGAGGCCCGCATCGACCTCGCCCAGGGCTGGATCGAAGCCATCCTCGATGAAGGCGGCGACGACACCCTGATCCTGGAGGGGATAGACCCCGCCAGCCTCCAGGTCAGCGGCACGGACAGCGGCGAACTGCGCATCGCCTTCGGCAGCGACGAACAGATCGCCATCGTGGACGGCATCGCCGGCGCCATCGAACACATCGTCGTCGGCGCAGAAACCCTGGACCTGCGGGAATTCATCGGCCGCCACGCCCAAAGCGTGCTCAGCGCCACCGACGCCGACGGCCAGCGCCACGTCCAGGGCGGCCGGCGCGACGACACCCTCATTGCCCTCGCCGGCCACGCCACCCTCTCCGGCGGGCGGGGCAACGACATCCTGATCGGCGGCGGCGGCCACAACACCTACGTCTACCACCTGGGCGACGGCACGGACAGCCTGACCGACAGCGCCGGCCAGGGCAACACCCTCAAACTCGGCCCTGGCATCACGGCGAACGACCTCCATCTCTCCGTGGGCCCCGGCAGCCTGATCCTCCAGATCGGAGCGATCCCCCAGGACGCCATCCATATCCAGGGCTTCGATCCGGCCAGCCCCGTCGGCGCCATCGACCTCATCGAATTCGCCAACGGCGCGACCCTGAGCTACGCTGAGCTGCTCGCCCGTGGCAGCGACATCCTGGGCACCCCTGGCGACGACCTACTGATCGGCAGCGTCCTGCATGATCGCCTGATCGGCGGTGAGGGCAACGACACTTACCGCATCGACGACACCGGCGACGAGATCATCGAGGCAGAGGACCAGGGCAACGATACGGTGGAAGCCCGCGTCGACTACACCCTGCCGGCCCATGTGGAGAACCTGATCCTCCTCGGCCCGGCGATCCGCGGCGCGGGCAATGCCCTGGACAACCGCCTGATCGGCAATGCGCGGGACAACGTCCTGGCCGGGGGCGAGGGCATTGACACGTACCGCCTGGCCCGCAGCGGCGGGACCGACCGGCTGGTGGACAGCGGCGCCAACCGCATCGAGCTGGGCGAGGGGATCGCCTTCGCCGACATCGCCGCCACCCGCGACGATGACGATCTGGTGCTGGCGATCCGTGGCGAGGACGGCAGCTTGCGCCTGGAAGGATATTTCCTCGACGGCACGCCCTGGGCGGTGCAGGAAGCCGGCGGCGGCCAGAGCGATACCGATACCCTGCTGGCGCAGACCGCGGAGTACCAGGAGGACCCCATCGCTACGCGGGTCCGCGAGTTCCTTGCCACTGCCCGGATGAGCGCCGAACAGAGCCTGGCTGATGGTGGCTACACCCTGCGGGCAGATGGAACCTGGTATCGCGCCTACCAATACTCCGCCCAGCTTCTGGCCACGAAAACCGACAAGATGACCACGACCACTTATACGGGGATGACTGCGGACGATATGACGGTCGTGTGGACAAGCACCGAGGCGGTCAATGACATCACGTGGACGCATTCCGGATCGGCCTACGGCTATGAGGAAATCGTCAGCATCCGTCAGCAGCGCGTTAGCGAGGAGGAGGCGGAAATCTTCATGGTCGGTAGCGACTACCAGTATTCCAGCCAGTGGCTGTGGGCGGAGGTCGTCTGGGGCGCGCCGCGGGCAGGGGATACGACGCACGCCGGCCAGACATCCAGCTATCCCTGGATCGTCAATGGGGAACCGGGCTTGTTGCGCACGATCTACACTTACGACACGACGAAAACCCACTACGGGGCGACGCTGACAGGCCGGTATCTGCCCGGTCCGGGCGCTCTCGATCCGCCGACCGCGGTGAGGTTGCAGCTCAATACCGAATCGCGCAGCACCTGGATCGAAGAAATCGATTTGACAGACGGCGACCACGTGGTCTACGCGAATTCCTGGTCGGCAGTGATCGGTGGCACGGGCAACAACACGATCTACAACGCGGGCTTCGCCTATGGCGGCACCGGCAATTCCCGCCTGATCGGCGGCAACATGCTCATCGCCGGTAGCGGCAACCAGTGGCTGGAGAACGGCGCAACCATGGTGGTGGGCGACGGGCACGACACGGTGCTCGCCGGCGCCGGACAAGTGGTGGAAGTCAACCGCAGCAACACCGGCAGCGATCTGGTGCTCGGGCTGGGAGGAGACAGTTTCAGCGTGGTGGACGCGTTCTACCGGGCCGCAGGCATCGACCGCTGGCGGGAACGCTACGAGGAGGGTGGCCGGTATTCCCCGTTCGGTTATGAGAGCGGCTATTTCGATACCCTGGCCGAGGTCGAAAGTTTTCTGCAAGACATCGAGTGGGGCTCGCTTTCCGATCTGTTGGCCTCGGGGGGGGGAAAGAAGGTCGATCTGCTGCCGTTCCTGGTCGAGGTGCCAGGACAGATGTCGGCCAGTCGTTTCTATACGCCCGATGTGCCGGTCATTACCTTGAGCGCGGCGAATCTCGCGGGGCTGCAAGCCTTTTACGATTCGGGCGTGCTAGTGTCGCCCAAGATCCGGTTCGGCGCCGGCATCGTGAAGGAGGACCTGGTCTTTTCCTGGGGCCAGGTGGTTTCGCCCATTGATGGTTCCCTCCATGTGACGCTGGATATTGGCTGGGGAGCGGACCAGGGCATCCGCGTCCTGATGGCGGACAGCGACGATCCACTCGGCGCCTCTATCAATGCTTTTGAATTTGCCGATGGCAGCCGGGCGTCCCTTGCCGATCTTGTCGCGTTAGCGCCGCCAGCGCCGGATTTCGATCCAGACTTCTACCAATTTGCGCCGGGGATGGGGGTGCAGGTCATCCGTGGCGATGCCTATCGGGGAATCAGCATCAACGGCGGCCTGACGGCCGACGACATGTCGATACGCTATGAGGACGAGGACTTGGTGCTGTCGCTGGACTCTGAGGGAGACAGCCTACGCGTCACGGGCTGGCAAGCAAACATCATCACGTTCGACGACGGCACCGTGTGGAAAGCCCCAGGACCGAACGTCGGCACAAGGGGCAACGATACCCTAATCGGGGTAGCCGGCCAAGAATCCCTGTATGGGGGCGCCGGGAACGACACCCTAAAGGCGAGGCCGGACGGCGGCCACCATCTGGTCGGCGGGCAAGGCGACGACATCTATCTCTTCCACCGTGGCGACGGGATTGTGACGATAGACCAGCGCGTGGGGAACATTCCGTTCCTGGCCGGCGTCGGTGATAAGGATACGATTCGTTTTGGCGAGGGGATCGCGGCGGCCGACATCCTGATCGCTTACTCCTCCGCGCTAGATACGCTGACGCTCGGCCTGACCGGGAGCGATGATGCGATTGCGCTCTCCGGATGGATGGATGCGACATCGCGGCGGATTGCCCGCTTCGAGTTCACCGATGGATCCGTCTGGACCACGGCGACGATGCCCTTCTCCACCCCCGTCATCACCGGAACCGAAAACGACGACTGGATCGAGGGAAGCGCGCTGCATGATGCATTGTCGGGACTTAGCGGCAATGATTTTCTGTTTGGCATAGATGGTCACGACACGTTGAGCGGGGGAGCGGGGGACGATTACCTGTTCGGCGGTCCAGGAAATGACACGTATGTCTTCAATCGCGGCGACGGATGGGATGTGATCAATCAGAGCGACGCCGCTGCCGGGGACATCGACCGGGTTCGCTTTGGCGACGACATTGCCCTTGGCGAGGCGATTTTCCGGCGCAGTGGCGACGATCTGCTCGTACTGTTCCCCCAGTCCGACGACGGCCTGCAGCTGGTGAACTGGTTCGCGGATCCGACGCCCGTGGCCCGGATTGAATTCGCCGATGGCAGCGTGTGGGACGCGGCGGTCCTGCACACTGCGGCCGAGGTGGCTGGCCCGTTTTTCGGGGCACCGGATTCCGATTGGATCGAGGGCGCAGATGTCGACGATGTCATATATGGCAGAGCCGGCAACGACAGGCTGACGGGAAACGATGGCAATGACTTGCTCTTCGGCGGCGAGGGTGTCGATACGCTTGTGGGGGGCGCCGGGAACGATACGCTGGCGGGTGGGCCAGGAGATGACATTCTTGTCGGCGGAACGGGAGACGATGTCTATCTGTTCACCCGGGGCGACGGCAACGATCTAATCATTCAGGACGACTACGGCAATGAGTCGGCGACGGCAGGCGACGCCGACGTCCTTCGTTTCGACGCGAGTATTGTCGCCGGCGACGTGCTGGTTGAATCGGACGGCAACGATCTTCTCCTGAAGATAATCGATACCGGCGAGACGCTAACGCTACGCAACTGGTTCCATCCGTCGAGTGTGCGCGTATCCGCCATCGAATTTGCGGACGGCACCCGCTGGAATGAGGCGGCGATTTGGGAGATGACCGGGATCGGCATGTTCGTGGAAGGCAGCGAAAATGACGACGTACTTACCGGATCACCGATGGACGATCAGATATATGGTCATAGCGGCGACGATACGCTGATCGGCGGCCGGGGCGATGACTTTCTTTTCGGCGGACCGGGGAACGACGTTTATCTTTTCGGCCGAGGCGATGGGCACGACCGAGTTCTGCCGAATGACTGGGACACGAATTCGTCGTCGGCCGACACTATCCTGTTCGATGCGGACGTGACGCCCGGCGACATCGACGCTGCCCTCGGGCCGGATGGCCTGGTCCTGAGGATTCGGGACAGCGACGACAGCATCACCATCGTGGATTGGCGCTACGCCGAATTCCCCGGTGCCACCCGGGCGGCGTTCGCCGACGGGACGGTCTGGGAAAGGGAGCAGTTGCAGTCGTTTACCGCATATCTGGTCGGTACTCCTGATGACGACGAGCTTTACGGTGACGACAGAGACAACCAATTGACGGGGGGCAAGGGCGATGATTACATGGAAGGAGGATTAGGCAACGATGTCTATGTGTTCGATCGGGGCCACGGTTTCGATGTCATTGAAGAATTCGAAACCTGGGGTGAAACCTTGCCTTCCGAGATCAGCACGATCCGCTTCGGCCCGGGCATTGCTGCGGCGGATGTGACGGTGTCCCTGGTGGAGTGGGGGCGGGTTTACCTTTCGGTGTCTGACGACGACAGCGGGGTCTACTTCGACGGGTCACCCGATGTCGCTCTCCTTGGGGAGTTTGCCGATGGAGCGATATGGGGGCCGGAGACGTTTGCGGCATTGTGGGAAGGTTTCCATTTCCAGGATGAGAATTGGGAAGTCCTGGTCGGCACCGGCGGAGCCGATAATCTGGTGGCCGAGAGCCAGTACACCGAGCTTTGGGGCTTGGGCGGGGACGATGTCCTGATCGGCGGCGATGGCCATGACTTACTGATCGGCGGCGCGGGAGACGACTACCTCGTGGGAGGAGCGGGCGGTGATCGGTACGTCATGGATGCCCACAGCGGCCATGACGTGATCGTCGAGGCGGCGGATGACGATGCGTTCGATGGCTTGCGGGTGATGGGAGCCGTGCCGGAGAATATGCGTTTCCAGCGGTACGCCGGGGATGGCGACGACCTGCTGATCACTGCCGAAGGCTGGTCAAGTTCGGTGCTGGTCCGGGACTGGTTTTCCGCCGACGCGCCGGCCAGGCTGGAATACTTCTACTTCCCCCATGCTGACGTCGAATGGATGGAAGAGGATATCGATGCCGCCGTGTGGTCAGACAACGCGGCACCGGTACTGGCGGTCGACCAGTTGTCGCTGACGGCGGGCGCATTTTTCAGCGTGTCCTTGAACGAGGGGGTGTTGACGGATCCTGACGGAGATCCTTTGACCTACTCGGCGACATTGGCGGTTGGCGGAGCTTTGCCGGATTGGCTGAGCTTCGACGCGGTCACCGGCATCCTCTCCGGAACGCCGACGACGGATGCGGTGGGTGACTTGGTCATCGAGATCGGTGGAGTGGACGGGGGTGGGGCGGCCGGGGGCGGCATTCTGACCCTATCGGTGGCGTCGCCGACGGCAGATCCTCTGACGGTGACGGCCGTCAACCGGACCATCCTGTTGGGTGAGGCCGTGGCGGTGACCGAGCTGATCGACGTCACCGGCCAAGCGTTGCGTTTCGAGTTCTGGGACGATGTAGCGGGGGGCGGTGGTTTCGTGTTGGACGGTGGCCCCCGAAGCGCCGGACAGGCCATCGGGGTGGACGTGGACGATCTGGCAGATCTCAGTTATGTGGGAGGGGAGGCCATCGCCACGGAGCGGTTATGGGTGCGCGCTTTCGATGGCGATGCCTGGACCTCCTGGGTGTCCTGGCAGATGACCTCGGCGCCCCACCTGACCAATGTTGCGCCAACCGTCACGGCGGAGAATGCTACGGTGAACTTGAATGGTCTGGTGCCGGTGTCCGCACTCCTTTCCATATCGGATGGAGATGGCGATCCGGCGCTCCAATACGAATTCTGGGACGATGGTTCGGCAGGCGGTGCCTTCGTGCTCGATGGCGTGACTCAGCCTTCGGGGACAGCCATTGCGGTATCAGTCAATCAATTGGAATATCTCCACTACGCTGGCGCGTCGGACATGGGCAGCGAGCAGGTGTGGGTGCGCGCATTCGATGGGCAGGCCTGGAGTGCGTGGACCTCGTGGAACATGGCCTCTTCGTCCCACGCGACGAACGCAGCGCCGGTGACCACCGCGCAGGACGCCACGGTGCGGCTGGGGCAATCGGTCGCGGTGAGCACCTTGTTTGCCGTGAGCGATGCGGATGACGATGTTCCGGTGAAGTACGAGTTCTGGGACGACGCCGCCGGTGGCGGTTATTTCAGCAAGGGAGGCATCGCCCAAGGCACCAATCCCATCGCAGTGTCAGCGGATGAACTGACGGATTTCTCCTACGTGGGGGGTGACGCTACCGGCAACGAGCGAGTATGGGTGCGCGCCTTCGATGGCTTGGCCTGGAGCGGATGGACGTCCTGGAACATGACCAGTTCGCCCCATTTGAAAAACGTCGCGCCAACCGTCCAGGCGGGCGACGTGACGCTCCTGTTGGGCCAATCGGTAGCAGCG
>DBMH01000315.1:526-12210 GCA_002297645.1 Rhodanobacteraceae bacterium UBA703 | reverse complement strand
GCAGCAGCGCGCGAACGTCGCCGAAGCAGCCGGAGACCTGGCGCAGGCCGAACGCTGGATCGGCGAGGCGGTCGCCCGGGCGAAACGCAAATGGGGTCCTCGGGACGCCCTGACCGCGACCTACCTCGTCCGGCAGGGCCGCATCCTGAACTGGCGCGGATGCGAGGCCGAGGGCGGTGCCGCCCTGCAGGATGCGCTGGCGGTGCTGGCGGACCAGCGCCCGTCCGATGACATGGAATTGAACGAGGCCCGCGTGCAACGCGCGCGTTGGCTGACCTCGTGCGGGCGCGTCGACGCGGCGCAGGAACTGCTGCGGGAGGCCGCATCGCATCGTGCGGATCTTCCACCGATGCTGGCCTTGCGGCTGGCGCAGGCGGAAGCGCAACTGCGCCTCCAGCGCGACGGCGACGCCGATGCGCTGCAAGCCGTGCAGGACGCCGAAGCGTTGGCCGCCCGGACCTACGCACCACACGATGCGCGCATCGCGCTGGCGCGCCTGCCGCGTGCGGAATGGCTGCGCGTGCACGGTCGCCGGGACGAAGCCGCGCAACTGGCCGCAGGCATTCTGGCCGACGTCGACGGCAAGCTGCTGACGGAGTCGCCGCTGTTCGCGCGTATCCGCCGCCTGCACCGCAGCGGAAGCGATTCCGGCCACNNAGCCGTAGGACGCGGGAACCGGCGACCACCCGAGCCAGGCGATTGCCGCCAGGATGATCCCTGCCGGCGCCGAAATACGAAAGACACGGTGACGCCGCCTTTCCGCGGCGACTCCGGAGTCTTTCATGTTCAGCCGCCCGCCCTCCCCCTGGCTTCGACGCGCCGTCGCCGCCGCCGTCCTGACGTCGCCGCTCGCCGCTTCGGCCGCGGCCGGTGCCTGCGCGGATTCGCCGCCGGCCGTGGCGGCGCTCGCCATCGGCAGCGGCGTGATGCGCGACGGCGAGGAAAGCCGCGTCGAAGTGCACGCGCATCCGGACGGCTGTGTCGCCGTGCACCGACCGTGGTTCCTGCGCGACGCCGGCGACTACGAGCTGCGTCTGAGCGTGCAGGAATGGGCATCCCTGCGCGATGCGATCGCGATCGACGCGTTGCGCGGAATCGACCCGAAACGCCTGAGCGCGCAGACCGGCGGCACCTGGGAGGCATCGAACGGCCAGACCGTTTTCACCGACCTCGATACCGACGTCTATGTCCTGCAATGGCTCGACGGCAGCGAGCAGCGCCGCCTCGTCGCGCGCGACCCGCTGCAAGCGGCGGCGCGCCATCCCGAGGCGACGGAGCTGAACCGTGTCGCGGGCGCGATCGATGCGCTGCGCGGCCTGTCCAGGCGCACGGGCAAGCGCGTCGCGACGGAGGCCACGCCGTGAGGCCGCTCTCTCTGACCGCGCTCGTCGCACTCGCCGTGGCTTCGCTGCCGCAACCGAGCGGCGCCGGCAGCTTCGTGACCGTGAACGAGGACGAACCCGGTCGCATCGCGCACCAGAACTACTTCGGCACGGGCGGCGAACTCGCGGCGGTCCGCGTCTGCATCGACAGTTCGATCAGTCCAGGCCTCGCGGCCGCCGCGGAACCCGCGGTGCGCAACGTGATCGCGACCTACAACCGCTTCCGTTCGCTGCCGGACAACACCTTCGCCGCCGGCGCGGACACCAGCGCACCGGCCGACCAGGTGGATTTCGAAACCGTGCTGCTGCACGAATTGCTGCACGCGCACGGCCTCGATCATCCCAACCAGGCCGACAACCCCGCCGGCAACGGCACGTCGCGCTACGACGACACGCGCAGCGGCGGTGGTGCCAATGGCGTGCTCGATCACCTCGGCGACGCCGACGGCATACCCGGCTCCGGCGACGACCAGCGCGGCGACGACGTGAGCCTCGCCTGGTTCGCGCGCGGGTCGAACGATCCCGCCGCGCTGCCCGCGATCGTGGACACCACGACGATGGCCCGCACGCTCGACGACCTGCCGCCGGGCCAGCACTTCGCCGCCAACGGCAATGCCGCGGTGATGGCCGCGCTCGGGTACGCGAACAGCGAGGCGGCCGCCGTCCAGGGCTATGTGCAGGGTCGCGTCCAGCACCACCTGCACAGCGACGATCTCGCGATGCTGCAGCTCGCGCGGGCCGGCCTCGACGGCATCGCCGGCACCGCCGACGACTATCGCAGCACCGCGGTCTTCGCGGGTTACTACAACAACCCGCAAGGCGGCGAGTGTTCGATCGTGGTGCGCTTCGACGACGACGGCGGTCGCGTGGGATTCGCCGCCACCCTCGTCGGCCTCACGCCGCTGGCCCCCGACCACTGGCGGCTGATCTATCCGACGCGGATGCGCTTCAACCCGGCGGTGAACTGGTATTTCACGCCGGGCCCGAACACGGTCGTGCAGATCGATCCCGCGACACCCGGCACGAATTCCGGCCTCGCGCCCTACGCCGTGCAGGTGACGGTCGGCAAGGCCGGCTACAACCCGATGAACGGCACGCCGCGCGGCACCGTCATCGTGCGCGACGGCGATCGCCAGGATGCGCAGACGGCGGCCTGCTCCATCGACCTGACACCCGCCTCCGGTGGCACCGGCAGCTGCACGCTGGCCCCGCTGGCCGCCGGGCACAAGACGCTGACCGCCGACTATGTCGGCTGGGGTGGCTGGGACGGCAACACCGCGACCGCCACGCACGAGTCGAGCGGCACGGTCGAGTTCTCGAACGTGACGCGCACGCCGGCTCCGTCCGCAATCGGCGTGGACGTCGACTTCGGCTGGACGCTGGCGGCCCCCGCGAACGCCGCACCCGTGCAAGCCACCGGCGCGGTCGTGGTCAAGGAAGCGGCGGACTGCGCCTCGGCGCCGGTCGATCCTTCCCACCAATGCACGGCGACGCTGCCGGCGCATACCTGTTCGATCCGCTTCGCCAGTTCCGGCACGCACACGATGCAGTTGTGCTACGGCGGCGACAGCGCCGTCGCGCCCGCGAGCACCAGCGTGATCCACAACGTGCTCGCCGGCCGGGCCACGACGACCGGCATCGTCGCGCCGTCTTCGGGGCCGACCCAGCCATTCGAGCCGTACACCGTGCAGGTGCAGGTGCGCGAAACACCGGACCTGGGCGGCCGTCCGCAGGGCATCGTCGTCGTGAGCGACGGCGACGCCGACGATCTGCTCACCGCCCGTTGCGCGGCCACGCTGACCGGCGCCACCAACGAAACCGCGTCCTGCCAGCTCGCGTCCAACCGCGCCGGCTCCCACACGTTGACGGCATCGTTCGCCGCCCAGGGCGCATGGGCGGCAAGCTCGGCGCAAACCACGCACGACGTGCGCCGTTTCGCCATCGTCGGCAACCAGCCCTCCAGCACCCCGCTCGGACAGGCGGCGAGCATCACGGTGGCACTCGACGTGCGTCCCTTCAACGCGGCGCCTGCGCCGACCGGAATCATCGTGGTCGGCGACGGGGCCGATAGCTGCGAGATCGTGCTGCCGGCGAGGCAGTGCCTGTGGCGCAGCAGCACGGTCGGCACGCACCATCTGACGGCCGCGTGGAGCGGTGATGCGAACTATCCCGCCATGGTCACATCGGCGGTGACGCAGACCGTCACGCCCGGATCGCCGTACCCCACCCTGGCGTCGCAGGCGCTTTCGGGCTACCCGACGAGCAATGCGGCCTCGACCGGATCGAACCAGGGACTTTCGGCGGACGGGCGCTTCGTGGTGTTCTCGTCGATCGCCAGCGATCTCGTCGGCGACGACAGCAACGGCGTCGAAGACGTGTTCGTGCGCGACCAGCTCAGCGGTGCGGTCCGCCGCGTCAGCGTCACCGCCGACGGCACGCAGGGCAACGGCGCGAGCCGCTTCCCGTCGATCAGCGCGAACGGCCGCTACGTCTCGTTCCAGTCCGAGGCGAGCAACTTCTTTCCCGGCGACGGCAGCGACAAGGACGTGTTCGTCAAGGATCTCTACAGCGGTGCCCTCGTGCGTGCGACCACGCGCGCCGACGGCAGCGCGCCGACCAGCGCCGAGCTTGCATCGCTGACGCTGCGCTCGTCGCTGAGCGCCGACGGACGCTACGTGGCGTTTTCCACCTATCGCGCGCTGGCGCCGGGCGATTCCAACGGCCGTGTCGACGCCTACGTCAAGGATCTCGCCACCGGCGCGCTGGACCTGGTCAGCAGCAACGCCGCCGACCAGCCCGGCGACAACCACAGCCAGTTCCCGGCGATCAGCGCGGACGGTCGTTACGTCGTCTACAACTCGACGGCGGGCAACCTGGTTCCGAACTTCACCGCGAACTCGACGAGCAATCGCGTTTTCGTGAAGGACCGCCTCACGCGCGCGTCGGACCTGGCCAGCGCGGCAGCGGACGGCACGCCGGCCGACAACAGCTGCAACGACTACCCCGCGATCAGCGCCGACGGGCGCTTCGTCGCCTTCCAGTGCAATTCGACCAACCTGCCGATCAGCGGCTGGAGCGGCAACCGTGTATTCGTCAAGGACATGGGCAGCGGCGCGATCGAGCTGGCCGCCCAGGGCAATCTCTACAACAACAGCCTGACGCCCGCGCTCAGCGCCGACGGGCGCTATGTCGCGTTCCAGCTCGGCGTCGTCGCGTCGCCGAACTACGTCGGCGTGTTCGTCAAGGATCGCCAGACCGGCGCGATGGTGAACCAGCACGTGACTCCGGGCGGTGCCGCCGCGCTGGAAGAACAGGTGTCCTGGGAGACGCGCCTGTGGCCGTCGATCAGCGCGGACGGGCGCTTCGTCGCGTTCCAGTCGGTGTCGTCGACGATCGTTCCGCCCGACGGCAACGGCGCCGCCGACGTGTTCGTGCGCGACCGTACGCTCGGCCTCACGCAGCGTGCGAGCGGCGCGCTGTCCGGCCCGCGCAACGACGCCGACAGCGGCAATGCGGCGATCTCGCGCGACGGCAGCCTCGTGGCCTACGACTCGTGGAGCACACGCCTGATCGACGCCGACACCAATGGCGTTCGCGACGTCTTCCTTCGCCGCACCGACACCACGGCGATCACCCGCCTGAGCATCGCCGCCGACGGCACGCCCGGCAACGGCGCGAGCTTCGCGCCGGCCTACGCCGACGACGCGGGCGACGTGTACTTCCTCTCCGCAGCGAGCAACCTCGTCGCCGGCGACACCAACGGCAAGGTCGACGTATTCCGCAAGCACCTCGCCGACGGCAGCATCGAGCGGATGAACCTGTACTACGGCTCGCAAACGCCGGCCGATGCGCAGGCGCCGCTGGCGGTGAGCCGCGACGGCAAGTACCTCGCCTTCGCCTCGGCCGACACCAACCTCAGCGCCGACCACAACGGCTATACCGACATCCTCGTCTACCCGCACGGCGGAAACGCGTTCATGCCCACGCCGGGCAGCAACGGCAACAGCATGCAGCCGTCGATTTCCGACGACGGCCGCATCCTCGCGTTCGCCTCGGACGCGACCAATCTCGGTGTCGGCGGCAACGCCGTGCGCAACGTATTCGCGCGCAACCTGCGTGAGGTCTACCTTCCCGACCGGCTGCAACTGGTCAGCACCGACGCCGGCGGCGTCGCCGGCAACGGCAACAGCGAACAGCCGGCCGTGAGCGCCGACGGCCGCTACGTCGCCTTCGTATCGTGGGCCACGAACCTCGTGCCGGGCGACGACAACGGCGCCGCCGACATCTTCGTCAAGGACCTGCAGACCGGCGCGGTCGAGCGCGTCAACACCAGCGCGCCCGGCGCGCAGGGCACGGGCGGCGACTGCGCCTCGCCGTCGTTCAGTTCCGGCGCGCGCTTCGTCGGCTTCGTCTGCGCGCAGGGCAACCTGGTCGCCGACGGCGACGGCACGCCGCATTTCTACGTGAAGGACCGCGCGACCGGAGCGATCAGGCGTCTGTCGCAAACCGCGGCCGGCATGGCGGCGAATGCCGCCAGCAGCGCGTGGCCGCACGCGCTCGGAGACAACGGCCTCGGCGCGTTCGCCTCGCGCGCGAACAACCTGACGACACCCGACGGAACGTCCGTCTCGAACGTGTTTCTCAGCCAGTATCCGGCCACGTTCGCCGCGAGCGCGGTCAGCATCGTGTCGATTTCGCCCGAGCATCCGGAAGTGGGCCGCGGCTACACCGTCAACGTGAGCGTGGCCGGTGCGGGCGCCCAGCCGCCCACGGGCCGCGTGCGGATATTCGACGGCACCGAAGCCTACACGTCGTGCGAGGCGACCTTGACGCCGGGCACGCCGTCGACCGGCAGTTGCAACCTGTCCACCGGCGCGAGCGGCAGATGGGCGCTCAGTGCCTGGTACGGCGGCGACGACGCGAACGGCGCCGCGAGCTCGTTGCCCTATCCGGTAGACGTGCAGCACCAGGTGCTGCCGGCCCAGCCGATCATCACGGCGGCCGCGCCCGGCAACGGCAGCGTCACCTTGCAGATCGGCTACAGCGGCATCGGCTCGCCGTTCATCGACTACACCGCGACCTGCGGCACCGGATCGACCATCGGGGTGGCGTCGCCGCTGAGCGTGACCGGCCTCGCCAACGACGTCGAAGTGAGTTGCCACGTCACCGCGCGCAACGCTTCGGGAATCGGCGCACCGTCGAACGTCCTCAAGGCTACGCCGGCCCCCGCCCGTACCCGGACCACGCTGGCCCTGAGCAGCGGCGACAATCCGAGCCCGCACGGCCAGACGCTGACCTTCACCGCCACCGTCGAACCCGTCGCACCGGCCAGCGCAATCCCGACGGGTACGGTCGCGTTCCACGACGGCGTCGCGCCGATCGCCGGCTGCGCCGCCGTGGCCCTGACCACGACCGCACCGATCACGGCCGAGTGCACGACCGCCGCCTTGAGCGTCGGCGACCATGCACTGGTCGCGCGATACGGCGGCGATGCCACCTACACGGCCAGCGCGCAACCCGCCTCGAACACGCTGGACCACGCCGTGCAGCGTGCCGTAGGCACGGTCGATTTCGGCACGCTGGAGTTCACGTACGACGGCACCCCCAAGACGATCGCGGCGACGCTCCGCGAAGAGCCCGGCGCGCAGTGCACCGTCACGCCGTCGAACGTCGGCCCAGGTGCCGGCAGCACACCGGTGACGGCGACCTGCAACGGCACGAACTACACGGGCAGCAGCCACGCCGTCGCGGTGATCGCCAGGGCCATCGGCACGGTCGATTTCGGCACGCTCGACTTCCTCTACGACGGCAATGCCAGGACGGTCACTGCGCACATCCACGACGAGCCGGCCACGAGCTGTACCGTCACGCCGTCTAGCGTCGGCCCGGGCGCCGGCAGCACACCGGTGACGGCGGTCTGCCACGGCACGAACTACACGGCCAGCGGCCATGCCACGGCAACGATCGCCAAGGCAGCGGCCACGCTGACGCTGGGCGGCCTTTCCGCTTCCTACGACGGCCAGCCGCATGCCGTCACCGTGACGACCGAACCGCCGGACCTGAGCGTAACCGTCACCTACGACGCGGCCACCACGGCGCCGACCAATGCCGGCAGCTACGACGTCGTCGCCACCGTCGACGATCCCAACTACCAAGGCAGCCGCAACGCCACGCTCGTGATCGCCCAGGCCGCCACGACGCTGACGCTGTCGAGTCCTTGCATGCGCACATTCGTCGCGGGACAACCGTTCACGCTCGTCGCCACGCTGGCCGGTGGCGTCGGCGCGACCGGCAACGTGGACTTCGATGATGGCCACGGCGCGTTGTGCAGCGACGTCCACGTCGACAGCGGCACGGCCACGTGCCGGGCGACGCTTTCTGTCCACGGCCAGCCCGTGGCCCCACTCGCACTCGGCGCGCGCTACGACGGCGACGGCGGCAACGCACCCAGCGAAGCCAAGCCGCTCGCCGTCACCGTACTGGAGCTGGCCGAGGCGGTCTTCCGCAACGGCTTCGAAAACCCGGAGGATCCGGACGCCTGTCCGATCGAGTGAGCCTCTCTCGCGATTGCGTGCGCCCCGCGCGCGCGATCGCGAGGCGGCGGAGGCGCTACGCAACGGAGGCGGACTGCGCTACCGTGCTGCGCCGCCATCCAGAGGAAGCCGACATGAACATCGAATCGCTGCGCGCCGCGCATTGCGTTCCACGCAAGGGCAAGGACGCCGGCCTGTCCGCCACCGACATCGACGCCGGACTGGCCCTGCTGCCCGGATGGCAGCGCGCCGACCAAGGCGGCGAGATCCGCAAGGAATTCCGCTTCGCCGACTATTTCCACACCATGGCCTTCGTCAACGCGGTCGCCTCGATCGCGCACCGCGAGGACCATCATCCGGACCTCGAGGTGCACTACAACCGCTGCATCGTGCGCTACTCGACGCATGACGTCGGCGGGCTGTCGCTGAACGACCTGATCTGCGCGGCCAAGGTCGAGGACCTGCGCGCAGGCTGACGGATTCCGATCGACGGACTCAGACCGTCCCTACGGAGCGCTCGCAGCGCGCGAGCGCTTCCGGGATCGCCTCAGGACCGGCGATCGTCAGCACCTGCGGGGGTTCGCTCTCGACGCCGTGCTCGAGTTCGAGCTCCCAGGTCACGTGGTAGGGCATATGGATGCCCCAGCCGCCGAGCTCGATGACCGGCTCGATGTCCGAACGCATCGAGTTGCCGACCATCGCGAAGCGCGCCGCCTCGGTGCCGCATTCGGCGATCACGCGCGCATAGCTCTTCCGGTCTTTCTCCGACACGATCTCGATGCGCTCGAACAGGTCGCCGAGGCCGCTTTGCGCGACCTTGCGTTCCTGGTGGAACAGGTCGCCCTTCGTGATCAGCACGACGCGATGCCGCGTCGCGACGGCCTCGACCGCGGCGCGGATGCCCGGCAGCAGTTCGACCGGATGCTCCAGCACCGTCTTGCCGAGGCCGATGATGCGATGGATGTCGACGGCCGATATGCGTCCGTCGGTCAGCTCGATCGCGGCCTCGACCATCGACAGCGCCATGCTCTTGGCGCCGTAGCCGAACAAGGCCAGGTTGCGGCGCTCGGCCGCCACCAGCCGGCTGCGCACCCCGACGTCGCCGATGTCGATCCAGTGACCGACGATGCGCTCGAATTCGGCGCCGGCATGCTGGTAGTAGCCTTCGCTGTGCCACAAGGTGTCGTCGCCGTCGAAGCCGACCAGTTCGATCATCGTCATTCCTCGGGAATTTCAACCCACCGCGTCCGGAACGGGCGTGGGTCCGGACTCGACCCCGGCGCCGGGCCCCAGCAGGGGGCCAGGCTCAACGTCGTCATGCCGGCGTCCGCGGCCATGACGACGAACAAGGACGCGTCTTCGCGCCATGGCGCGCGCGGCCCTTCCTCCGCACAGCCGCGCTCATCCGCCCAGCGCATCGAGCACGGCGACCAGTTCCGGCGCCAGCGGGGCGCTGAAGCTGAAGCCGCGCTCACCCAGCGAAAACTCGAAGCGCGCGGCATGAAGGAATAGTCTTTTCAATCCCTTGTCGCGCATTCTTCGATTGAATTCTCTTTCGCCGTACTTCTCGTCGCCGGCCAGCGGATGGCCGAGGTGCTGGGCATGCACGCGGATCTGGTGCGTGCGCCCGGTCTCCAGCGCGACCTCCACGAGGCTGGCCCCGGCATAGCGCTGGATTTCGCTGAAGTGCGAGCGCGACGGCTTGCCTTCCGGATCGACGCGGACCATGCGCTCGCCGCCCTGCAGCACGGACTTGCGCAGCGGCGCATCGACGGTCAGCTTCGACTTCGGCAGCGCCCCTTCGATCAGCGCGAGATAGCGCTTCTCGACGCGCCCTTCGCGGATCGCCGCCTGCAGGCCGGTCAGCGCCGAGCGCTTGCGCGTCAGCACCAGCACGCCGCTGGTGTCGCGGTCGAGCCGGTGCGCCAGTTCCAGGGTGTCGCGCGGGCGCGCCGCGCGGAGCAGTTCGATCGCTCCGAAACTCACGCCGCTGCCGCCGTGGCTGGCGATGCCGGCCGGCTTGTCGATGACGAGGAAGTCGCGGTCCTCGTGGATAATCGCGGCCTCGATGCGGTTCAGCTGGGCGTTCGGCGGCGGCGCCGCCTCGCCGCGCTCGGCCAGCCGCACCGGCGGGATGCGTATCTCGTCCCCGGTCGCCAGGCGCCGGTCCGGCTTGGCGCGGCTGCCGTTCACGCGCACCTCGCCGGTGCGGCAGATGCGGTAGATCAGGCTCTTGGGCACGCCTTTGAGCCGGGTCGCGAGGAAGTTGTCGAGCCGCTGGCCGTCGCGATCCTCGGGAACGGCGACGATCTGCACACGCGCGCCTGCGGACGGGTCGCGGTTTGTCGCCGAAGTCTGTGTCTTCATTGAAAAAAAAGCCCTGGAACTGATATGCTGCGGTTGCGTGTCGCGCCGTTCCCAACCCCATCCGCGGGAGTTCGGAACAGCCTCTGACGCACCCGTCCGTTGCATCCTTCCGCATCCTGCGCCCGCGGTGACTCCATCGGAGCGCGGCGCCGGAGCAGCAGCGCATCGTAATGGCTCGGGTCGCGGATTGCTCGCCGTCGGAACGAGGGCGCGGGTCCGCGGATACGCACAACCCCATGTTGGCCGGTGCGCGGAAGCACCGGCTGGAGACAGGCGCACCTGCCGCCGTCGGCCCGCGAAATGCGGGACAGCGCAGCGCGAACACCGCGCAGCGCCGACGGCAGTCGAGCGCTAAAGGAAGAAACGACAATGAAACGCATGTTGATCAACGCAACTCAGCGGGAGGAGTTGCGCGTCGCGATCGTGGACGGCCAGAACCTCTACGACCTCGACATCGAGATCCCGTCCAAGGAACAGAAGAAGGCCAACATCTACAAGGCGCGCATCACCCGCGTCGAACAGTCCCTCGAAGCCTGCTTCGTCGACTACGGCGCCGACCGCCACGGCTTCCTGCCGCTGAAGGAGATCTCGCCGCAGTACTTCACGCCGGGACTCAATCCGAACAAGGCCGGCATCCGCGAACTGCTGAAGGAAGGCCAGGAACTGGTCGTCCAGGTCGAGAAGGAAGAGCGCGGCAACAAGGGCGCGGCGCTGACCACGTTCATCAGCCTCGCCGGCCGCTACATGGTGCTGATGCCGAACAACCCGAAGGCCGGCGGCGTGTCGCGCCGGATCGAGGGCGAGGACCGCGCCAACATCAAGGAAGCGCTGGACCACCTCAACGTGCCCGACGACATGGGCCTGATCGTGCGCACGGCCGGCCTCGGCCGCGACGCCGAAGAACTGCAGTGGGACCTCGACTACCTGCTGCAGCTGTGGAAGGCGATTTCCGAGGCCGCGCAGTCGCGCCACGCGCCGTTCCTGATCTACCAGGAATCCAAGCTGATCATCCGCGCGCTGCGCGACTACCTGCGCAACGACATCGGCGAGATCCTGATCGACCACGAGGAGCTGTACCACGACGCGCGCGAGTTCGTGCAGCAGGTCATGCCGAACAACCTGCGCAAGCTCAAGCTGTACCAGGACACCACGCCGCTGTTCTCGCGCTTCCAGATCGAAACGCAGATCGAGAACGCGTTCGAGCGCACCGTGCGCCTGCCGTCCGGCGGCTCGATCGTGATCGACCAGACCGAGGCGCTGACCGCCATCGACATCAATTCGTCGAAGGCGACCAAGGGCAGCGACATCGAGGAAACCGCGTTCAACACGAACTGCGAAGCGGCGGTCGAGATCGCGCGCCAGCTGCGCATCCGCGACGCCGGCGGCCTGATCGTGATCGACT
>DBMH01000315.1:0-466 GCA_002297645.1 Rhodanobacteraceae bacterium UBA703 | reverse complement strand
TGTCGCGCCAGCGCCTGCGCCCGAGCCTCGGCGAATCGACGCAAATCGTCTGCCCGCGCTGCGAGGGCCACGGCCGCATCCGCGGCGTCGAATCGCTGGCGCTGTCGGCGCTGCGGCTGGTCGAGGAACACGCGATGAAGGACAGCACCGGCCAGGTGCTGGTGCAGGCGCCGCCGAGCGTCGCCAACTTCCTGCTCAACGAGAAGCGCCGCCAGCTCAGCGAGATCGAGGCGCGCCATGACGTCAACGTCATCGTCGTCGCCGACGAGCAGCTCGAGACGCCGCACCTCGAGATCCAGCGCCTGCGCGCGGCCGACGTCGGCGAAGACATGAAGCCGAGCTACCAGCGCACGACGCCGGTTGCCCAGAAGCCATTGCCGACGATGCTGCGCCCGAGCGAGGAGCCCGAGCAGCCGGCCGTGTCCGGTGTGGTCCGCTCGACGCCGGCTCCGGAACGCCCGGAGCC
>DBMH01000038.1 GCA_002297645.1 Rhodanobacteraceae bacterium UBA703 | reverse complement strand
CGCTCGAGGCCTGAGCCGCTTTCACGGACGGGCCGGCGTGTCGCCACGCGGCCCGTCCGTGCGTGACGCCCTTCCGTCGAAGCGCTTCCGCGCGTGCACCCGATACCCGCACCGGCGCGGTCGCGCGAACCCGCCCCTCGTGCGCCCGATCCGGAGATGGAGCGCTCCGCGAGGCGAGGCACCGACGCCTCCTCGCGGATCTCAGTCGAACCCGTCGCCGAAGATGCGGTCGCGCACCAGGGCCGCGACGGAGAAATCCACCTCCAGGGGATTGGCCGAAGCCAGCGAACGGCCGGCGACGAGGATGCGCCCGTTCTGCAAGGCGATCGCGCCGGCGTGGTCGCCGCCGACCGCGCCGGTGCCGCTGAGGCCGACGTCGATCGTCGTGAATCCGTGCGGCGCGTTGAACGCGGTGTCCTGGGTGCCGCCCGGCAGGAAGCGCGTGACGTAGAACGTCGGCGAAGCGGTGGGCGTACCGAAGGCGGTGATCGTGCCGACGACGGCGATGCGGCCATCCGCTTCGAGGGCGATGTCGTTGAATTCCAGCGAGTGGCCGGTGTCGTCGACGCGGTAGCCGGGACCGCCGCCGAAGCCTGGGGTGAGGCTCTTGCCGTCGGCGTTGATGCGCGCGATGAGTCCGTGGGTCAGGTTGCTGCCGGGGGCGGTCCCGATCGAACCCGCCGCGACGATGGCCTGGTCGAGCAGCAGTTGCGGATCGCCCGGCAGCAGGGCGATCTTCTCGATCGCCTGGTCGCGCGTGTTCTGGACGGGCGCGAACGTGGCGAAGCCGTTCGTGCCGAAATCGCCGTCGAGACTGCCGTTCGGCATCAGGCGTACCAGCAGGAGATCGCTGTCGGGGCGGCCGCTGAGCGTGACCTCTCCGCCGAGAACGATCTTGCCGTTGCGTGCGATCGCCGCCGAGTTCGCGCGGCTGCCGGCGCTGCCGGCCATCGCATGGGAAACCTTGCCGGTGCCGTTGAAGCTGGTGTCGAGGTCGCCGGTGGCATCCAGTCGCGCGACGACGAAATGGGTCGTCGCCGCGCTGTAGTGCACCTCTCCGGCCAGCACGATCTTGCCGTCCGGTTGCACGACGAGGTCGTGCAGATCGGCCGACTGGGAGCTGCCGAAGACTTCGAAGGCGATGCGGATGCACTGGAAGCCGTTCGGGAATGTCGCCAGGTTGCCGTCGATGTCGAAACGACAGAGGCCGAAGGCATCGGACTGGCCGTTCTGCGACAGCGTGCCGCCCACGAGCAGATGGCCCTGTGCGTCGAGGGCGGCGGCGGTGCCGAGGATGTCGAAGCCGGGCTGTTCGGGCGCGACCACCAGGCCGACGTCCTGCGGGCCGTAGCCCAGGTCCGTCGTGCCGTCCTTGCGCAGGCGCGTGATGCCGATGCGCACGCCGCTGCCGGTGGCGACGGAGCCGACCAGATAGGTGCGGCCGAAACCGTCGACGACGGCGTCGGCGGCCGTGGAATCCATGGCCTGGAACGGAATCGGCCGCTTGCCGCTGACGGGAAAGGACGGGTCGAGCGCGCCGTCGAGCGGCAGGGCGGCGCAGGCCGGTCCGGCGCACAGCGCCAGCATCGTCGCCAGGCGGGCGTGGAGCGGGAGGTTTCGAGCGATGGACATGGGGTTTCTCCGATGGGGACGTTGGAGCGTCCGCCGCGGGGCGCGGGCGGGCGTCTTCCCTCTCGCATACGGAGGTTCGGCGGCGCAGGGATCATCGGATGGATGCGCGTCGGCGGACGGGCATCGGCAAGGGCGCGCGATCTCGTAGAATCGGCTTCTTTCTTCAGCGGCGGTGCGCATCATGGCGAGCACGATCGAAGTCAAGGTCCCGGACATCGGCAACTTCTCCGGCGTGCCGGTCATCGAGGTCCTCGTGAAGGTCGGCGACACCGTCGCGAAGGACCAGGGCCTCGTCACGCTCGAATCGGACAAGGCGACGATGGAGGTGCCGTCGAGTGCGGCCGGCGTCGTGAAAGAGATCCGCGTCAAGCTCGGCGACGAGATCGGCGAAGGCGCCGTCGTCGCGGTGATCGAAGCCGCCGATGCGGCCGGTGCCGAGCCGGCGAAACCCGCGGCGGCCGCTCCTGCCGCTCCGGCTCCGGCAACTGCGGCACCGACACCGCCGCCGTCCGCGGCGGCACCGAAGGCCGCCGGCGATTCCGGCCGCAAGGCCGACATCGAATGCCAGGTCGTCGTGCTCGGCTCCGGCCCCGGCGGCTACACCGCGGCGTTCCGCGCTGCCGATCTCGGCCAGAACACCGTGCTGATCGAGCGCTACGGTCCGCTCGGCGGCGTCTGCCTCAACGTCGGCTGCATTCCGTCGAAGGCGCTGCTGCACGCCGCGCGCGTCATCGACGAAGCCGCGCATGCCGGCGACATCGGCATCGCGTTCGGCCAGCCGACGATCGACCTCGACAAGCTGCGCGCCTACAAGGACAAGGTCGTCGCGCAGATGAACGGCGGTCTCGCCGGCATGGCGAAGCAGCGCAAGGTCACGGTCGTCACCGGGACGGGCCGCTTCGTGTCGCCGCACGAGATCGAGGTCGAGACGAAGGACGGCATCAAGCTCGTGCGTTTCGAGAAGGCCATCATCGCGGCGGGCTCGCAGGCGGTGAAGCTGCCGGGCTTCCCGTGGGACGACCCGCGCATGATGGATTCGACCGACGCGTTGATGCTGCAGGACGTGCCGAAGAAGCTGCTCGTCGTCGGCGGCGGCATCATCGGCCTCGAGATGGCTTGCGTATACGACGCGCTCGGCAGCGAAGTCACCGTCGTCGAGTTGATGGACCAGTTGATGCCGGGCGCGGATCCCGACCTCGTGCGCCCGCTGCAGCAGCGCCTGTCCAAGCGCTACGCCGGCATCCACCTGAAGGTGAAGGTCGCCAGGATCGAAGCCGAGAAGAAAGGCCTGAAGGCGACGTTCGAAGGAGAGAAAGCGCCGGAACCGATGCTGTTCGACCGCGTGCTCGTCGCGATCGGCCGCACGCCGAACGGCGCGAAGATCGGTGCCGACAAGGCCGGCGTCGCGGTGACCGATCGCGGCTTCATCCCGGTCGACAAGCAGATGCGCACGAACGTGCCGCACATCTTCGCGATCGGCGACCTCGTCGGCCAGCCCATGCTCGCGCACAAGGCCACGCACGAAGGCAAGGTCGCGGCCGAAGTCGCCGCCGGCGAGAAGAGCGAATTCGTCGCCCGCGTGATCCCGTCGGTCGCCTACACCGATCCCGAGATCGCCTGGGTCGGCCTGACCGAGGCCGAGGCGAAGAAGGCGGGCGTCAAGTACGGCGTCGGCAAGTTCCCGCACGCGGCCTCGGGCCGCGCGGTCGGCATCGGTCGCACCGAAGGTTTCACCAAGCTGCTGTTCGACGAGGAAACGCATCGCGTCATCGGCGCCGGCATCGTCGCACCGAACGCGGGCGACCTGATCGCCGAAGCCGCGCTCGCGATCGAGATGGGCTGCGAGGCCGCCGACATCGGCCTGACGATCCATCCGCATCCGACGCTGAGCGAGTCGGTCGGCATGGCGGCCGAGGTCTACGAGGGCACGATCACGGACCTGTATGTGCCGAAGAAGAAGTGATGAAACGATTGGCGCTGGCTGTACTACTGATGCTCCTGATGACGGATGCCTCCGCATGCAGCTGCTTCCGCCTATCTCTCAAGCAACAGCTGGATCAAGCCTCCCTCGTGATGCTGGTGCGAGTGGTTGAAACACGACTGGATGTCGACAGCCTCAAGAGCGTACACAGCGCCGGGCCAGTCCGTGCCAAGTTCGAGCTTGCCGAGACATTGAAAGGCGAGTCGAAAGGAAAGCGCGAACTGGCCAGCTGGTACGGGGGAGGGGACTGCGGCGTCATCCTGCAGCCGGGAATCTACTATCTGGTCGTTTCGAATCCGAAAGATGCCGCAGTGGTTTCATTGAATACCTGTTCGGGAACAATGGAATTCGGGGCGTTTGATCCGCGCGGCAAGCCAGCCACCATCGGACAGCTCCAACTCGAGGCTGCGAGAGAGTATCTGCGCAGCCAGAAGCCGATCGATCCTTGTTTGAACGAGTACTCGCCCAGTGACCTTTGGGACAAATGTTCGAAGCTGATGGATAGGTTGACCATCGAGCGAGAGAAATCCGTCAACGGCGTACGGTAGCTGTCCCGTGGATAAGGGATTCCACAGGATTCCTGTGGAATCGCAGAAAACCTCGGTCCGACGCTCAACCCGCGTCGCGAATCAACACCGACGTCGCATCGATCCGCAGCTCGCGCTGCGCCGGCGCCGTGGCGCCGTCCTTCTTCAGGTGCTCGGCCTCCGCCGCGGACAGCGTCTTCGCGTCGAGCGTGCCGTAGACGACGGCTTCGCCTTTCGCGTCCTTCGGCACGCCGAACGCATGGTCGTGCATGGTGACGCGCGCGAACTCGCCGTTGTCCGTGCTCAGCACCATCCAGCAGCCCTGCTTCTGACAGACCTGCGTGATGCGGCCGCTGAACGCGCCGGTCGTGCCGAGCAGCGCGTCGGGTTTCGCCACGACGTCGTCGAGACGCACCGTCGCCGGTGCGGGCTCCGGCAGTTTCGCGCCGTAGACCGAGCCGTCGCGGGTGGTCTGCACGGGCTTCGCGGCCGCCGGCGCGGAGTCGTGTCCGGCGGCGGCGTGGTCGTGCGCAAATGCAGGGGCGGCGAGCAGCAGGGACAGCGCGAGAGCGAGACGCATGGCGGAACTCCGGTGGCCGAAACGCCGATTATTCACCGAATGCCTCGGTGGGGAAGCGTCAGCGTCCCGCGCCGCGTTTCGCCAGCGCGGCGTCGATGCGCTGCGGCTGGAAGCCGACGATGCGCTCGTCGCCGATCACGATGACCGGGGTGCCGGTGCCGCCGAGCGCCTTCCATTCGCGTGCGGCCTGGGCCGAGGTTTCGACGTCGCGTTCGTCCCATTGCACGCCGCGCGCGCGGAAGTGCTCGCGCGCCCGGGCGCAGTAGCCGCAGCTCCGGGTCGCGTACATGACGACGTCGCTCTTCGCGGCGGAGGCCGCGCGGGCGGATGGAAGGCCTGAGGTGGCGGCGGTCGCCAGCAGCGCGCAGAGGATCGGCTTCAGCATGGTGTCGTTCCCTTCCCGACGCCGCGGGCCGCGGCGCAGGTCAGAGTCGGTACGCCGCCGATAGTTCCGCCCGCCGGGTCACGGCACGAGCCGGTCGACCACGTCGTAGTGGCGCACCAGCGGCTCCATCTCGAGCAGGTAGTCCTCGTCCTCGGGGTAGTACACCGAGCGTTCCGGGTTCTCGCCGGCGAACGCACGCACCGCGTCCATCGAATCCCACAGCGAGATCAGCACGATCTCGCTGTGGTCGCCCTGCCGGCGGCGCAGGACCGTGACGCCGCGGTTGCCGGGTGTCTTCGAGTAGTCCTTGAGGCCGGTTTCGTTGAGATAGGCGATGTAGGCGTCCGCCTTTTCCGCCAGGGTGATGCCACGCCAGACGCGAGCGATCATGGAAGTCTCCGAAACCCGACGCGCCATCTTCTCACGCCGGACGTTCGCCGGGGGTTACGCGGTTCAGCGCCCTGCGGGCGGGGCGGAAAGGACGACGATGCGCACGTCCGCGCGAGCGCTCGGCAGGTCGCGCGCGATGCCGTGCTCCCGGCGCTCGGCCTCGAACGCGCTGCGGAGCTGCCGGGCAAAGGCGCGATGCTGCGCTTCCTGCTGGTAGTGGGCGATGCCGAGCGCGAGTGCGAGCACCACGGCGCTCGCGCCGAACGCGAGGCGCAGGTCCACGTGCGGCGGGTGCGCGCGGCGCGCTTCGACGCCGCG